>NZ_JAZDCU010000010.1:0-237976 GCF_036324085.1 Pseudomonas auratipiscis
TAACGACCCGGCCACCGGTGTCATGCGTCACGCCGATGCCGGTTACCAGATCGCCATCGACTGCGCCAAGGAACAAGGCTTGAACCTGCCGATGATCACCGGCTGATCTGCGGTAATTGGTTGATACTGATATCTATGCGGGCGGATACGCCTCACGAGTACGGAGCATTAACGTGACTGAATTGACCCTCAAGCCTGGCACCCTGACCCTGGCTCAACTGCGAGCGATCTACAAGCAGCCGGTGAAAATCAAGCTGGACGCCAGCGCTGACCAGCAGATCGACGACAGCGTTGCCTGCGTTGAGCAGATTCTGGCGGAAAACCGTACCGCCTATGGCATCAATACCGGTTTTGGCCTGCTGGCCTCGACCCGTATCGCCAGCCACGACCTGGAAAATCTGCAGCGTTCGCTGGTGCTGTCACACGCGGCAGGTGTTGGCCAGCCCATCGACGATGCCTTGGTGCGCCTGATCATGGTGCTCAAGGTCAACAGCCTGAGCCGTGGTTTCTCCGGTATTCGCCGCAAAGTCATCAATGCGTTGATTGCCCTGATCAACGCCGAGGTCTATCCGCACATCCCGCTCAAAGGCTCTGTGGGTGCTTCGGGTGACCTGGCGCCACTGGCACATATGTCGTTGGTGCTGCTCGGTGAAGGCAAGGCCCGTCACAACGGTCAATGGCTGTCGGCCACAGAGGCGCTGGCCGTAGCCGGTCTTGAACCGCTGACCCTGGCCGCCAAGGAAGGTCTGGCACTGCTCAACGGTACCCAGGCATCCACTGCTTACGCCTTGCGCGGTCTATTTGAAGGAGAAGACTTGTTCGCCGCTGCGACGTCGATTGGTGCGCTGACTGTTGAAGCTGTCCTGGGCTCACGCTCGCCATTCGATGCGCGTATCCACGAAGCTCGCGGTCAGCGTGGCCAGATCGACTCGGCTGCCTGCTACCGTGACCTGCTAGGTGATGGCAGTGAAGTTTCGGCCTCCCATCAGAACTGCGGCAAGGTCCAGGATCCGTACTCGCTGCGCTGTCAGCCGCAAGTCATGGGCGCCTGTCTGACTCAATTGCGCCAGGCCGCCGACGTACTGGTCATCGAAGCTAACGCAGTCTCCGACAACCCGCTGGTATTCGCCAAAGAAGGCGATGTGATCTCCGGTGGCAACTTCCACGCCGAGCCGGTCGCCATGGCGGCGGACAACATGGCACTGGCGATTGCTGAAATCGGTTCGCTGAGCGAGCGTCGCATCTCGTTGATGATGGACAAGCACATGTCGCAACTGCCGCCGTTCCTAGTGGCCAATGGTGGGGTTAACTCCGGCTTCATGATCGCGCAGGTAACCGCTGCCGCCCTGGCCAGTGAGAACAAGGCCCTGGCTCACCCGCACAGCGTCGACAGCCTGCCGACTTCGGCCAACCAGGAAGATCACGTGTCGATGGCGCCGGCTGCTGGCAAGCGTCTATGGGAAATGGCTGAGAACACCCGTGGTGTACTTGCAGTCGAGTGGCTGGCTGCTGCGCAAGGCCTGGACCTGCGCGAAGGCCTGAAAACTTCGCCGAAGCTGGAGCAGGCCCGCCAGGCTCTGCGCGGCAAAGTTGCTTTCTACGAGAAAGACCGCTTCTTCGCTCCGGACATCGAGGCCGCTATTGCCCTCCTGGCCGAAGGCTCCCTCACCGGTCTGCTGCCGGCCAAGGTCCTGCCTAGTCTGTAAATCCTTCGGGGCCGCATTGCGGCCCATCGCGGGGCAAGCCCGCTCCTGCTGCAGGGAGAGCGCGCCGGCCCCGCGATGGTTGTCGAAACAGCCCGATCATTTTCACGACCAGAACAAAAATAAGGACGTGACATGCAACAAGCAGAAGGTCTCAAGCGCGGGCTTACCGCGCGTCACATTCGCTTCATGGCACTGGGGTCGGCAATCGGCACCGGCCTGTTCTACGGTTCGGCCGCCGCCATCCAGATGGCCGGCCCAGCGGTACTGCTGGCGTACCTGATTGGCGGCGCAGCGGTATTCATGGTCATGCGCGCCCTGGGCGAAATGGCCGTGCACAACCCGGTATCCGGCTCGTTCGGCAGCTACGCCAGCACCTACCTGGGGCCCATGTCGGGCTTTATCCTGGGCTGGACCTACGCCTTCGAGATGATCATTGTGTGCCTGGCCGATGTCACCGCATTCGGCATCTATATGGGCTTCTGGTTTCCCGAGGTCGCCCGCTGGATCTGGGTGCTGGGGATTGTTTTCCTGATTGGCGGCCTGAACCTGTGCAACGTCAAGGTCTTCGGTGAAATGGAGTTCTGGCTGTCGTTGCTCAAGGTCGCCGCTATTGTGGCAATGATCTTGGCCGGCTTCGGCATCATGGCCTTCGGTCTTAGCAATGCCAGTGCGGAGCACGCAGTCGGTATCAGCAACCTGTTCGATCATGGCGGCTTCATGCCTAACGGCATCGGCGGTCTGATTGCCTCGTTCGCGGTGGTGATGTTCGCCTTTGGCGGCATCGAAATCATCGGTATCACCGCTGGTGAGGCTAAAGATCCGCAGCGCGTCATTCCCAAGGCAATCAATGCCGTTCCAATGCGCATCCTGCTGTTCTATGTGCTGACCCTGTTCGTGCTGATGTGCTTGTACCCGTGGCCACAGATTGGCAGCCAAGGTAGCCCGTTCGTGCAGATTTTCAGCAACCTGGGAATCGGCTCGGCGGCGACGGTATTGAATATCGTGGTGATTTCGGCAGCGGTGTCGGCGATCAACAGCGATATCTTTGGCGCCGGACGGATGATGTACGGCCTGGCCCAACAGGGACATGCGCCCAAAGGCTTCGCGAAAATCTCTCGTCACGGTGTACCGTGGATGACCGTACTGGTCATGGGTGCGGCATTGCTCGGCGGCGTTGTGCTCAACTACTTGATCCCGGAAAACGTATTCCTGCTGATCGCTTCGATCGCAACCTTTGCTACGGTGTGGGTCTGGCTGATGATTCTGGTGACCCAGGTTGCCATGCGTCGCAGCATGAGCCGTGAAGAAGTGGCCGAACTGAAATTCCCGGTGCCGTTCTGGCCCTATGGTCCGGCGGCAGCGATAGCCTTCATGCTGTTTGTATTCGGCGTGCTTGGTTACTTCCCTGACACGCAGGCCGCACTGCTGGTCGGCGTAGTCTGGGTATTGTTCCTGGTTGCCTCTTACCTGCTGTGGTGTAAGCCGCGGGCAGCGAAAGCCGAGGCTGCTTTGGCCCAGGACCCTTCACAACTTCAGCGCTAGAAACGGAGACACTGCATGAAAACCCTCTGGCAGCACTGCCACGTGGCGAGCATGGCCCAAGGCACTTACTCGATCATTGAGGACGCGGCTATCGTTACCAGCGCTGGCCGTATCGAGTGGATAGGCCAGCGCCAGTCGCTGCCGACCATGACGACCGACAAACAGGTGGACCTGGGCAATGCCTGGGTCACCCCAGGGCTGATCGACTGTCACACGCATACGGTGTTCGGTGGCAATCGCAGCGGTGAGTTCGAGCAGCGTCTGCAAGGCGTCAGTTATGCTGAAATCGCCGCGCAGGGTGGCGGTATTGCCAGCACCGTAAGGGCGACCCGTGCGGCCAGTGAGGATGAACTGTTCGCCAGTGCTCGCCAGCGGGTCCAGGCCTTGATGCGCGATGGCGTTACCACGCTGGAGATCAAGTCCGGCTACGGCCTGGACCTTGCCAGCGAGCGCAAGATGCTCAAGGTTATTCGTCGCCTGGGTGAAGAATTACCGGTGACGGTACGCAGTACGTGCCTGGCGGCTCATGCCTTGCCGCCTGAGTACAAAGACCGTGCCGATGACTACATTGCCCATATCTGCGATGAGATGCTTCCAGCCCTGGCGGCTGAAGGGCTGGTTGACGCCGTGGATGCCTTTTGCGAATACCTGGCGTTTTCACCGGCCCAGGTCGAGCGGGTTTTCATCAAGGCCCGTGAGTTGAACCTGCCGGTGAAGCTGCATGCGGAGCAATTGTCGTCGTTGGCGGGCTCGAGCATGGCTGCGCGCTATCAGGCACTGTCGGCTGATCATCTGGAGTTCATGACCGAAGATGATGCGATTGCCATGGCAGCAGCTGGTACGGTCGCGGTGTTGTTGCCCGGGGCGTTTTATTTTCTGCGCGAGACGCAACTGCCGCCGATGGATGCACTGCGTAAACACGGTGTGAAAATTGCCATTGCCAGTGACTTGAACCCCGGCACCTCGCCCGCGCTTTCGCTGCGTTTGATGCTGAACATGGCCTGCACGCTGTTCCGCATGACGCCGGAAGAAGCCCTGGCCGGTGCAACTACCCATGCCGCCACCGCACTGGGATTGGGGCATAGTCATGGTTCGCTGGAAGTGGGCAAGGTCGCCGACTTCGTTGCCTGGCAGATCGAGCGGCCGGCGGATCTGTGCTATTGGCTCGGCGGGGACCTGTCCAAGCGGGTCGTGCGCCTTGGCCAGGAAATTTTCAGCTGAAGGAGGATTAATGGACAAGGTACTGAGTTTTCATCAGGGTCGTTTGCCGCTGCTGATCAGCATGCCCCACGCTGGCCTGCGTCTGACCCCAGTGGTCAAGGCCGGCCTGGTGGCGCAGGCGCAAAGCTTGCCCGATACCGACTGGCACATTCCGCAGCTCTATGATTTTGCCCGTGAGCTGGGGGCCAGCGTGGTGGCTGCCGAGTACTCGCGCTTTGTCATCGACCTGAACCGCCCGGACGACGACAAACCGCTCTATGCCGGAGCCACGACCGGTCTTTACCCCGCCACGTTGTTCGAGGGTGAACCGCTGTTTCAGGCGGGCAAAGAGCCTTCTGCTGAAGAGCGCGCGGAATACCTCGAGGGTATCTGGCGCCCTTATCACGACACCATACGCCGCGAGCTGGCACGCATGCGCGAGCAGTTTGGCTATGCGCTGCTCTGGGATGCCCACTCGATTCGTTCGCATATCCCGCATCTGTTTGACGGCAAGCTGCCGGACTTCAACCTTGGCACCTTCAACGGCGCCAGTTGTGATCCGCAACTGGCCGGGCGTCTACAAGGTGTTTGCGCCAAGGCCGAACGTTACAGTCATGTTCTCAATGGTCGCTTCAAGGGCGGGCACATCACTCGGCACTATGGCGATCCAGCCAACAACATTCATGCGGTGCAACTGGAGTTGGCGCAGAGCACGTACATGGAGGAGGTGGAGCCGTTCAAGTACCGCGAAGACCTGGCGCAGCCGACACAAGTGGTGTTAAAGCAGTTGCTTGAGACCGTACTGGCCTGGGGGCAGGAGCGTTATTCGAACTGACGACATTGCCGGGCAAGCCCGCTCCCACTGGACTATATGGCCGGTGTCGGAGCGCGTTTGTCCGGCGATAGAGCCGCAACACCACTTCAGGTACATGCTCTAAGCGCAATTCAGGTTTATGATGCCCCACGGCAGAATAATTTCCACACGGAGTGCGTAATGCAGACCTTGTACCCGCAGATCAAACCCTACGCCCGGCACGATCTGGCCGTGGAAGCTCCACATGTACTGTATGTCGATGAAAGTGGTTCTCCGGAAGGTCTGCCGGTGGTTTTCATCCATGGCGGGCCAGGAGCAGGCTGCGATGCGCAAAGCCGTTGCTACTTTGATCCGAACCTGTACCGCATCATCACATTCGATCAGCGTGGCTGTGGGCGTTCGACCCCTCATGCCAGCCTCGAGAACAACACCACCTGGCATCTGGTCGAAGACCTGGAGCGCATCCGCAAGCACTTGGGGATCGACAAATGGGTGCTGTTTGGCGGTTCCTGGGGTTCTACCCTATCGCTGGCCTATGCCCAGACTCATCCGGAGCGTGTGCATGGCCTGATCCTGCGTGGGATCTTCCTGTGCCGTAAGCAAGAAATCGAATGGTTCTACCAGGCTGGCGCTAGCCGCCTGTTCCCGGATTACTGGCAAGACTACATCGCGCCGATTCCTGCCGAAGAGCGCGGTGATCTGGTGGAGGCATTCCACAAACGCCTGACCGGCAACGATCAGATTGCCCAGATGCATGCCGCCAAGGCCTGGTCGACCTGGGAAGGGCGCACCGCAACCCTGCGTCCCAATCCGCTGGTCGTCGACCGTTTCTCCGAACCTCAGCGCGCGCTGTCGATCGCCCGCATCGAATGCCATTACTTCACCAATAATGCGTTCCTTGAGCCGAACCAGTTGATTCGTGACATGCCAAAGATTGCTCACCTGCCGGCCGTCATCGTGCACGGTCGCTATGATGTTATCTGTCCGCTGGACAACGCCTGGGAGCTGCATCAAGCCTGGCCGAACAGTGAGCTGAAAGTTATTCGCGATGCAGGGCACGCAGCTTCGGAGCCTGGTATCACTGACGCCTTGGTACGTGCCGCAGACCAGATGGCCCGGCGCCTGCTCGACTTGCCTTTGGAAGAGGCATGAAGGGCCTGCTGCAACGCGTGCGTGGCGCGCGGGTAGATGTCGAGGGCAAGACCGTAGGTGCAATCGACCAGGGACTGTTGGTGCTGGTTGCGGTTGAGCCGGGTGATACCCGCGCTCACGCCGACAAGCTGTTGCACAAGCTGCTTAACTACCGGGTGTTCAGTGACCCTCAAGGTAAGATGAATCTTTCCCTCAAGGACGTTGCTGGCGGTCTTTTGCTGGTATCGCAGTTCACCCTGGCCGCTGATACCCAGAGCGGTTTGCGCCCGAGTTTTTCCACCGCGGCGACACCTGCACTCGGTGCGGAGCTTTTCGACTATTTATTGGCTCAGGCTCAAGCCCAGCACCCCACCGTTGCCAGCGGTCAGTTTGGGGCGGACATGCAAGTGCACCTGGTCAATGATGGCCCCGTAACATTTATGTTACAAATATGAAGGCAAAAAACCCCTGTTTGCGTGAAAACAAGGGGTTTTGTAGCATAAATAGTTTGCTGGCCCTGATGCGTTGTAACGCAGCCTGCTGGATAATCGCGCGCTATGTGGGCCTGCGTTCGTAGGTTCGTTCCACTCTGACTCGAGACTGCCGGAACCGTTTGGGGAATCATTGCGCCCTTTCGGAGTCCGAACAGTGCTCGCCAACTTGGCATATGTCGCTGGCCGTTGGTTTTTTGATCTGTTTTCGGCGAGGGTAGCTCGTGATTGTAAGTTCCTGTAATGCACCAAGAACCCCCGGCATCCGCTTGCGCAAGGCCTTGCTGGCCGGCGCGACGCTGGTAGGCCTGTTTGGCACTGGCCAGCTCTGGGCGTTCAACCTTGATGACGTTGCAACCAAGGCGAAGGATCTTGCCGGACAGAAGTACGAAGCGCCGAAGAGCAATCTGCCGGCGGTGTTCCGTGATATGAAATACGGTGATTACCAGCAGATCCGTTTCCTCACGGAAAAAGCTGAGTGGGCCAAGGACAAGACGCCGTTCAAATTGTCCTTCTACCACCAGGGCATGCATTTCGACACGCCGGTGAAAATCAACGAAGTTACCGCGACCACCGTCGAAGAGATCAAATACGACATGAGTCGCTTTGACTTCGGTAACGTGAAATTCGATCCAAAGGCCACCGAGAACCTCGGCTACGCAGGCTTTCGTGTCCTGTACCCGATCAACAAGGCCGACAAGCAGGATGAAATCATGACCCTGCTTGGCGCCAGCTATTTCCGCGTGGTCGGCAAGGGCCATGTCTATGGTTTGTCCGCTCGTGGCCTGGCCATCGACACCGCGTTGCCGTCCGGCGAAGAATTCCCGCGCTTTACCGAGTTCTGGATCGAAAAGCCCAAGCCTGCCGACAAGCACCTGGTTATCTACGCGCTGCTCGACTCGCCGCGTTCCACCGGTGCCTACAAGCTGACCCTGCGTCCAGGCAGCGACACCATTGTCGACGTCAAGTCCAAGGTGTTCCTGCGTGACCACGTCAGCCGCTTGGGTATCGCGCCACTGACCAGCATGTTCCTGTTCGGCGGTAACCAGCCATCGAAAGTGCCTAACTATCGTCCGGCCCTGCATGACTCCGAAGGTCTGTCGATTCATGCTGGCAACGGTGAATGGCTGTGGCGCCAACTGAACAACCCGAAACATCTGGCAGTGAGCAATTTCAGCGTTGAAAACCCGCGTGGATTCGGCCTGCTTCAGCGCCAGCGTGAATTCAGCCAGTTCGAAGACCTCGATGACAACTATCAGAAGCGCCCAAGTGCCTGGATCGAGCCAGTGGGTGACTGGGGCAAAGGTACTGTAGACCTGGTCGAAATTCCGACCGCCGATGAAACCAACGACAATATCGTTGCGTTCTGGAGTCCGGAAAAACTGCCGGAGCCAGGCACACCGTTCGAGTACTCCTACCGTCTACACTGGACTATCGATGAGTCCGAGTTCCACTCGCCGAACCTGGGCTGGGTCAAACAGACCCTGCGTTCCACTGGTGACGTGAAGCAGTCCAACCTGATTCGCGAAGCGGATGGCAGCGTTGCATTTCTGGTCGACTTCGAAGGCCCGGTGCTTGCCAAACTGCCCGAAGATACTGCCGTGCGCAGCCAGGTCAGCATCGGCGACAACGCGGAGCTGGTCGAAAACAACTTGCGTTACAACCCGGAAATCAAAGGCTGGCGCCTGACCTTGCGGATGAAGGTCAAAGACCCGAGCAAGTCCGTGGAAATGCGTGCGGCGCTGCTGCGTGACGTTCCGGTCGAACCTGCCAAACCTGCGAAACCGACTAAGCAGGATAAGGCTGCGGCCAAGTCTGCCAAGGCCGAGAAGCCTGCCGAGCAACCAGCCGCCGATGCGGCATCCACCACCGGGACACCGGCCACCACCGAACAGGTGTTGACCGAGACCTGGAGCTACCAGTTGCCTGCCGATGAGTAATTCTCAAGCACGGCCAGAATCGCTCAGCGAGTACCTGGCCCACTTACCAATGAGCGACGAGCAGCGGGCAGAACTTGCCAGCTGCACGTCGTTCAGCGAACTGCATCAACGCTTGTCGGGCCAACCGGCCATTGCTGAAGCCGAAGCCGTGCAAGCTTCGGTGGGAGAGCGCCTGACCCTGACCAGTGCCCAGGAAATACACGACGCCGAGATGCTGGCGGTGGATGGCAGCGGTCGTATCTGCCTCAAGGCTACGCCGCCGATTCGCCGTACCCGGGTGATTCCCGAGCCATGGCGTACCAATATTCTGATCCGAGGCTGGCGGCGTCTGACCGGCCGCACCAATGCTCCCGCCCCGGTCAAGCGCGAGCTGCCCAAGGCGCGCTGGCGCTGGGTCGGCTCCCTGCGCCGCTATATTCTGCTGGCGCTGATGCTGGGCCAGACGATCGTTGCCGGCTGGTACATGAAAGGCATCCTGCCGTATCAGGGTTGGTCGTTTGTCGATCTCGACGAAATCACCCGTCAGCCGCTGTTGCAGACGGCTACTCAGGTCTGGCCGTACGCTTTGCAAACCAGCATCCTGATTCTGTTCGGCATCCTCTTTTGCTGGGTGTCGGCAGGGTTCTGGACCGCGCTGATGGGCTTTCTCGAACTGTTGACCGGTCGCGACAAGTACCGTATTTCCGGCAGCAGTGCCGGTAACGAGCCCATCGAGGCTGGCGCGCGTACCGCCATTGTCATGCCGATCTGCAACGAAGATGTGCCTCGGGTATTTGCCGGCCTGCGGGCGACTTTCGAGTCGGTCGCCGCTACCGGTGACCTGGACCGCTTCGACTTCTTCGTCCTCAGCGATACCAACGACACCGATATCGCCGTTGCCGAGCAACAGGCGTGGCTGGAGGTGTGCCGCGAGGCCAAGGGCTTCGGGCGGATCTTCTACCGTCGCCGTCGCCGTCGCGTCAAACGCAAAAGCGGCAACCTTGATGACTTTTGCCGGCGTTGGGGCAGCGACTACCGTTACATGGTGGTGCTCGACGCCGACAGCGTGATGAGTGGCGAATGTTTGACCAGCCTGGTTCGGCTGATGGAAGCCAACCCGGACGCCGGTATTATCCAGACCGCACCGAAAGCCTCGGGCATGGATACCCTCTATGCGCGTATGCAGCAGTTTGCAACTCGCGTATACGGCCCGCTGTTCACCGCTGGCCTTCACTTCTGGCAGTTGGGTGAGTCGCACTATTGGGGGCACAACGCGATCATCCGCATGAAGCCGTTCATTGAGCACTGCGCCCTGGCGCCGTTGCCAGGCAAGGGGGCTTTCGCCGGTGCGATCCTCTCCCACGACTTCGTTGAAGCGGCGCTGATGCGTCGGGCTGGTTGGGGCGTGTGGATTGCCTACGACCTGCCGGGCAGCTATGAAGAACTGCCGCCGAACCTGCTCGACGAGCTCAAGCGCGACCGGCGCTGGTGCCACGGCAACTTGATGAACTTCCGCCTGTTCCTGGTCAAGGGCATGCACCCGGTGCACCGTGCGGTGTTCCTCACCGGGGTGATGTCGTACCTGTCGGCGCCGTTGTGGTTCTTCTTCCTGGTGCTGTCGACTGCGTTGCTGGCGACCAACACGCTGATGGAGCCGCAGTACTTCCTGGAGCCGCGCCAGCTTTATCCGTTGTGGCCGCAGTGGCATCCGGAGAAGGCCATCGCGCTGTTCTCCACCACGATTGTGCTGCTGTTCCTGCCCAAGCTGCTGAGTATCGTTCTAATCTGGGCCAAGGGTGCCAAAGAGTTCGGCGGACGCTTCAAGGTGACGCTGTCGATGCTGCTGGAGATGCTGTTCTCCATGCTTCTTGCGCCCGTGCGGATGATTTTCCACACCCGTTTCGTACTCGCCGCATTCCTCGGCTGGGCTGCGACCTGGAATTCACCGCAGCGTGACGATGACTCCACCCCGTGGAGCGAAGCAGTGCGCCGCCATGGCCCGCAAACCCTGCTGGGTGTGGCCTGGGCCTTGCTGGTGGCTTGGTTGAACCCAAGTTTCTTGTGGTGGCTGGTGCCTATTGTCGGTTCACTGATGCTGTCGATTCCGGTTTCGGTCATTTCCAGTCGTGTACACCTGGGTTTGCGAGCCAAGGATGAAAGCCTGTTCCTGATTCCCGAGGAATACGCCACGCCAGCTGAACTGCTCGCGACCGATCAGTACACCCACGAAAACCGCTGGCACGCCATGCACGACGGTTTCGTCCGGGCGGTGGTCGATCCACAGCAGAATGCCCTGGCTTGCGCCCTGGCAACTGCGCGTCATGGTGTCGCGGCGCCGATCGAATCGTTGCGCGCCGAGCGTATCGGCAAAGCGCTGGACGTTGGCCCAAGTGGCCTGGACGGCAACACCCGTCTGGCCTTGCTTAGCGATCCAGTTGCCCTGGCGCGCCTGCATACCTGCATCTGGGACGAGAAAAACGAAGCCTGGCTGGGCGTCTGGCGTCAGTCGATCGCCAACGACCCGCACTCGCCATTGTTGCCATTGCATCCAGAGCCTGTGGCGCAGCCATCCATGGCTAGCGCCTGATGCGTCGCGGGGCAGGCCCGCTGCCACAGATAACCCCTGTGGGAGTGGGCTTGCCCCGCGGTAGCTTTCTGCCTTTTTCTGATACCATCCCTCCCGAATATCTCGCACCCGTCTGTAGGACGGTTCGCGCTAAAAATAAAATTCGAGCTTTCTTGCTGGGGGATCTGGTGATGTTTAAAAAATATCTGTCGATGCTACTGGTTGGCGTCACCGCGCTGGTGGCGGTCAATGCTGCCCAGGCAGCCGGCGCCATTGATGAAGCAGTCAAGCGTGGCACGCTGCGTGCGGGCATGGACCCCACCTACATGCCATTTCAGATGACCAACAAGCGCGGTGAGATCGTCGGCTTCGAAGTCGATATCCTCAAGGCCATGGCCAAGTCCATGGGCGTCAAGCTGGAGATGGTGTCCACTTCCTACGACGGTATCATTCCGGCCCTGATGACCGATAAATTCGACATCATCAGCAGTGGCATGACCCTGACCCAGGAACGCAACCTGAAGCTTAACTTCAGCGAACCCTTCATCGTCGTTGGCCAGACCCTGCTGATTCGCAAGGAACTGGCTGAGAAGGTCAAGTCGTACAAAGACCTCAACAAGGAAGAATACCGCCTCACGTCCAAGCTGGGCACCACTGGCGAGATGGTCGCCAAGAAGTTGATCGGCAAAGCCAAATACCACGGTTACGACAACGAGCAGGAAGCCGTGATGGACGTCGTCAACGGCAAGGCTGACGCTTTCGTCTATGATGCGCCCTACAACGTAGTGGCCGTGAACAAGGCTGGCGCCGGCAAGCTGGTGTTCCTGGATAAGCCGTTCACCTTCGAACCCCTGGCCTTTGGCCTGAAGAAAGGCGACTACGACAGCCTGAACTTCATCAATAACTTCCTGCACCAGATCAAGCACGACGGTACCTACGATCGAATCCACGACAAGTGGTTCAAGGACACCGCCTGGCTCAAGGACATGGAATAAGGCCGAGGCCACAAGCCTGGTTTGAAACCCGACGCGCAGGCTGGTCCTGCGCGTTCGCTTTTACGGAAGTACCCTTAAGTGATCAAACACAAGAAAGCTCAGTGGCCCTGGCATGGGTTGACCGCGTTGGTTCTGATCGGGCTGGCGGCGAGCCTGTACTACGCAACGTCAGTGATTTCCTACGAATGGCGTTGGAACCGAGTGCCACAGTATTTCGCCTACCAGGCGGAAGTAGCCCAGCGTGCTGCCGAGAACGGCACCATTGAAGCCATTGTCACCAAGGGGGAAATGGCCACCGTTACCGTGCGCGATGAAAGTGGCGCCGAGCAGGTCTTCGACGTTGAGAAGGGCAGCGTGCAACTGTCCCGCGGCGATGATGTGGCGGAAGGTGACCTGATTGGCGTAACCCATCATTGGGCCGCAGGACCACTGGCCTGGGGCTTGTGGACCACGGTGTGGATTTCGGTCGCCTCGGGCGTGATGGGGCTGATAATCGGCTTGTTCGCCGGTCTTTGCAGGTTGTCGAATAACCCGACGCTTCGGGACTTGTCGACGGTCTATGTCGAGCTGGTCCGCGGCACACCGCTGCTGGTGCAGATCTTTATTTTCTACTTCTTTATCGGCACGGTACTCAACCTGTCGCGCGAATTCGCCGGGGTTGCAGCACTGGCGCTGTTTACCGGCGCCTACGTTGCCGAGATCGTCCGCGCCGGCGTGCAATCGATTGCCAAGGGGCAGGGCGAAGCGGCTCGCTCCCTGGGCTTGAGTGCAGGTCAGTCGATGCGTCACGTGGTATTGCCGCAAGCGTTCAAGCGCGTGCTGCCACCGCTGGCGGGGCAGTTCATCAGCCTGGTCAAGGACACCTCGCTAGTGTCGGTGATCGCCATTACCGAACTGACCAAGAGCGGGCGCGAAGCAATCACGACTTCGTTCTCGACCTTCGAGATCTGGTTCTGTGTTGCTGGCTTGTATCTGTTGATCAACCTGCCGCTGTCGCACATGGCCAGCCGGCTTGAGCGGAGGCTTGCGCAAAGTGATTGAAGTCCGTGATCTGGTAAAAGTCTTCGACACACGTGGCCAGGTGGTACGCGCGGTCGATCATGTCAGCACCAATGTGGCCAAGGGCGAGGTGCTGGTTGTACTTGGCCCATCGGGCTCGGGTAAGTCGACCTTTCTGCGCTGCCTCAATGGCCTGGAGTCGTTTGACGAAGGCACCGTGGCCATCGATGGGCTGCAACTGGCTGACCCGAAGACCGACGTCAACGCCTACCGGCGCGAAGTCGGCATGGTGTTCCAGCACTTCAACCTGTTCCCGCACATGACGGTGCTGGAAAACCTGTGCCTGGCGCAGAAAGTGGTGCGCAAGCGTGGCAAGGCGGAGCGTGAGGCAAAAGCTCGAGCGTTGCTGGAGAAGGTGGGGATCAGTCAGAAAGCCAATGAATACCCCTCGCGCTTGTCGGGTGGTCAGCAGCAACGGGTAGCGATTGCCCGTGCGCTGGCGATGGAGCCCAAGGTGATGTTGTTCGATGAGCCAACCTCGGCGCTTGACCCGGAAATGGTCGGTGAGGTGCTGGATGTCATGAAGACGTTGGCGCTCGAAGGCATGACCATGGTCTGCGTTACCCACGAGATGGGCTTTGCCCGGGAAGTGGCGGATCGGGTGCTGTTCTTCGACCACGGCAAACTGCTGGAAGACTCGCCACCCGAGCAGTTCTTCACCGCCCCCAAAGACCTGCGCGCCCAGGCGTTCCTGCGCCAGGTGCTCTAGCCCGTCAGATTCTTCGCCGGCCAAGCTGCTCCTATCCCCGGTAGGAGCGGGCTTGGCCCGCGATCGGGCGCAAGGCGCTGGTGAACAAGCAACACATAGTCCAGCTGCGCTCCCGCAAGAACACGCGCTACAGGCTGAACCGTCCTACCAGCGTTTGAAGCTGACGCCCCAGCCGCGCCAGTTCAAGACTCGACGCCGCGGTCTCTTCGCTGGCAGCGCTGGTCTGGTCTGACACTTCCCTGACGTTTATCACGCTGCGGTTGATCTCTTCGGCTACCGCACTTTGCTCCTCACTGGCGGTGGCTATCTGCTGGTTCATCCCCTGAATGCTCGACACCGTCTGAGTAATCTGGCTTAGGGCGTCGCCGGCCTTGCGACTCAGCTCGACGCTATCGTGAGTCAGACTTTTGCTGCTGTCGAGCAGGCGGGTGACCTGGTCAGTGCCTTCATGCAGGCTGCCAATCAGTTGCTCGATTTCTTCGGTTGAGTGCTGGGTCCGCTGGGCCAGTCCGCGGACTTCGTCAGCGACCACGGCAAACCCGCGGCCAGCCTCGCCGGCGCGCGCCGCCTCGATGGCAGCGTTCAACGCCAGCAGGTTGGTCTGCTCGGAAACCGATTTGATCACATCAAGAATGCTGCCGATCCGCTGACTTTCACCCGCTAGCTGGTGCATGGCTCTGATCGAGTTGTCCATCTGCTCGGCCAACTGCTCGATTTGCACTACCGCTTCACCTACCACCTGATCGCCCAACTGCGCTTGTTGATCCGCGACGGTCGCTGCCTGTGAGGCGTGCTCGGCATTGCGGGCTACTTCATGCACCGTCGCGCTCATCTGGTTCATGGCGGTGGCTACCTGATCGGTTTCGTCTCGTTGCTGCACGATCCTGACTTTGGTCTGCTCGCTTACTGCTGAAAGTTGTTCAACGGCGCTGGAAAGCTGGGTAATGCCCAGGTCGATGCCTCCTATCAGCTCGCGCAGGCTCAAGGTCATGGCATGCATGCTGTTCTGCAGTTGGCCCATTTCATCGCGCCGCTGCACTCTTTCGGCCAGGTGCAGGTCACCTTTGGCGATACGCTCAGCCAGTGCCAGGGTGTTTTTGAGCGGTGTAGTGATTTGCAGGGTAATCACCCAGGCCGCCAGGCACCCGAGCAGCAGGGCCAGGGCGGCTTGGCTGATCAATGCCGTATGCGCCTGGGCAGCTTCGTTATCACGTTGTTCTATCTGCTTGTCACTCAGTTGACGGCTGGCATTGCGAAGCTCGATACCCAACTGCTCCAGAGTAACCTGCACGGTCTCCACTGCGATGGCGGCGCGGCGATATTGCTCCAGGTTACCTTGATACTGGCCAAGGGCCGAGCGAGTGCCAGCCAAAATCTCAGCTTGAACGCCATTTGCTTGTGCCAAGGGTGTCAGTTGGTCGAGCGTCTTGCCGGCAGCTTCGACGGCGACCTGACCGACACTGGAAAAGCCTTCCAGCGGGTCAAAGGTGTAGGCGGGTACCAGGCTTTGCTGATTGACCGCTTCGATGTGTCGAGAAAGCGTTTCGACCAGATTCAGTACCCGGTCCTGGGTGCTTTGCTGGTCTTCGCTACGCATTGTTTCCAGGACTTGGTCCTGCAGCCTGTCTATTAACTCGCCCAGGCGCTGTTCCGTGCCCTGCATGGCTTGTTGCCGATCCTGGCGAAGGGCAACCGCTTGCTGCAACTGCTCGAAACCTTGGGAGAAACGCTGCACGATCTGCAGTTTGCTGGCGATCATCTGCCGATTTTCAGCGCTTTCAAAGCGATTCTGCATCGCCGTGAGTAGCTCCTGTAATGACCGCAGCGACTGCTCGACCTGTGTCTTGCTCTGCAAGTCGTTAAGCACTCGAAAAGTGATACGTTCGGCCCGCAGGTCCTTGCCAATATCATTGAGTCGGGCAATTTCCACTAGCTTCTGCGAGCGATCGATGGCGTCCTCCATTGCGCGCCAGCCGCTGAATGTTATCAATAGTGTCAGTAGCAGTACCAAGGCGAAGGCCAGGGTCAGCTTCAGGCTGACGCTCATGTTGCCTAGCATCCGATTCACAGGTCCGAACATGGGGGTCTCCAGCAGTTGAGAAATGACAAGCGCCCGGACGTGGATCAGGGCACCGCACCTTGCTCATCGGCGGGGAATGGGAGGGCTAGACCTGCAAAACGTGTAGGAAAGTTCGACTCAGCAGCGAGGAAAAAAGGCCTGAGTTTGGGGGGAGTAGGAAGGTTGCCCAAGGGCAGACAGGAACGGTATCTGTCGATACTGAGCCTGTGCTGCCGCGAAGGGCAGCACAGGTTGTTTATCTTAGAGCTGGAATTTGCCAACCAAGCCTTGCAGGTGGGTGCCCAGACGCGCCAGTTCGACGCTGGAGGCTGCTGTTTCTTCGCTGGCGGCGGAGGTCTGGTCTGACACATCGCGCACGTTCATGACGCTGCGGTTGATCTCTTCAGCTACAGCACTCTGTTGCTCGGCTGCTGCGGCGATCTGCTGGTTCATTGCCTGGATCGAGGATACGGTACGCGTGATGGTCTCCAATGAGGAACCGGCGCGCCGTGTCAGCTCGACACTGCTATCGGTCAGGTTGCGGCTGGCATCCATGGTGCTCGCCACCTGCTGAGTGCCACTTTGCAAACCGGCGATCAGCGCTTCGATTTCTTCGGTCGACTGCTGGGTGCGTTGCGCCAGGCTGCGCACTTCATCGGCGACCACGGCGAAGCCGCGGCCGGCTTCGCCAGCACGGGCCGCTTCGATCGCCGCGTTGAGCGCCAGCAGGTTGGTCTGCTGGGCAACGGACTTGATCACATCCAGCACGCTGCCGATCTTGTCACTTTCGCTCTGGAGCTTGCCCATGGCATCGCTGGAGTGATTCATTTCGCTGGCCAGGCGTTCGATCTGGGCAATGGCTTCGGCGACCACCCGATCACCCTCACGGGCCTGCTGGTCGGCTACCAGCGCTGCCTCGGACGCTTCTTCGGCATTGCGCGCAACTTCCTGGACGGTCGCGGCCATTTCGTTCATGGCGGTGGCCACCTGGTCGGTCTCGACCTTTTGGTTGTTGACCCCGGCACTGGTCTGCTCGGTTACCGCCGACAGCTCTTCAGCGGCGCTGGCGATCTGGGTGACACCATCGCCGATGCCTCCGATCAGCTCGCGCAAGCTTACAGTCATGCGCTGCATGCTGCGTTGCAGTTGGCCAAGCTCGTCACGGCGCTCGACAATCAGGTCGTGGCGCAGATCGCCGCTGGCGACGCGGTCGGCGGCGTTGAGGGTTTGCCGCAGAGGGAGGGTGATCTGCCGGGTGATGGCCCAGGCAGCCAGCACGCCGAGCAGCAAAGCCAGCACCGTGGCCAGGGAGAGCATTGACTTGGCATGCTGCGATTCATCGTCGCGTAGTTGGGTCAAGGTGGTGGTCAGTTGCAGGCTTTGATCGATCAGGACCTGACCTTGTACCGACATCTGCTGGGCGGCCAGTTCAAAGGCCGCCTGCGCGGTGCCAAACTCGATCACCGCCGCGCGATAGTTGCCCAGGGCACGAGCCGCCTGATTGAGGTTGCCGGTGTAGTTGGCGGGCAGCACATCGGCTAGGGTGGTGAGTTGCGAGATCGCCTGGTCGATGGCTTCGAGGGCAGATTGCTGGAACTCAGGCTTGCCACTGTAGGTGTAGCCGCGCACCTGGAAGCGGGCTTGCTGCAGCAGTTTGCTGGCCCCGACCACGCTATTGAACAGGTTCAGGTCGCTGCCCGTGAGCAGTTGCTGTTCAACCTGAGTGGTCAGGCCCGCAGCCTCGTCGGCGCTGCTGCCCAGGACGGCACGGCTGGCCTCACGCTGGCGGGTCGCTTTCTCGGAAGCATCCAGCCCGAGTCGGTACTGGCGAACGGCTTCTTTCTGCTGCTCGATACGCTGTTTGTTTTGCGTCAGAACAATGCGCTGCTCGACCTGTTGCAGTTGGCGGTCAAGGTTGGCCAGCGCATTGTTGAGGTTTTGCGCTGCGCTGTCATCGCCCTTGATCTGAAGGTTCTGCCGAGCTATGCGCAGTTCGAGGGTCGCCTGCAGGACCTGGGAGATGCTGCCAAGGGTATCGCCGCGCTGGGTGATACCGTTCAGGCCTTGCCAGCCTGTCAGGGTAATGCTCAAGGTCAGCAGCAGCACCAGGCCAAAGCCGATACCGAGCTTTCGATTGACGCTAACGTTACCCAGGTGCTGGGCTAACCAACGGTACATGGCAGGACTCCATTGCGATCGGCAGAGGCGATTGGTTGTTCTAGTGCCTATGCATCGGCGCCGGATCGCAAAACTGAAGTCAGAACAGACGAGCGAGCAAAGCAGTAACGGCGGTCTCTACCCGCAGGATGCGTTCGCCAAGCTGCACCGGGGCAAGCCCGGCCTTGCCCAGCAGGTCGATTTCGTAGGGAATCCATCCGCCCTCAGGACCAATGGCTAGCGTCACCGGTTGGTCTAGCCCGCGGGGGCAGGGAGGGAAAGGTCCTGGGTGGCCGACCAGGCCAAGTGTGCCTTGGGCAATGGCGGGCAGTCGGTCTTCGACGAACGGCTTGAAGCGCTTCTCGATGACCACTTCGGGCAGGATGGTGTCGCGGGTTTGCTCCAGGCCAAGGATCAGTTGCTCGCGGATGGCCTCGGGCTCGAGAAACGGCGTCTGCCAGAAGCTCTTTTCGACCCGGTAGCTGTTAACCAGAATCAGCGTTGGCACACCCATGGTGGCAACGGTCTGGAACACGCGGCGCAGCATCTTTGGGCGTGGCAGGGCCAGCACCAGAGTCAACGGAAGCTTGGCGGGTGGTTGGCGGTCGAAGCTGACTGAAAGTTCGGCCTGGTGGCCTTCCAGGCGCTCCACTCGGGCTTCACCCATCAGGCCGCCGATACGTCCGACGCGCAGGCTGTCACCTACCGCTACGCGGTGAATTTCCTGCATGTGGGTAAAGCGCCGATCAGCCAGGACGACGCGATCGGCCGCAATAAAATCGGCTTCTTCGAGTAACAGCAGGTTCACGGCTGGGTCGCTGGTGGCTGGTCGTTATGATCGTCAGCGGCGTTATCGGGATGCTCGCTGCGTTTGCGGATCAGACCGCCGAACAGCACGCCGATTTCGAACAGCAGCCACATGGGCACGGCCAGTAGCGTCTGCGAGAAGATATCCGGTGGCGTAAGGATCATTCCGACCACGAAGCAGCCGATGATCACGTAGGGGCGAATTTTCTTCAGGTACTTCACATCGACCACGCCGATCCACACCAGCAGCACCACCGCTACCGGGATCTCGAAGGCCACGCCGAAGGCGAAGAACAGGGTCATTACGAAGTCTAGATAGCTGGCAATGTCGGTCATCATCGACACCCCTTCCGGGGTGGCGCTGGCGAAGAAACCGAAGATCAGCGGGAACACCAGGAAGTAGGCAAAGGCCATTCCGGCGTAGAACAGAATGATGCTGGAGATCAGCAGCGGGATTGCGATGCGTTTTTCGTGGCGGTACAGGCCCGGCGCAATAAACCCCCAGATTTGCTGGAGGATCAACGGAATGGCCAGGAACAGCGAGACGATCATGGTCAGCTTGAACGGCGTCAGGAACGGCGAGGCCACATCGGTGGCAATCATCGTCGCGTTGGCCGGCAAGTGCTCGCGCAGCGGGGCGGAGACCAGGGTGTAGATCTGCTGTGCGAAGGAAAACAGCCCGGCGAAGATCAGGAAGATGGCCGCGACACAGCGCAGCAGACGTGTACGCAGCTCGGTGAGGTGCGAAACCAGGGGCATTGGCTGGTCGTTTTCCGGAATATCGCTCATGGGGCTCGCGGTGGCTGTGTCGGTTCGGTAGTGGCCGCGGCAGTCGGGGCGGCCTCGGTAGGCGCTGCAGCCGGCGTTGCGGCGACTTCGCTGCTGGCAACCGGCGTGGCCGGTGGCTCAGGCTTTACGCTCTGCGGGTTGAGGATCTTGCGCGCTTCCTGCTCCATGGAGAGGATGTGCTCGTTGTGCAACTGGCGACGAATATCGTCGGCACCGATTTCACGCTCCACTTCCTGTTTGATGGAATTGAAACTGCGTTTGAGGCGGCCAATCCACAGCCCGGCCGTGCGCGCGGCACCCGGCAAGCGCTCAGGGCCGAGCACCAGCAGGGCCACAAGGCCTACGAGCAGCAGTTCGCTGAAGCTGATCCCGAACATTGATCAATCTTTCCTGATGGGCTCTTCGACCTTGTGCGCCTGGCCGTCGATAGTCTGCGGCTGGCTCAACGGTGAAGTGGCTTGCGGCTGGACAGGTTGTACCGGCGCTTGAGGCTGTTCTTCAGGCTTGGTCTCTTCTTCGTTCATGGCTTTCTTGAAGCCCTTGATCGATTCGCCCAGGTCACTGCCGAAGTTTTTCAGTTTTTTGGTACCGAACACCAGTACCACGACGACCAGCAGGACGATCCAGTGTTTCCAGTCAAAAATACCCATGGTGCAATCCCTCGAAATAATTCAGTTAGACCGACGGCTGTCGCGCTGCCTTCTCGGCGTGCCCGGACAGACCAAAACGACGGTCCAGCTCATCCAGCACTGCCTGCGGGTGTTGGCCCAGTTGAGCGAGCATCACCAGGCTATGAAACCACAGATCGGCAGTTTCGTAGATGACATCGCTGTAATCACCGCTATGGGCGGCGTCCTTGGCAGCGATGATGGTTTCGATCGACTCTTCGCCGAGCTTTTCCAGAATCTTGTTCAGGCCCTTGTGGTAGAGGCTTGCCACGTAGGAGCTGTCCGGCTCTGCGCCTTTGCGCGCTTCCAGCACTTCGGCCAGGCGGGTCAGGGTGTCGCTCATGTCAGTGTCCTGCGTTGTAGATGGCATGGGGATCTTTAAGGACCGGATCGACAATTTTCCACTCACCCTGCTCGAAGACACGGTAGAAGCAGCTCTCGCGACCGGTATGGCAGGCGATATGCCCCAATTGCTCGACCATCAGAATGATCACGTCGGCGTCGCAGTCCAGGCGCATTTCATGCAATTTTTGCACGTGGCCGGATTCTTCGCCCTTGCGCCACAGTTTGCCACGCGAGCGGGACCAGTAGATGGCCCGCTGCTCGGCGGCGGTCAGGGCAAGCGACTCGCGATTCATCCAGGCCATCATCAGCACACGCCCGGTCTTGTGGTCCTGGGCGATAGCCGGTACCAAGCCATCGCTGTTCCAGTTGATCTCGTCCAGCCAGTCTTTCATGTACGACTCCAAAGCGAGAGGCCCGATCCTCTGCCGACCCCTTGCGCTAGTTTGCCAGTCGGCGGGCCTGCTGGCTATCGACGTACGATCAGGTAAAGGCCAGCGGCCAGCATCAACCAGGCAGGCCACGCAGCGGGGGCGCTGAGGCTGACGGCTCCGGCTGCCAATGTCGCGCCACCGCCAAGCAGGCCGGCGCCGAGAAGGCGCAAGGCCCAGTGATCGCTTTTTTGTTGCCAGGGCGCTGGCGGATCGGAAAGGTGCGGCTGGGACATGCGCTCAAGCAAGTCGCGGGTCATGCCGGCCAGGTGCGGGATCTGTTCGACCTGGCCGTGCAGGTTTTGCAGCAGCGTTTTGGGGCTGACGCGTTCGCGCATCCAGCGTTCCAGGAACGGTTGGGCGGTGCTCCACAAGTCCAGTTCGGGATAAAGCTGGCGACCCAGGCCCTCGATATTCAGCAGGGTTTTCTGCAGCAACACCAGCTGTGGCTGCACTTCCATGTTGAAGCGCCGCGCGGTCTGGAACAGGCGCATCAGCACTTGGCCGAACGAAATATCTTTTAACGGTTTTTCGAAGATCGGCTCGCAGACCGTGCGGATCGCCGCCTCGAATTCGTTGAGCTTGGTGTGCGCCGGGACCCAGCCCGAATCGATGTGCAGTTGGGCCACGCGGCGGTAGTCACGCTTGAAGAAGGCAAACAGGTTGCGCGCCAGGTAGTCCTGGTCCTCGGGCGTGAGGCTGCCGACAATGCCGCAGTCGATGGCAATGTATTGCGGGCTCCACGGTTTGACGGTGCTGACGAAAATGTTGCCTGGGTGCATATCGGCATGGAAGAAGCTGTCACGGAACACCTGGGTGAAGAAGATCTCCACGCCGCGTTCCGCCAGCATTTTCATGTCGGTGCGCTGGTCGGCCAGGGTCGCGAGGTCGGTGACCTGGATGCCGTAGATACGCTCCATCACCAGCACCTTGGGGCGGCACCAGTCCCAGTAGACCTGGGGCACATACATCATTTCGGAACCTTCGAAGTTGCGCTTGAGCTGGCTGGCATTGGCCGCTTCGCGCAACAGGTCGAGTTCGTCGTAGATGGTCTTTTCGTAATCGTTGACCACTTCCACCGGGTGCAGCAGACGGGCGTCGGCCGATACCCGCTCTGCGCCACGGGCGATCAGGAACAACCAGGCCAGGTCCTGGGCGATGATCGGCTTGAGACCGGGGCGCACCACCTTGACCACGACCTCTTCACCACTCTTGAGCTTGGCCGCGTGAACTTGTGCCACCGAGGCTGAAGCCAGTGGCTCAACGTCGAAGCGGCTGAACACGTCGCTGATTTTAGCGCCGAGCTGCTCTTCGATCAGGGCCACGGCTTTTTGAGGATCGAAGGATGGAACGCGGTCTTGCAGCAGCATCAGCTCATCGGCGATATCTTCCGGCAGCAGGTCGCGGCGGGTTGAAAGCAGTTGGCCGAACTTGATGAAAATCGGGCCCAGGTCCTGCAAGGCCAGGCGCAGTCGAGCGCCACGGCTGAGGTCGAGGGTTTTGCGCGGCAACCAGCGCCACGGCATGACGTGCCGCAGGGCCATCAGCCACCAAGGCAGCGGCAGTTCGAACAGCAGATCGTCGAGACGGTAGCGGATGACCACGCTCTGGATGCGCAACAGACGGCGGACGGCAAGCAGCTTCATGCGTTATCGCTGGTATGAAGGGATCGGGCAAGGCGCTCAATACGCGCCTCGAGGCGTTCGATGTCGACTTTTAGCGTGTCGAGTTCGCTGAAGCGGGCTTCGGCTTCGCGTTGGCCAACCAGTGTCCGCGCCTCTTCGGCGAGGTACTCGGAAAGATTCTGGTTGAGTGCAGCCAGTCCCTGGCGTGTCCAGTTGGCGCGGCTGCGCAAATGGCCACTGAGCAATTGGGTGGCCACCGGCCCGAGCCAGCGAGAGACTTCATACTCCCAGTCCAGCTCCAGGTCCTGGAGAACGGCGACCAGGTCCAGCAGCACCGCGCTATCACCTTCAAGCTCGACCTGAGGACTATGCAGTATGGCGCTCTTGTCCTGGCTCAGGGCCAGGCGCACCAGGCTACTGGCCGGCGCACGCAGGCTGCAGTCGGCTTCATTGGCCCAGTGTGCGGCAAGCATCAGGCCTTCGTCGCTGGGTAAAATGAACAGTTGCAGTGCAGGTTGGCGGCAGTCGATGGCGATCACCTTGCCATCTAGTGGACGCAGGCGCGGCAATGCTGTGCTATCCAGGCGCAAAACACGGTTAAGACCGTGTTCGACGCTGGCGAGAAGGCCGGCCAGGAGCATCAGGGCTTGATGCCGCGGTGCAGGGCGACGATGCCACTGGTCATGTTGTGGTAGGTCACGCGATCGAAACCGGCCTCGACCATCATCGCCTTGAGGGTTTCCTGATCAGGGTGCATACGGATCGATTCGGCCAGGTAACGGTAGCTTTCCGAGTCGTTGGTGATCAGTTTGCCGGCCAGTGGCATGAAGGCGAACGAGTAGGCATCGTAGACCTTGGACATCAGCTTGTTGGTCGGTTTGGAGAACTCCAGTACCAACAGGCGTCCACCCGGTTTGAGCACCCGCAGCATCGAGCGGATGGCATCTTCCTTGTGGGTGACGTTGCGCAGGCCGAAGGCGATGGTGACGCAGTCGAAATGATTGTCGGGGAACGGCAGCTTTTCAGCGTCGGCCTGGACAAATTCGATGTTGCCGGCGACACCACGGTCGAGCAGGCGGTCGCGACCGACCTTGAGCATCGACTCGTTGATGTCGGCCAGAACTACCTGGCCGGTTGGGCCGACCAGTTGCGAGAACTTGGCTGCCAGATCGCCAGTGCCGCCGGCGATATCCAGTACCCGGTTACCGGTGCGCACACCAGACAGCTCGATAGTGAAACGCTTCCACAGGCGGTGCATACCGCCGGAAAGCACATCGTTCATCAAGTCGTACTTGGCTGCTACCGAATGGAAAACCTCAGCGACTTTCTCCGCTTTCTGGCTTTCCGGCACGTTCTGGTAACCGAAATGAGTGGTGGGTTCGGCGTTGTCGCCTTTGCGCTGATCGTTCATATCGCTTCACCGGAAAAAATTACTGGCCATTCTAGGGCGTACGGTCGGATTTGTCTTGGCGGGGTGTGTCGCAGGTCGGGGCGCAGGCATAATAAAAGAATAGAAGTATGCCTCTGAACCCAGGATTGAATAAATGACTCAGATCAGCGTTGAGCGCAAACACAGCCTGGGCCGCGAAGCGGCTCGGGAGAAGGCCCAAGGCCTGGTCGACAAGCTGGCCCGCGAGTACGACCTCACTGCCCGCTGGAATGGCGACCGGGTCGAGGTCAAGCGCAGCGGTGCCAATGGCAGCGTGCAGATCGGTGAAGACACCATCAGGGTTGAACTGAAGCTGGGCATGATGCTGTCGATGATGAGCAGTACCATCAAAAGCGAAATCGAGCGGGCTCTCGACAAAGCCCTCGCCTAGCGGCTCAAGGGGGAACTGCAAGTTGCAAGTGGTTGGCGGTGAATTTCGCAGATGCCAACCACATAGCAACCGCCGCCGCTCCTCTTGCAGCTAAAACCTTGCCGCTCCCCCATTAGGGTGTGAATTCTAATTTTTCTCCCTACCTTGTGCTCAAGCCCAACTTCCATGGGCAGTTCCTCCATATCTTTTCGAGCGTGAGGTGCAGAGCATGGCAAAAGTTATCCTGAAGAAAAAAGAAGACACCCAGAACTCATTGGGTGAGGTGCGCGGCTATGCCCGCAAGATCTGGCTGGCAGGCCTTGGGGCCTACGCCCGGGTCGGCCAGGAAGGCGCCGACTACCTGAAAGAACTGGTCAAGGCCGGCGAGACTGTAGAGAAGCGTGGCAAAAAGCGTATCGACCACGAGCTCGATGCAGCCAATACCCAGATCGATTCGGTCAAGGGTGAGATCACTAGCGTGAAGGGTAAAGTCGAAGTCCAACTCGATAAAATCGAAAAGGCTTTCGACACACGGGTCGCCAGCGCCTTGAATCGCATCGGCATTCCGTCTAAACATGACGTGGAGGCACTCTCTGCCAAGCTCGATGAGCTGACGGCATTGCTTGAACGTGTCGCACGTAAACCATAAGGAGAGCGGGATGGCTGGCAAGAAGAATAGCGATAAAGAAAGCAGCTCCTGGGTCGGCGGGATCGAGAAGTACTCCCGCAAGATCTGGCTGGCTGGATTGGGTATCTACTCCAAGATCGACCAGGACGGCAACAAACTGTTCGAGTCGCTGGTCAAGGATGGTGAGAAGGCAGAGAAGCAGGCCAAGGGTTCAGTCGATGCGGCCAAAGCTTCGGCCAAGTCCGCCACTTCTCGTGTGGGTGATGTCAAAGACCGCGCCCTGGGTAAGTGGAGCGAGCTCGAAGAGGCTTTCGACAAGCGTCTGAACAGCGCAATCTCGCGCCTGGGCGTGCCGAGCCGCAATGAGGTCAAGGCGCTGCATCAGCAAGTGGATACCTTGACCAAGCAAATCGAAAAACTGACCGGTGCTTCGGTCAAGCCGGCTTCGAGCAAACCCGCCGCGACCAAGGCCGCCGCCAAGCCACTGGCCAAGGCAGCACCGAAAGCGGCAGCTAAACCTGCGGCGAAAACTGCAGCGGCCAAGCCTGCTGCCAAACCTGCGACAAAAACCGCAGCGGCCAAACCCGCTGCAAAAGCAGCCGCCAAGCCAGCAGCCGCCAAGCCTGCCGCGGCGAAAAAGCCAGCGGTGAAAAAAGCGCCGGCCAAACCAGCAGCAGCCAAGCCGGCAGCACCTGCAGCCAGCGCGGCTCCCGCATCAACCGCTGCGCCAGTGACAACTGCAGCGGCGCCCACGCCGGCACCTTCGGCAGCGGTAAGTCCTACCAGTCAGTCTTGATAGGCCTGCTCGCGGGGCAAGTCGAGTCGCCGCACCGCTGGTGTGACGATGCGATTTTCCCCGCGATGCTTTCAGCCGTCCAGATACCTCAGGGCGATTTGCTCGGCTGCATGCCTGGAGCCGGTGTCCAGGTGCGGCGCCACCAGCATCATCACCTGATAGACCACCACACCGACCTCACCCTCGCGCGCCAGCACCCGCTGGTAGTCCAGGGAAAACAGCAGGGTCATGGTTATCTGCTCCACCAACTGACCCAGCGCCCGTGTATCACTGATGACCTGACCCTGAGCCTTGAGGCTGGCTAGCAGCGCTGCCAGGGTACGTTTGAGGGCATTGAGCAGGTTGCGCATACCCCGCGCAAGCTTTGGCAGGCGTCCTGTCAGGTTCGACAAGTCCTGGAACAAAAACCGGTACTGAGCCATGCGCTCGACGATCAAATGCAGGAACAGCCAGTAGTCCTCGGCGTCCAGGCGCACTTCAAGGGGTGGGTCCAGTAGCGGGGTCAGTTCGTCTTCGAATCGCTCGAACAAACCCAGCACCAGGGGTTCCTTGCCGTGGAAGTGGTAATACAGGTTGCCTGGGCTGATCCCCATTTCATTGGCGATTTCCAGGGTTGAGACATTCGGTTCGCCCTGCTGATTAAACAACAGCAGGGCACACTCGAGAATTCGGTCGCGGGTTTTCATCCGTTCTACTTGCTCAGCGCGCCTGCACGTAAGTGCCGGGTGCGGGGTCCATGGGAGGGTAGTTCTGGTCGCCCAGCGTCATCAGCGTTTCGCGCTGGGCACCCGATCGCGCCTGGATCCACTCCAGCCACTGCGGCCACCAGCTGCCGTCCACTTGCTTGGCATCGTAGTACCAGGCCCGTGGGTCGCTGCTCAGATGCGGGTTGTCGATATAGTGCGCCTTGGGGTTGCCGGGCGGGTTGAGGATGCTCTGCACATGGCCGCTGTTGGCAAGAATGAAGCGCTTGTCGCCGCCCAGCAGTAAGGTCGAGCGGTACACCGCATCCCACGGTGTTATGTGGTCGTTGCTTCCGGCCACACTGAAGCTGTCGACGTTGACCTTCTGCAGGTTGATGGGGGTGCCGCAAACCTCGAGACCTGCGGGGTGAACCAGCGGGTTGTGCTTGAAGAAGTCCAGCAGGTCACCATGCAAGGCAGCGGGCAAACGGGTGTTGTCATTGTTCCAGTAGAGAATGTCGAAGGCTGGAGGCGCCTTGCCCAGCAGGTAGTTGTTGACGAAGTAATTCCAGATCAAGTCGTTGGGACGCATCCAGGCGAAGACCCTGGAAATTTCCCGGCCATCGAGTACACCCTGCTGATAGGAGCGGCGTTTGGCCGCTTCCAGGGTCTGCTCGTCGGCGAACAGGCCAGCGGGGCTGTCGATCTCGCTGTCGAGCAGGCTGACCAGATAAGTGGCGCTGCTGACCCTGCGCATTTGACGCTTGGCCTGCAGGTGACCTTGCAGGGCGGCGATGGTCAGACCTCCAGCACAGGCACCGAGCAAATTCACGTCGCGGCTGCCGGTGATGCTGCGGCAGACATTCATGGCCTCTTCCAAGGCTTCGACGTAACTCGACAGGCCCCATTCACGATGACGGGCATCGGGGTTGCGCCAACTGACAATGAAAGTTTGCAGGCCGTTTTTGAGTGCGTACTGGACAAAGCTGTTGGTCGGGCTCAAATCGAAGATGTAGAACTTGTTGATTTGCGGCGGCACGATCAGCAACGGTCGAGCGTACTGTTTTTCACTCATGGGCTTGTACTGGATCAACTCCAGCAGCTCGTTGCGAAAAACCACCGCTCCCGGGGTGGTAGCCAGGTTTTGACCCACCTCGAATGCCTCGGTGTTGACCTGGCGCGGCAGCCCGTCGTTGTGGCGCAAGTCGTCAACCAGATGGTTCAGTCCTCTCAACAGGCTCAGGCCACCCGAGTTGAACAGCTCTTTGACTGCTGCAGGGTTGAGCAACGAGTTGCTTGGTGACAACGCATCGTTGAGCTGCGCAAAAAGGAAGTGCGCACGGGCGCGATCATCGGCGTCCAGTTGGCTTTCGTCGATCCATTGCCGGGTCTGCTTCTGCCAGGCGAGGTAAGCCTGCAAGCCACGGCTATAAAAAGGATTGTGATTCCAGGCCGGGTCCTTGAAGCGGTTGTCGCGTGGGTTGGGCTGGTGCAGGGTGTCGCCGAGCAGAACCCGCCCCAACTGATTGCCCAGGGCGAGCATGTGCCTGGCGGTATACAGCGGGTGGCGCAGGCTGTGGCGGCTGACATGGCGTAGGGTCGAGAACAGGTCGCGACCGCGCATGCCGGTGATCGCGTTCTGCACGTTCATGTACGAGGCGGGGACCGGTACTGACCCCTTCGCGGGCTTGTCTTTCATCAGGCAACACTCCGTCGTCAGGCCATCAACAAAACAGTTCAATGCAAGAGTGACACCAATCTCCTGGTGGACATCCGGGCGCAGGCGCGAGCCAGGGCCAGGAATCAACCGGGTGCAGGGCGAGGGTGCATGACGGCGCGTTGGCGCTCTTGCTGGAGAAATTTCATGATGATCGGGGCAACCGCTTCTGCCCGGGTGATCAGAAACAAATGACCGTCGTCGATTATGTGTAGCTGGGCATTGGGAATACGCCAGGCCAGCAGGCGCATATTGATCAGTGGAATCAATGGGTCATCGTCGCCGGCAAGTACCAGGGTCGGTTGTCGGATTTTGTGCAGCCAGTGAATGCTGGTCCAGCCGAGCCCGGCGAACAGTTGCCAGTAGTAGCCGAGCTTGCCCGAAGAACGTACTTTTGCGGCATGGGCGGCGGCAAGGCTGGGGTCGCGGCGAAAAGCGCCGCCATAGATCTGCGGAGCAATACGAATGACGTGGGACGGTTGCACATAGCGCCGAGGGCTAGCCATCAGCATGAGCACCTTAGGCTTGCCCGGAACCATGAATGCACCAGCAGCGGTGGCCGCCAGGACGAGTTTTTTGCAACGTTCGGGATAATCGTGGGCGAATTGCTGGGCCAGCGCGCCACCCCAGGAAACGCCGATGGCATTGACCTGGCCATAGTCCAGGTAATCGAGCATGCGCGCGGTCAGCTTGGCCAGCGAGGGAAAGCGGTAAGGACGCTTGGGTGTGGATGAACCACCCACACCGGGCACGTCGAAGGCAATCACCTCCAGGTCCGGATCCAGTGCCTGGATAAAGGGGAAGACCAACTCCAGGTTGGCGCCAATGCCATTGAAGATCAGCAGCGGCGTCAGGTGCGGCTTGCCGGGTCGAACCGCGGTGCGGATGGACTGGCCATCAATGTCGACGGTCCTGAAAATGTACGGTTGCGGCATGCGCGGAGCCCCGTGTTGGATAAAACACCGTGGCTCATCAGTGAACCACGGCGATTGTTGCAATCAACGCTCGTGTACGTAGGTGCCCGGTGCCGCCTCGGCGGCGGCATAGGTTTTGTTGCCCAAGCGCGTGGGTGCCTTCTTCAGATCGCCGGCGCGAGTGGTTAGCCAACTCTGCCAGTGCAACCACCAGGAGTCGGTGTGCTTGGTTGCGTTTTCCTGCCAGTGGTTGGCGTCCTGCGGCATCTCGCTACTGGTCATGAAGCGTGCCTTGGGATTGCCCGGTGGGTTGAGGATGCTCTGGATGTGTCCACTGTTGGACAGCACAAACTCGACATTGCCACCAAACAGCTGGGCCGAGCGGTAGCACGACTGCCACGGGGTAATGTGGTCAGTGGTGCCGGCCAGACAATAGATATCGGTGGTGACGTTTTTCAGGTTGATCGGTGTTCCGCACACTTCCAGTGCATCGGCACGGGTCAGTGGATTACTTTTGAACATTTCGATCAGGTCGCCGTGGAAGGCAGCCGGCAAACGGGTGGTGTCATTGTTCCAGAACAGAATGTCGAACACCGGCGGCTCATTGCCCAGCAGGTAGTTGTTCACCCAATAGTTCCAGATCAGATCGTTAGGCCGCATCCAGGCGAACACTTTGGCCATGTCGCTGCCTTCGAGTACGCCTGCCTGATAGGACTGGCGCTTGGCGGATTCGAGGGTCTGCTCGTCGACGAACAGGGCAACCTGGGTATCGAGGGTGGTGTCGAGCACGCTCACCAGCAGAGTAAGCGCATTGACCTTTTTTTCGCCCAAGGCCGCATAGTGGCCCAGCAGTGCCGTGCAGGTGATACCGCCCGAGCATGCCCCGAGCATGTTCACATCCTTGCTGCCAGTAATCGCCAGGACAGCGTCGACGGCCTCCTTGAGAGCGTCGATGTAGGTCGACAGCCCCCATTCACGCTGGGCCTTGGTCGGGTTGCGCCAACTGACAATGAACGTCTGCATGCTGGAGCGCAGGCAGAAGCGCGCCAGGCTCTTCTCCGGGCTAAGGTCGAAGACATAGAACTTGTTGATTTGCGGTGGCACCACCAGCAGTGGGCGGGCGTGCACCTGTTCGGTGATTGGCTGGTACTGGATCAGTTCCAGTACGTCGTTGCGAAACACCACCGAGCCTTCGCTGTTGCCCAGGCTCTTGCCGACCTCGAAGGCTTCCATGTTCACCTGGCTAGGCATGCCCCCGTTGTGAACCATGTCCTTGGCCAGGTTCGACAGACCGTCGAGCAGACTTTTACCGCCGGTTTCGAAGAAACGTTTGACTGCCGCAGGGTTGGCGGCGGTGTTGCTGGGTGCCATGGCCTCGGTCATCAGGTTGATGACGAAATGACCGCGACTGATGTCCTGCTCCGACAGGTTGCTGGTGTCGATCCAGTCGTGCAGTTCCTTACGCCAGGCAAGGTAGGTTTGCAGGTAGCGGCGATACAGGGGATTTTGGCTCCAGGCTGGATCATTGAAGCGACGGTCGTCGCTTTCCGGTCGCAGTGCCGATTTGCCGAAAATCACATTTTTCAGTTCCAAGCCGAAATGCGCCACATGCTTGGCGCTATGCAGCGGCTGGCGAATGGCCTGGCCCAGCACCATTCGAGCAGATGTCAGCAAATCCTTTCGACGCAAGCCAATCACAGGGTTCAGGCCCAGTGTGTTTTCCGAGGCTTGGCGCTGCAGGTCATCGTTGTTTTTGTTACTCATCTACGACGCTCCGTTGTCCTGAGACGAGTACCGGCCTGCTGTGGGCGTTACACAGACGTGTGTCCGGTACTGCTGCTCGGGTGACCAGTGATAACGAACTGCGGTCCTGCGGCCGGATGCAAACGACGATGAGCCATGCGGGTTATTTCTGCTTGAGAAGACTGCCTGCTTTCGCTCGCGACCTCTACATACCGGCCAGACCCTGCTGCATAGCGATGCAGGGAACTTGCCAGATCCATTGGTTACCCGACTTTCGAGTGATGCGCAAGACGGCCATTCCTTGACCGTTGAGCAGGCATTCAAGCAAATAGAATTAGAAAATGCGCTCTAAACCCTGTAATGCACGAGTTAGAGCATCAGCTTTACGACGGACTCGGAAGGGTCGCGAGATTTCCCGGCTTTTTCCAGCTCACCGAGATAGTCCTCCCACAGTTCCTGCTGACGCAGACACAACTGTTCCAGGTATTCCCAGGTAAACAGACCACTGTCGTGGCCGTCGTCGAAGGTCAGTTTCAACGCGTACTGGCCGGCAGGTTCGAGACTGCTGAGGCCGACGTTGATCTTGCCGTACTGGAGGATAGGATTGCCGTGGCCCTGGACCTCGGCGGAAGGAGAGTGCACGCGCAAGAATTCGGCGGGCAGGTGATACACCTCATTTGGCCCGTACGTCAGCGTTAGGGTTTTCGAGGCTTTGTGCAGGTTGATGGCGGTTGGCATTCTGGACATGGTTGAAGACTCTTGGGCTATGCGCTGCAAGCTACAAGCTGCAAGACACCGATGTCCAGCTTGCAGCTCGCAACTTGTAGCTTGCCGCTGCGTTACAGGATGTAGCGCGACAGGTCTTCGTTCTGTGCCAGTTCACCGAGGTGGCTGTTGACGTATTCGGCGTCGATGCGGATCGGTGCTTCGCTGTGGGCGCTGGCCAGATCCCCGGCGCTGAAGGACACCTCTTCGAGCAGGCGCTCAAGCAAGGTATGCAGGCGGCGGGCACCGATGTTCTCGGTCTTCTCGTTAACCTGCCAGGCGATTTCAGCCAGGCGCTTGATGCCCTCGGGCGCGAACTCGATGTTCAGGCCTTCGGTTTTCAGCAATTCGCGATATTGCTCGGTCAGCGAGGCATGCGGTTCGCTGAGGATACGCTCGAAGTCTTCCGGGCTCAGGGCCTTGAGTTCGACGCGGATTGGCAGGCGGCCTTGCAGCTCAGGCACCAGATCGCTTGGCTTGCTGAGGTGGAACGCACCGGAGGCGATGAACAGGATATGGTCGGTCTTGACCATGCCCAGCTTGGTATTCACCGTGCAGCCTTCGATCAGCGGCAGCAAGTCGCGCTGTACACCTTCGCGGGAGACGTCGGCGCCGCCGACGTTACCGCGCTTGGCCACTTTGTCGATTTCGTCGATGAACACGATGCCGTGCTGCTCGACCGCTTCCAGTGCCTTGGCCTTGAGCTCGTCTTCATTGACCAGGCGGCCGGCTTCTTCATCGCGTACCAGCTTGAGTGCTTCCTTGACCTTGAGCTTGCGGCTCTTGCGCTTACCCTTGCCCATGTTGGCAAACAGGTTTTGCAGTTGGTTGGTCATCTCTTCCATGCCCGGCGGCGCGGAAATATCGACGCCCATGGCTTCGGCCACTTCGATCTCGATTTCCTTGTCATCCAACTGACCTTCGCGCAGGCGCTTGCGGAACAGTTGGCGGGTGTTGGAGTCCTGACTGGTGACCTGGTCTTCGTTGAAGCCGGTGCGCGCCGGAGGTAGCAGGGCGTCGAGGATGCGCTCTTCGGCAGCGTCCTCGGCACGGTGACCAACGCGGATGATTTCCTGCTCGCGCAGCATCTTGATCGCGGCGTCGGCCAGATCACGAATGATCGATTCGACGTCACGGCCGACGTAGCCGACTTCGGTGAATTTGGTCGCTTCGACTTTGATGAACGGTGCATTGGCCAGCTTGGCCAGGCGTCGGGCGATTTCGGTCTTGCCGACGCCAGTCGGGCCGATCATCAGGATGTTCTTCGGTGTGACTTCCACACGCAGCTCGGCGGGGAGCTGCATGCGCCGCCAGCGGTTACGCAGGGCAATGGCGACAGCGCGCTTGGCGTCGTCCTGGCCAATGATGTGGCGGTTGAGTTCGTGGACGATCTCGCGGGGGGTCATGGACATAGTATTGATGGTCCTGGGGCTCGATAAATCAGCGTGGAAAAGCCCGGCCACCGGGGCCGGGCGCCAGAACAGCTGATTTACTCGGCCAGGTCCTGCTCCTCGATAGTCAGGTTGTGGTTGGTGAACACACAGATGTCACCGGCAATGTTCAAAGCGGCTTCGGTGATTTCACGGGCCGATAAATCGGTTTTCTGCAGCAATGCCTTGGCTGCGGCCTGGGCGTAGCCGCCGCCGGAACCCATGGCGATCAGGCCGTCCTCGGGTTCGACCACGTCACCGTTACCGGTGATGATCAGTGAGGCATCCTTGTTGGCTACGGCCAGCATGGCTTCCAGGCGGCTCAGGGAACGGTCGGTACGCCATTCCTTGGCCAGCTCGACGGCGGCACGGATCAAATGGCCCTGGTGCTTTTCCAGCTGGCCTTCAAAGCGTTCGAAGAGGGTGAATGCGTCGGCTGTGGCACCGGCGAAACCGGCGATGACCTGACCGTGGTAAAGACGACGGACCTTTTTGGCGTTGCCTTTCATCACGGTGTTGCCGAGAGAAACCTGGCCGTCGCCGCCCATGACGACTTTGCCGTGGCGGCGAACTGAAACGATGGTGGTCAAGGGAGAGTCTCCACGCAGCGGGGCGAAAATGCCGATGCAGACTCATATGGGGGTGCAGGGAAGGATTTCAACCTTGAAGGATGAGTGGTAACGCTTGTCGCGGGGCAAGGCCGCTCCCACAGCAGCGGTACAGAACCTGTGGGGACGGGCTTGCCTCGCGATGATCAGGCTTCGTGGCTGATATGCCCATCGACCAAGGTATAACGCACCGCACCCGGCAGGCAGTGGCCGATGAACGGGCAGTTATCGCCCTTGGAGCGCCACTGTTCGCCTGCAAGCGTCGAAGCGTTGGCATCGAACAACACCAGATCCGCAGCGCTGCCTACCTGCAGCTTGCCGGCAGGTAGGCGCAGGGCCGCCGCTGGTCCAGCTGACAAACGCTGCAACAAAGTTGGCAGATCGAGCAAACCGTCTTCCACCAGGGTCATCGCCAGTGGCAGCAACAACTCGACGCTGCTGATACCCGGCTCGGTGGCGCCGAATGGCGCGAGCTTGGCATCGCGTTCGTGGGGTTGGTGATGGCTGGAAATCGCCTGGATTACGCCGGACTTCACCGCTTCACGCAGGCCATCGCGGTCGGCCTGTGTGCGCAGTGGTGGCTGCACGTGGTACAGGCTGGAGAAATCGCGCAGCGCTTCATCGGTGAGGATCAGCTGGTACAGGGCCACGTCAGCGGTCACCGGCAGTCCCAACTCCTGAGCCTGGGCGATCAGGCGTGCACCGCGAGCACTGGTCAATTGGCTGAAGTGCGCACGCACGCCGGTTTGCTCGACCAGCAGCAGGTTGCGCGCCAGGGCTACGGTTTCGGCGGTCTCCGGAATGCCCGGCAAACCGAGGAAACTGGCCATTGCGCCTTCGTGTGCCAGGCCACCTTGGGCCAGGTCACGATCCTGGGAGTGAAAGATCACCGTCAGGTCAAAGGTTGCGGCGTACTCCAGGGCCCGGGCCAGGGTACGGTTGTTGGCAAAGGCATTGAGGCCGTTGCCGAAGGCAACACAGCCGGCATCACGCAACGCGACCAGCTCCGCCAACTGTTCGCCCTCCAGCCCCTTGCTCAGGGCGCCGATAGGGTAAACCTTGCTGTGTCCGGCTTCGCGGGCGCGGTCGAGGATCAGTTCGGTGACTGCCGAGGTATCGAGTACAGGTTTGGTCTGCGGTGGACAGCACAGGCTGGTGACACCGCCGGCAGCGGCGGCACGGGTCTCGCTGGCGATGCTGCCTTTGCGGCTGTAACCCGGCTCACGCAGGGCAACGTTGAGGTCTACCAGGCCGGGGGCGGCGATCAAACCCTGGGCGTCGACACTGCGCGCCGGGGTAAAGCCAGCGGGTGCGGCGCCAATGGCGATGATTTTGCCGGCATCAATGTGCAGGTCGGTGGTCTGGTCCAGGCCGCTCAGGGGGTCGATGACGCGGGCGCCGAGAATGCTGAGAGTCACTGGGCGTTCTCCTGCTCGAATTGACGTTGGGCAGTCTGCCCGCTCATGGCCATGGACAATACCGCCATGCGTACTGCGATCCCGTAGGTGACCTGATTGAGGATGACCGAATGGGCACCGTCGGCAACCGCTGATTCGATCTCCACGCCTCGGTTGATCGGCCCAGGGTGCATGACGATGGCGTCAGGCTTGGCCCCGGCCAGGCGTGCTGTGGTCAGGCCGAACAGGCGGTAGAACTCGCCTTCGCTAGGCAATAGGCCACCGGCCATGCGTTCACGCTGCAGGCGCAACATGATTACCACGTCGACGTCCTTCAGGCCCTGTTCGAGGTCGGTGTAGACCTTTACGCCATACTGCTCGATACCGATTGGCAGCAGGGTTTTCGGGCCGATCACGCGAATGTCCGGGCAACCCAGGGTTTTCAGTGCGAGCATGTTCGAGCGGGCAACGCGCGAATGCAGGATGTCGCCGACAATCGCTACTGAAAGGTTCTCGAAGCCGCCTTTATGGCGACGAATGGTGAGCATGTCGAGCATGCCCTGGGTCGGGTGGGCGTGACGACCGTCACCACCGTTGATGATCGCCACTTCCGGGCAAACATGTTCGGCAATGAAGTGCGCAGCGCCGGAGTCGCCGTGGCGTACCACGAACATGTCGGCTGCCATGGCTTCAAGATTGCGCAGGGTATCGAACAGGGTTTCACCTTTGCTGGTCGAAGAGGTCGACACATTCAGGGTGATGACGTCTGCCGACAGCCGCTGGGCAGCCAGTTCGAAGGTGGTACGGGTTCGGGTGGAGTTCTCGAAGAACACGTTGCAGACGGTCTTGCCGCGAAGCAACGGAACCTTTTTAACGGCCCTGGCGCCAACTTCGAGGAACGAGTCGGCGGTGTCGAGGATTTCGGTCAGCAGTTCGCGGGGCAAACCGTCGAGCGAGAGAAAGTGGCGCAGCTGGCCCTGATCATTGAGCTGCAGCGGGCGCTTGGCGTCGATTGGCGTCATCGCGAGGGACTCTTAAAGGGCGGAAGCGGAAGCGAGGTCCTGGCGCTCGAGAGCGAGCGGCGCGGGTCCGGTCAATTTTACCCGTTCGTGGGCAGCCAACGACAGGGTTGCACCGACCACATTCGGGCGGATCGGCAATTCGCCGGCATCCAGGTCAAGCAGGCAGACCAGAGTGACGCTGGCCGGACGGCCATAATCGAACAATTCATTGAGGGCGGCGCGGATAGTGCGACCGCTCATCAGCACGTCGTCCACCAGGATCAGGTGCTGGCCTTCGATCTCGAAGGGTAGGTCCGAAGGGCGCACTTGTGGGTGCAAGCCGTTCTGGCTGAAGTCATCGCGATAGAAAGATACATCTAGAGTGCCGAGAGCGGCGTCGCTGCCCAGTTCTTCGAGCAGGGCCTGGGCAACCCAGATGCCCCCGGTGCGGATGCCGATAAAGCGTGGCTCGGTAATGTTGCGACGGGCCAGATGGGCACGAAGGTCGACAGCCATCTGCCGGATCAGTTCGGCGGGATTGGGTAGGCTCATGCTTGCTCCTCAAGAGGCCGGGGGCGCAACGCTGACCCGGCTTGAATCCGATGATCAGGACTGCCCGGTATTGGCCTCCAGCCAGCCCTGCAGAAGCAGGGCGGCGGCAATGGCGTCCACCGGGTTGTCGCGGTAACTGCCACGCTGGCCGCCGCGGGCCATCCGTTCGCCCTTGGCTTCGAAGGTGGTCAGGCGTTCGTCGTGGGTATGCACAGGCAGGTTGAAGCGGCCGTTCAGGCGCCGGGCGAACTTTTCGGCGCGGGCACTCATTTCGCTGGGGGTGCCGTCCATGTTCAACGGCAGGCCAACGACGATGGCATCGGGTTGCCATTCCTTTATCAGTTTTTCGACCTGGGCCCAGTCCGGTGCACCGTTTTGGGCTTTTAGGGTACACAGCTCGCGGGCCTGGCCGGTAATCACCTGGCCCACCGCAACGCCGATCTGCTTGGTGCCGTAGTCAAAGCCCAGCAGTAGTCGCAACTCTCCCATCAGGCGTGCCCCGCCTGGCTGGTGAGCAGGCTCAGGTTGATGCCCAGGCTTGCCGCTGCCGCCGCAAGACGCTGCTCACAGGCCATGCCGAAAATGATCTCGGGATCGAACGGGCAGTTCAGCCAGGCGTTGTCGGCCAGTTCTGCTTCCAGCTGACCAGCTTCCCAGCCTGCGTAGCCGAGGGTGATCAAGCTTTGTTTGGGTCCCAGGCCATCAGCGATGGCGAAAAGCACATCTTGCGAGGTGCTCAGCGACAGACCGTCCAGTTCGACCGTGGCCTGGAAGCTCTTGTCTGTGGTGTGCAGGACAAAACCGCGGTCGGTCTGCACCGGACCGCCCATGTAGATGGGGACCTGGGTACAGCTGGCCGGCGGCTCGGTGTCCGGGCGCAACTGCTCAAGAATATCGGCCAGATTCAGCTCCTGAGGCCGATTGACCACCAGCCCCATCGCACCATTGGCGTTGTGCTCGACGATGTAGGTCAAAGTATGCGCGAAATGCGGATCAGCCATATGTGGCATGGCGATCAGGAACTGATGCTTGAGGTAACTCGGGCTGAGGTTTTTCATGGTTGATAGTGTGGCGTTGAGGGGGCGGACTGACAAGCCTGTTTGTGTGGGTACCCGCCGGCTCAGTTACTGGACAGGCGGTCGCCGCGGGCAAAGCGCCAGGTGCGGATGATTTCCAGGCGGTCGATGTCGGCCAGATCACCGGTGAACGGGGCGAAGGGTGCCGCCAGGCGGACGATGCGCTGGGCTGCCTGGTCGAGCAAGGGTTGCCCGGAAGACTCCAGCACCAGTACCTCGTAGAGCGAGCCGTCACGGTTGATTGAGACCATTAGTCGCAGATTGCCGTAGATCTGTTGGCGACGGGCTTCATCGGGGTAGTTGAGGTTGCCGATGCGCTCGACCTTCTTGCGCCATTCGTCTTTGTACCAGGCACCTTTGTCACGCATGGTCGATGCAGCGTTGAGGCGGTGGATGCGTGGGCGCTTGGCATACAGTTGCTGTTCGTTGGAAAGCTCGGCTTCGAGGCTGGCGATCTGGCTGGACAGCTGCGAGCTGTCGAAGTCCGGGGTCGCGGCCTTGGGTTTTGGCTGCGGCTTGGCTTCTTTAGGTCGGGTTTCCACTTTTTGCGGCTTGGGCGCCTTGGTAGCGACCACGGCCTTGGGTGGCGTAGGTTGCGGCTGCACTTCAGGCTTGGCGGCGGGCGGCGGCGTGACCTTGTTGATCTTGCTGTCCTGGAACGGCGCTACTTCGGTGGTTTTCGGTACAGCTTTCTTGTCCAGCGTGCCGCTGCCCTGTTGGTTGTCCTGGGCGAGATAGTCGGCCTTGGCCGGCGCCTTCTCGCTTTTGAATGTGGCCAGGGTGATTTCCATGGTGCGGCGGATTTCTTCAGGCTTGGCGAAGGAAAAGCCCAGGCCAAGAATCAGCGCCAGGTGCACCAGGGCGGCCAGAAACAGGGTAAAGCCGAGCCGATCCGCCGCACGAATGCGGGGCGGATTGAAGTCGGCAGGGATGTCAGCAGGCAGCGTCATCAGGTATCCAGCAACCACTAGGCCGGGGCGAAACCGGCAGGGTGGGTGCGCAGGTCAAAAAAACGACCGGCATGATAACCCACTCTGCGCGGTTGCTCTGCGTCGGCTGTCAGCGCGCCTTGAGCTTGCGATCAATGGCATCCATCAACTGCACGCCGATGCGCGTGCCAAAAGCGTTGTCGATTTCACGGATGCAGGTCGGGCTGGTGACGTTGATTTCGGTCAGGTGCTCACCGATAACGTCTAGGCCAACGAACAGCAGGCCCTTTTCACGCAGGGTAGGGCCGACCTGTTCAGCAATCCAGCGATCGCGATCGGTCAGTGGCCGGGCTTCGCCACGGCCGCCAGCGGCCAGGTTGCCACGGGTTTCACCGCTGGCCGGGATGCGCGCCAGGCAGTAAGGCACAGGTTCGCCATCGATCATCAGGATGCGCTTGTCGCCATCCTTGATCGCTGGCAGGTAGGCCTGCGCCATGATCTGCTGGGCGCCAAGGGCTGTCAGGGTTTCAAGAATCACCGAGAGATTCGGATCGCCCACTCGATGGCGGAAGATCGAGGTGCCGCCCATACCGTCCAGTGGCTTGAGGATGACATCTCCGTGTTCGGCGGCGAACTCGCGGATGATGTCCGGGCGACGGCTGACCAGGGTAGGTGGCGTGCACTGCGGGAAAAGCGTGGCAAACAGCTTTTCGTTGCAGTCGCGCAGGCTCTGTGGGCGGTTGACCACCAGTACCCCAGCGGCTTCGGCTTGTTCCAGCAGGTAGGTGCTGTAGACGAACTCCATGTCGAACGGCGGATCCTTGCGCATCAGGATTACATCCAGATCGCTCAAGGCGCAGTCTTGCTCGTCTTCCAGCTCGAACCAGTGCTGCGGGTCGGCGAACACCTTCAGCGCGCGCATCCGCGCGCGGGCCTGGCCCTGGCCTTGATAGAGGTCCTGCTGTTCCATATAGAACAACGACCAGCCGCGCTCCTGGGCGGCGAGCAGCATGGCCAGCGAGCTGTCCTTTTTATAGGAGATGCGCGCAATGGGGTCCATGACAATCCCGAGGCGAACGCTCATGGGCTATATCCTCTCAGCGGCGTTGGGCCGCGTTGGCTCGAATGAAAAGTGGCGTCAGGGTGGCGCCCGCGGCGCTGGCGGTCAAGGGAAAAACGCATCCTGGGCGGCACTGCGGCCAGCGGTGATGCAGGCCGATGGAATGCACCCCCAGAGTATGCTAAAAAGGCCTGGCACGTGGCCTGCACGGGCCTCTCCAGCTGCAAGTCACAAGCCACAAGCTGCAAGAAAAGCATGCCGTGTGAACCTGCTTATTCTTACCCCTTGAATCTTGTAGCTTGCCGCTCATAGCGAGCAGCGATGGTAGAGCAATTATGGAACAGCCCCGCGCGGCACTCAAAGTGATGGTGATCGACGACTCCAAGACGATTCGCCGCACCGCTCAGATGCTGCTCAGTGAAGTAGGGTGCGAGGTCATCACGGCCACCGACGGCTTCGACGCGCTGGCCAAAATTGTCGACCAGCACCCACAAATCATCTTCGTCGATGTACTGATGCCGCGACTCGATGGTTACCAGACTTGCGCCTTGATCAAGCACAACAGCGCCTTCAAGGATACGCCAGTGATTCTCCTGTCTTCACGCGACGGCTTGTTCGACAAGGCCAGGGGTCGCGTGGTTGGCTCTGATCTATTTTTGACCAAACCTTTCAGCAAGGAAGAGCTGCTGGATGCAATCAGGGCCCATGTGCCCGGGTTCGCCGCAGAAGAACAACACGCACCCTGACGCCGCGCCCCGGCAGCAGCGTCCATTCCTTTGATGGGGAACAGCATGGCTCGAGTTCTGATCGTCGACGATTCGCCGACCGAAATGTACAAACTGACTGAAATGCTCGAAAAACACGGGCATCAGGTGCTCAAGGCTGAAAACGGCGCCGATGGCGTGGCCCTGGCCACCCAGGAAAAGCCCGATGCAGTGCTGATGGACATCGTCATGCCCGGCGTGAACGGCTTCCAGGCAACTCGCCAGCTCAGCAAGAGCCCGGAGACCGCTAATATTCCAGTCATTATCGTCACCACCAAGGATCAGGAAACTGACAAGGTCTGGGGTAAACGCCAGGGCGCCAGTGACTACCTGACCAAGCCTGTGGATGAAGAGACCTTGATCAAGGTGCTCAACGGCGTCCTCAAAGGTTGATGACCCAGGCGATGGGCGAATCGCTGACAGCCTTCGAGCTGCTGCTGGACATCGACCGGCGTTGCAGGCTGCTGGCGGCCGACCTGCCCCTGCAGGAAACCCACTTGCAGAGCTGGAGCGGTATCGGTTTTCGTATTGGTGAGCAGTGGTTCGTTGCGCCGATGGGCGAGGTCGCCGAGGTTTTGCACGAGCCGCGCCTGAGTCGAATTCCTGGAGTCAAGCCATGGGTCAGCGGAGTTGCCAACCTGCGCGGGCGCTTGCTGCCGGTGATGGACTTGTGCGGTTTTTTCGGCCTCGGTTTGTCGGCCCCACGCAAACAACGCCGGGTCCTGGTGCTCGATCAGGAGGAGCTGTTTGCCGGGTTACTGGTCGATGAGGTGCTTGGCTTGCAGCATTTTCCGTTGCACAGCCTGGAGCTTTCGCCTCCTACACCCTTGCTCAGCGGCGCGGCGCCTTTTGTCCAGGGTCATTTCCAGCGGCAACGCTGCTGGGCCATTTTCAGCCCGCTGGCCCTGGCCCAGGCGCCGGGCTTTCTCGACGTGGCGTTGTAAAGGATTGCCAGATTCGTGACCAAGACCACTACGGCTACTTCAACCCAAGGCTCGCGCAGCAGCGCCCGGATCGCGGCATTGTTCGTCGTGTTGATCCTGTCGATCATCTTGCTGTTCGCCAACTTCGCCTACCTCAACACCCAAGCCAATTACGACAAGCAGTACATCGGTCATGCCGGTGAGCTGCGGGTACTGTCCCAGCGTATCGCCAAGAACGCTACCGAGGCTGCGGCCGGCAAGGCACGGGCGTTCCGCCTGCTCAGCGAGGCACGTAACGACTTCGACCAGCGCTGGGGCTACCTGAAAAAAGGTGATGCCAGCACCGGCTTGCCTCCCGCGCCGCCCGCCGTACGCAATGAAATGGATTCGGTGCTGCGTGATTGGGAAGGCCTGCGTAAAAATACCGACACCATTTTGGCCAGCGAGCAAACTGTGCTGTCGTTGCACCAGGTCGCCGCCACCCTGGCCGAGACCGTGCCGCAGCTTCAGGTCGAGTACGAGAAAGTTGTCGAGATTCTGCTGCGCAGCGGCGCACCGGCCAATCAGGTGGCCGTGGCGCAGCGTCAATCGTTGCTTGCCGAACGTATTCTCGGATCGGTGAATACGGTTCTCGCCGGTGACGAGAATGCAGTGCAGGCGGCCGATGCCTTCGGTCGTGATGCCAGCCGTTTCGGCCAGGTGCTCGATGGCATGCTCGCTGGCAATGCGGATATCCAGATCACACGCGTGCAGGACCCGGATGCTCGCGCCCGTTTGGCGGAAATTGCCGAGTTGTTTCAGTTCGTCGCCGGTTCCGTGGACGAGATCCTCGAAACTTCGCCGGAGCTGTTCCGGGTGCGTGAGGCCGCCGGCAATATTTTCAACCAGTCGCAAACCTTGCTGGATGAAGCGTCGCGCCTGACCAACGGTTTGGAAAATCTCGCCAGTGGACGCACCCTCGATACTGTCGGTGGCTACGTGCTTGGCTTGCTGGCCCTGGCCTCGATCATCCTGATCGGCCTGGTGATGGTCCGAGAGACTCATCGGCAATTGCGTGAAACCGCGCAGATGAACGAGCGCAACCAGCAAGCGATCATGCGTTTGCTTGACGAAATAGAGGATCTGGCTGATGGCGACCTGACCGTGATGGTGTCGGTCACCGAGGATTTTACCGGCGCCATTGCCGACTCGATCAATTACTCCATCGATCAACTGCGTGATCTGGTCGCTACCATCAACCTCAGTGCCGAGGAGGTGGCCAGCGCCGTGCAGGAAACCCAAAATACCGCCCATCAGTTGGCCAAGGCTTCCGAACATCAGGCCGAACAGATCAGCGAAGCGTCGGTGGCGGTCGGAGACATGGCCGAATCCATCGACCGGGTTTCTACCCATGCCTATGAATCGGCCAAGGTTGCCGAGCGTTCCGTTGCCATTGCCAACAAAGGCAACGAGGTGGTGCACAACACCATTCATGGCATGGACAACATTCGCGAGCAGATTCAGGACACCGCCAAGCGAATCAAGCGTCTGGGCGAGTCCTCGCAGGAAATCGGCGACATCGTCAGTCTGATCGATGATATTGCCGACCAGACCAACATCCTCGCCCTCAATGCGGCGATCCAGGCGTCGCTGGCCGGTGAGGCCGGGCGTGGTTTTGCGGTGGTCGCCGATGAAGTCCAGCGCCTGGCTGAGCGCTCGTCCTCCGCCACCCGGCAAATCGAGGCGCTGGTCCGTACGATCCAGACCGACACCAACGAGGCCGTGATTTCCATGGAGCAGACCACTGCCGAGGTGGTGCGCGGCGCGCGCCTGGCGCAGGATGCCGGGGTAGCCCTGGAGGAAATCGAAGGGGTGTCACAAACACTCGCCGAACTTATCCACAGTATCTCCGATGCCGCCCAACTGCAGACCTCATCGGCTGGGCAGATCTCACATACCATGGCAGTGATCCAGCAGATCACTTCGCAGACTTCGGCAGGCTCGAACGCAACCGCCGAGAGCATCGGCGATTTGGCGCGCATGGCCAGTGAAATGCGACGCTCGGTGTCCGGTTTCACCTTGCCACCGACGCCGCCAACTTGAGCGTGCGCACGTGACCATGGCAACGGGAGAAGATATGGCTGAGCGGCACGATACGGTGGCCCTGGCCTGGGTCAAGGGCGCCATTGCTGACTGTCTGGCCCAGGCGCGCCTGGCGCTGGAGCATTTTTGCGCCGAGCCCGGCGATGAAGAGGACCTGGTCGGTTTTATCGACAACCTGCATCAGGTGCGTGGCTGTCTGGTGATGCTGGAGCTCAGTGGTGCCGCACTGCTCGCCGAAGAGCTGGAGCAGTTGGGTATGGCCCTGAGGGAAAAGCGCGTCGCCCAGCGCGGAGAGGCCCTCGGCGCCTTGTTTCGCGGCTTGGAGCAATTGCCGCTGTATCTGGATCGGCTGCGCAGCGCCCGGCGTGACTTGCCGTTGGTAGTGTTGCCCGTGCTGAATCAACTGCGCGCCGAACGCGGCGTTGAACCGTTGGGCCAAGGCAGCCTTTTTGGCGCAGCACCAGCAGCGGCCGAGGAACTAGCCAATCTCGACTTGTCGTTGGGCTCTTTGCGCGAGCGTCTGCAAGCGGGGCCCGACCGCGATGCCTTGCGCTCGGTGGTGGCAGCGCTGTGCGAAGACTTGATGCGGGCCAAGGAGCGTCTCGACCTGTTTGTGCGCGGCGATCGTCGACGCCTGGACGACCTGCAGCCTTTGCTTGCTCCGCTGCGCCAGATCGCCGATACCCTGGCTGTGCTCAATTTCAACCAGCCCCGGCGAGTCATCATCGAACAGGTGCTGGTACTGCAGAGCCTGGCCCAGGGCCAATGCGCACCGGACGATGCGCTGTTAATGGATGTCGCCGGGGCATTGCTGTATGTCGAGGCCACCCTGGCGGGCATGGTTGGCCCGCTGGAACAGCACGCTAGCCAGAGCCCGTTGCCCGGCACCGATCTGGCCGAAATCCGCCAATTGGTCCTCGAAGAAGCGTATTCGGTCTTGCAGCAGGTCAAGGATCAGATCGGCGATTGCCTCGATGCCGGCTGGCAGCCTCAGCGACTGCTGGTGCTACCGGGGCTGCTGCAGCAGATCCGCGGGGCGCTGGCGATGCTCATGCTGCCGCGACCTGCCACTTTGTTCGGTCATTGTGGCGAGTACATGCACACCCATATGCTCGGTGCCACGCCGCCTGATGCCGCGGCTCTGGCACACCTGGCGGATGCGTTGAGTGCCTGCGAGTGCTATCTGCAATGGTTGATTGCGGATCCGCAGGCCAACCCCTGGCGCTTTCTCGACGCCGCCCAGGCCAGCCTGGCGGCGCTGGGCTATGCCCCCGAGCCAGACCCCGAGCCGGAACAGGTTCAGGTCCAGTCAGCGGTTGCTGAGCCGCAAGTTGTGGATGACGAGTTACGCGAAGTATTCCTTGAAGAAGCTGATGAGCTGTTGCCTCAGCTGAATGAACAATGGCTGCGCTGGCAGGCAGACACGACCGACCGCGATGCCCTGGTAGAACTGCGCCGCGGCTTGCATACGCTCAAGGGTAGCGGACGTATGGTTGCGGCCCAAGGCTTGGCAGAGTTGGCCTGGGCGGCAGAGCACTTTCTTAATCGGGTGCTTGAAGGGCGTGTGGAAATCGGCGCTGCACCGCTGGCCAGTTTGCAGCAAGCCTTGGATTTGATTCCCGGGCTGCTCGCAGCCTTTGCCAACGAGCAGGTGCAGGCGCCTAAGGATGTCGAGCAGTTGGCATTGCGTCTGCACGCGCTGGCCATGAACGACGCGCCTCATGAGCCTGAGACCCGCGATACGATCGATCCGCAGTTGCTGGAGATTTTCCGCGCTGAGGCACTGCTCCACTTGGCCAGCCTCGAGCGTTTTTTGCAGGCTGCTGACCAGCATTTGCCTCAGCCGGTCAGTGACAGCCTGCAGCGCGCGTTTCATACCCTCAAGGGCAGCGCGGCCATGGCCGGAGTCACCGCAATCGCCGAACTGGCCGCTGCGCTCGACCTGCTCGCACGCGAATTCAAGGCCCATCAACTGGCCTTTGACCTTGAAGAAATTTATCTGCTGGAAAGCGCCGAGCCCTTGTTGCGTCGCGGCCTTGAGCAGTTGTCTCGCGCGCCCTTGGCGCCGATTAGCGGCGCCTGGACGCTGATCGAGGAAATCCATCAAGTGGTTGAGGCGCGGTTGTCGGCCTTGCAGCAGGCGCACAACAGCGGTGGGCTGATCAAGCGCGATCCGCAACTGATTGCCAGCTTCCTGGCTCAGGGCATGGATATTCTGCTCGATGCCGAATCGCTGTTATTGCGCTGGCAGGAACATCCCGGTGAACGCCAGGAATTGAGTGCACTACTTGATGAGCTGACCACGTTGGGGCAGAGCGCTCACCTGGCTGATCTCTGGCAAGTGGATGAGCTTTGCGAAGCGTTACTGGACCTGTATGGCGCAGTAGAGGAAAGCAGCCTGGCGGTCAGTGCACGCTTTTTCGAGGAGGCGCAGCATGCCCACGAGGCGCTGATCGATATGCTCGACCAGCTTGCAGCCGGCCAAGAGGTGGCCCCGCGTCCGGAGCGCCTTGAGGCGTTGCGTGAGCTTCTCGATGAAGCGTTGGCACCCGATGCTACTGGTTTGATCAGCCATCAAGATGGACAGGCCCGGATTGCCGATCTCGGTGCGGCTACAGCAGCGCTGGCGCTGGACCCGGCGGTAGTCGAGCTGTTTCTCGAAGAGGCCAGCGATGTGCTGCAAAGCGCCAACCAGGCGCTCGACCGTTGGTTTGCCGATGCCGACAATGCTTCGGCGCTTTCTTCTTTGCAGCGTGATCTGCAGACCCTCAAGGGCGGGGCGCAGATGGCGGGTATTGGCGTGGTCGAAGTGCTCGCTCAAGAGCTTGAGCTGATGTACGAAGGCCTGGTGGATCGACGCTTTGCCTCGTCCCCTGAGCTGTTCGCCTTGCTCAAGCGTAGTCATGCCAAATTGGCCCGCATGTTCGAGCAGCTGCAGGCTGGTCAATCGTCTTCGACAACCGTCGAGTTGCTGGCGGCGCTGCGCGAGTATCGACACAGTGCGCCACCTGCGGTCGCTGTCGATAAAGTGCCAGACCCGGTTCAGGACGCAGGAGACAAGGAGCTTCTGGAGATATTCCTGGAAGAAAGCTCTGACATTGTCGAAAGCTCTGGTGCCGCACTGTTGCGCTGGCAAGCCGAGCCTCGCAATGGAGTTGAGGTGGAGAACCTGTTGCGCGACTTGCACACCCTCAAGGGTGGTGCGCGTATGGTTGAAATCGCCCCTATTGGTGACCTGGCCCATGAACTGGAGTTTCTCTATGAATTGCTGGCGGCTGGCCAGCTGCAGCCCAGTGCGGCGCTGTTCAGTCTGCTGCAGAACTGTCATGACCGCCTTGCGCATATGCTTGATGCAGTGCGCCTGCAACAGCCACTCCATGCCGCTACAGCGCTGATCGACTACATCCGCAACTTCAGTAGTGCAGCGCTGGCAGACACCGCTGCGCATCATGCGCAGCTTGAAGTCGCTCCCGTTGAAACACCCGTGGCAATGCCCGAACGCGGCCCGGCGGATATGGTTAAAGTGGCCTCCGAGCTGCTTGATGACCTGGGTAACCTGGCCAGCGAGCATTCAATCATTCGCGGGCGTATCGAGCAGCAGGTCAATGACGCGCAAGTGGCATTGAACGAGATGGAAACCACGCTGGAGCGCATGCGCGACCAGTTGCGCCGGCTGGACATCGAAACCCAGGGGCGAATTCTCAGCCGTCAACACGGTGACGGCGATGGTCAGGTCTACGACGATTTCGACCCCTTGGAAATGGATCGTCATTCACAGCTGCAGCAGCTGTCACGCGCCTTGTTCGAATCGGCGTCCGACTTGCTCGACCTCAAGGAAACCCTGACTGTGCGCGCTCAGGATGCGCAGAGCCTGTTGCAGCAGCAAGGGCGGGTCAACAGCGAGCTGCAAGAAGGTTTGATGAGCACGCGCATGGTGCCTTTCGAGCGGCTGGTGCCTCGATTGCAGCGCGTAGTGAGGCAGGTCGCCAGTGAGTTGGACAAACAGGTCGAGTTGGTGGTCGGCAATGCCGAAGGCGAGATGGACCGCAGCGTGCTGGAACGGATGGTGGCACCGCTCGAACATATGCTGCGCAATGCCGTCGACCATGGCCTGGAGTCTCGGGAAATACGGCGTGCTGCAGGCAAGCCGGAGCAAGGCCTGATCTCGCTGAGCTTGTTGCACGAGGGTGCCGACATCGTCATCGAAATGACCGACGACGGTGCCGGTGTTTCGCTGGACGCTGTGCGGCGCAAGGCGATCAAACGCGGCCTGCTCGATCCTGCGGCAGCACTCAGCGATCATGAAATCATGCAGTTCATCCTTCAGCCAGGATTCTCCACGGCTGAGAAAATTACCCAGATTTCCGGGCGCGGCCTGGGCATGGACGTGGTCCATGAAGAGGTCAAGCAGTTGGGTGGTTCGATGGTTATCGAATCCAATCCAGGCAAGGGGGCACGCTTTCTGATTCGCCTGCCATTCACCGTATCGGTGAACCGGGCCTTGATGGTGCACTACGGCGAGGAACAGTATGCAGTGCCGCTCAATACCATCGAGGGCATCGTGCGCGTGCCGCCTGCCGAGCTGGAAGCGTGCTACCAGCTTGATCCACCGCGTTATGAATACGCCGGGCATCGATACGAACTGCGCTACCTCGCAGAGTTGTTGCAAGGGGCTGTGCAACCACGCCTGCTGGGGCAGAGCCTGCCCTTGCCCGTGTTGCTGGTGCACTCCCATGATCAGCAGTTTGCGATCCAGGTCGACAGCCTGGCGGCCAGTCGCGAGATTGTAGTCAAGAGCCTGGGGCCGCAGTTTGCCAGCGTCCAGGGATTATCCGGGGCGACTTTGCTGGGCGACGGCCGGGTTGTGTTGATTCTGGATCTGCTCGGGCAACTTCGCGGTTTGCAACTGCGCCATGCCCAGCAGGCAAGCAGTGCTGCGCGCATCCTTGCGCCGCAGATCGGGCAGGTGCCAAAGCGATCGTTGCTGGTGATGGTCGTCGATGACTCTGTGACGGTGCGCAAGGTTACTGGCCGACTGCTCGAACGCCATGGCATGAACGTACTCACCGCCAAGGATGGCGTCGATGCAATGGCGCTGTTGCAGGAGCATCGACCGGACGTCCTGTTGCTGGATATCGAGATGCCGCGCATGGATGGTTTCGAAGTCGCCACGCAGATTCGCCAGGATCCGGAACTCAAGGACCTGCCGATCATCATGATCACCTCGCGAACCGGACAAAAGCACCGCGACCGGGCCATGTCCATCGGCGTCAACGATTACCTGGGCAAACCCTACCAGGAGTCGGTACTGCTGCAGAGTATTGCGTTTTGGAGTACCCGCCATGCTTGAACAATCTGTCCGCAATGGTCGGCGCAGCAGCCTCACTGGGCTGCTGCTTGCTCTGGATGACCGTTGCCTGGTGCTGCCCAACGTTGCGGTAGCCGAGCTGATCGGCTATCAGGAGGGCACCCCGGCAACCGAACAGCCCAACTGGATGCTTGGCTGGATCGATTGGCGCAACCAGCGTTTGCCGTTGCTCAGCTTCGAGGCCGCTTGTGGTGGCCAGGTGCGGATTGGCGAGCGTGCGCGAATCGTTGTTCTCAACGCGTTGGGGGGTAGTCGACTGCGCTTCATTGCCATGCTGGTGCAGGGCATTCCGCGCTCGTGCAAGCTCGACAGCCAACTCAATTATGTCGATGTGCCGCTGGCCGAACTGGAGCTGGCAGCCGTTCAGGTGGGCGAGCAGATTGCCAAGGTTCCTGACCTTGCCGCACTGGAGCAGTTACTGGAGGACGCGGGGCTGGTTTGAAACATTTGCCTGTGTAGGATGGGAAGCCTGTCCGTTACTTGGAGGACCCAGTCGCATGTATCACGGTGAACGTTTCAATGCCTGGACGCATCTAGTCGGCGCAGTACTGGCCTGTATCGGCGCAATCTGGTTGTTGGTGGTGGCCAGTTTGCAGGGCGATCCGTGGAAGATCGTCAGCCTGTCGATCTACGGCTTTACCCTGTTGTTGCTATACAGCATCTCCACGCTCTATCACAGCGTGCGCGGCAAGGCCAAAGTGGTGATGCGCAAGCTCGATCATCTGTCGATCTATCTGTTGATTGCCGGTAGCTACACACCTTTCTGCCTGGTCAGCCTGCGCGGGCCGTGGGGTTGGAGTTTGTTCGGTGTGGTCTGGGGGTTGGCAGTGATAGGGATGTTGCAGGAGATCAAGCCGCGCTCCGAAGCGCGAGTGTTGTCGATCATCATTTATGCGGTGATGGGCTGGATCGTACTGGTTGCAGTCAAGCCGCTGCTGGCCAGTCTGGGCGCTGCCGGATTTGCCTGGCTGGCTGCCGGTGGTGCGTTCTACACCATCGGCATCATCTTCTTTGCCTATGACAGTCGCTTTCGCCACTGGCATGGCATCTGGCACCTGTTCGTCATCGCCGGCAGCCTGCTGCACTTCATTGCCGTGTTTTTCTACGTCCTTTAGAAATCGCCCCAGAGCTGCTGAGCCACGGCCAACGCTACCACGGGTGCAGTTTCGGTGCGCAGCACCCGTGGTCCCAGGCGCGCGGCATGAAAGCCTGCGGCCTTGGCCTGCTCCACTTCGGCATCGCTCAAACCACCTTCCGGGCCGATCAGAAACGCCAGGCTTTGCGGTGGCTGATGGCTGAGCATGGGTTCGGCTACCGGATGCAGAACCAGCTTGAGCTGCTCATCACACGCCTTGAGCCAGTCGGCCAACAGCACCGGTGCATTGATCTGCGGCACGCTGGAGCGTCCGCACTGTTCGCAGGCGCTTATCGCTACCTGGCGCCAATGGGCCAGGCGCTTGTCGGCGCGCTCGTCCTTGAGGCGAACTTCGCAGCGTTCACTGACAATCGGGGTGATGACATTGGCGCCCAGTTCGGTGGCTTTCTGGATCGCCCAGTCCATCCGCTCGCCGCGGGACAAGCCCTGACCAAGATGGACCTTGAGGCTTGATTCCGCTTGCCCGGCAAAGGCTTCGCTCAACTGCACCCGAACGGTTTTCTTGCCGACTTCGAGCAACTGGCCAAGGAACTCCTGGCCGCTGCCGTCGAACAGTTGCACGGCGTCGCCAGCGGCCATGCGCAGCACCCGGCCGATGTAGTGGGCCTGGGCTTCGGGCAAGTCGTGTTCGCCAAGGCTCAGGGGGGCATCAATGAAGAAGCGGGACAGTCTCATGTGAAAACTCTGGATAGATGTTAGCTGTGGGAGCGGGCTGCCCAGCAGTGTGGGTAGCGCCTGATCACCGGGCAAGCCCGCTCCTGCAGAGGGTCGCTGCTAGCCCGGATCGCGGAAGTCCGGGTGGAAATTGCCCGGCACTGCCACGCTGACGCTGTCGCGCGTGGCAATGTCGATTCCTTCGCTGGCCACTTGCGCCAGAAAGTCGATTTGCTCCGGGGTAATCACGTAAGGCGGCAGGAAGTACACCACGCTCCCCAGCGGACGCAGCAGCGCGCCGCGGGTCAGGGCGTGCTCGAATACTTTCAGGCCGCGACGCTCCTGCCACGGATAAGGCGTCTTGCTGGCCTTGTCCTGAACCATTTCCACCGCCAGGGCCATGCCAGTCTGGCGCACTTCCGCCACATTCGGGTGATCGACCAGGTGTGCGGTGGCACTGGCCATGCGTTGGGCCAGTGCTTTGTTGTTCTCGATGACGTTGTCTTGCTCGAAGATGTCCAGGGTCGCCAGCGCCGCTGCACAGGCCAGCGGGTTGCCGGTATAGCTGTGCGAGTGGAGAAAGGCGCGCAAGGTCGAGTAGTCGTCGTAGAAAGCGTTGTAGACATCATCGGTGGTCATGCACGCGGCCAGCGGCAGATAGCCGCCGGTCAACGCCTTGGACAGACACAGGAAGTCGGGACGGATACCGGCCTGCTCACAAGCAAACATCGTTCCGGTGCGGCCGAAGCCGACGGCAATTTCGTCGTGGATCAGATGCACGCCATAGCGGTCACAGGCTTCGCGCAGCAGCTTGAGGTAAACCGGATGGTACATGCGCATGCCACCGGCACCCTGAATCAGCGGCTCGACGATTACGGCGGCGAGCGTCTCATGATGTTCGGCAAGGGTTTGCTCCATGACCTGGAACAGGGTGCGCGAGTGCTCTTCCCAGCTCACGCCTTCAGGGCGCAGGTAGCAGTCGGGGCTTGGCACTTTGATGGTGTCGAGCAGCAGGGCCTTGTAGGTCTCGGTGAACAGCGGCACGTCGCCGACCGACATCGCCGCAATGGTTTCACCGTGGTAGCTGTTGCTCAAGGTGACGAAGCGTTTTTTTGCGGGCTGGCCTTTGTTGAGCCAGTAGTGAAAGCTCATTTTCAGCGCGACTTCGATACACGACGAACCGTTGTCAGCGTAAAAGCACCGGGTGAGGCCTTCCGGGGTGATCTGTACCAGGCGCTCGGAAAGTTCGATGACCGGTTGATGGCTGAAGCCTGCCAGAATCACATGCTCAAGCTGATCGACCTGATCCTTGATGCGCTGGTTGATACGTGGGTTGGCATGGCCGAAAACGTTGACCCACCAGGAGCTGACCGCATCGAGATAGCGTTTGCCTTCGAAGTCTTCCAGCCATACGCCTTCGCCGCGCTTGATCGGGATCAGGGGCAGTTGCTCGTGGTCTTTCATCTGGGTGCAGGGGTGCCAAAGGACCTTGAGGTCACGTTGCATCCACTGTTGGTTGAGGCCCATTTCATTTCTCCTGGCGACGACAGCGCGGACATGCGCGGCAAGCCTATGCAATGCGCCGCCCGAGAACAACCCGTGGCATGCAATCGGCATGTGGGCGTTGCTGGCGAGGTCGCTTGGCGTGGCGTATCCTTCGACTACTCTTTCCTGGGGGATCCCCCCAATTATCTGTTTCGATCCGGAGTTCGCCAAAATGTCTGCTGGTTGGCTGCGCGCCTGTGCGCTGGTAATGATAGGACTGTTCAGTGGCGCTGCGCTGGCCAAGGACAAAACCCCGACAGCCATCGTCGTCGGCGGTGGTCTGGCAGGCCTTACGGCGGCTTACGAGTTGCAGGCCAAAGGCTGGCAGGTAACCTTGCTTGAAGCCAAGTCGGGCATGGGTGGGCGTTCGGGCCTGGCCACCAGCGAGTGGATTGGCAACAGCAAGGCCCAACCAACCCTCAATCAGTACCTCGATACCTTCAAGATCAACACCCTTCCGGCCCCGGAGTTTGTTCGCGTCCCGGGCTACCTGATCGATGGTGAATACTATAGCGCGACCGACCTGGCTACCAAACAGCCGGTCACTGCCGAGGCACTCAAGCGTTATGAGAAAACCCTCGACGATCTGGCGCGTTCGATCGACGACCCGCAGAACCCGGCAGCCAACAGCACCCTGTTCGCCCTCGATCAGCTGAACGTGTCCTCCTGGCTGGACAAGCTGCAGTTGCCAACCACCGCGCGCCAACTGATCAACCAGCAGATCCGTACCCGTTATGACGAGCCGTCGCGTCTGTCGCTGCTTTACTTTGCCCAGCAAACCCGCGTCTATCGCGGTGTCAGCGACCGCGACCTGCGAGCCGCACGCTTGCCAGGTGGCAGCCCGGTGTTGGCCCAGGCATTCGTCAAACAACTGAAAACCATCAAGACCAGCTCGCCGGTCAGCGCCATTACCCAGGACAAGAACGGTGTCACGGTCAAGGTCGGCAGCGTTGGCTACCAGGCCGATTATGTCGTGCTGGCCGTTCCACTGCGCGCCCTGGCAAAAATCCAGATGATTCCCGGCCTGGACAACAAGCACGTAGCGGCGCTCAAAGGCACCAACTATGGCTGGCGCGACCAGTTGCTGCTCAAGTTCAAGAATCCGGTCTGGGAGAGCCGCGCACGGATGTCTGGCGAAATCTTCAGTAACGCCGGCCTTGGCATGCTGTGGATCGAGCCTGCACTCAAGGGTGGGGCTAACGTGGTGATTAACCTGTCGGGTGATAACGCCCGTCTGTTGCAGGCCTTCGGCGACAAGCAGATGGTCGATCAAGTGCTGATCCGTCTGCATGCGTTTTATCCACAGGCTCGTGGTGCCTTTACCGGCTACGAAGTACGCCGTTACAGCACCGACGCCAACATGGGTGGCGCTTACCTGGCCTATGGCCCAGGGCAGATCAGCAAGTTCTGGCGTCTGTGGGAGCGTCCGGTGCAACGTGTTGCCTTTGCGGGCGAACACACCGATGCGCTTTATCCGGGCACCCTGGAAGGCGCACTGCGCAGCGGTCAACGTGCCGCCAGCCAAGTACAGGACCTGGCAGCGGGCAAGTCGTTCGATCCGGTCAATGCCGCTCCAGTAGCTGCCGCTGCCACTGCAGTGGCAGCAAGCAAGGGCAACTTCTTCTCGAACCTGTTCGGTGGCTCGTCCGATAAGCCTGCCAAAGCGCCAGAGGCGGTGAAAAAGGAAGAAAGCAAACCTGGCTTCTTCTCGCGGATGTTTGGCAGTGACGAAAAGCCGGTCGAAAAACCAGCGCTCAAGCCTGCTGAAGCGGCGGCTGCTCCAGCACCGGTAGCAGCACCTGTGGTGGCACCGGTTGCCAAGGAAGAGCCGGCTAAGCCAGCACCGGTCAAGGCGGCCCCAGCCAAGGCACCCGTCAAGCATGCTCCGGCGAAAAAACCGGTGGCGAAGTCCGAGCAGGCGAAAAAAGCTGCAGCGGTTAAAAAACCAGCAGCCAACGTTCAAGCCAAGGCGCAGTGACACCTGAAGCCTTGAAAAACTGCAGGAGCGGGCCTGCACGGCGATGAGCCTGGCTCTGCCAATCGCCGGTCAAGCCCGCTCCTGCAGTTGCACTTTCCCACCTAGTTAATGTTTCCTTAATAACGCTGTTACACACTAACAATCGTTTTTCTCGATATTTCAGAGCGAAATTTTCCGCTTTAATTCGATATTTAACTCGTTAGTCTTAGGCACAGTTCTTACAGGGAAACACGGCAATGCAACTGCGCAATTCATCTTCTCGTTATGGTCTGGTCAGCATCGTCACGCATTGGGGCGTGGCTTTGGCCGTTTTCGGACTGTTCGGGCTTGGCCTGTGGATGATGGGCCTGGACTACTACAGCCCTTGGCGTAAGTCGGCTCCAGACCTGCACAAAAGTATTGGCCTGGTGCTGCTGGCTGTCATGCTGGGGCGTGTGGCCTGGCGCTTCATCAGCCCGCCACCACCAGCGCTCCCCAACCACGGCAAATTGACGCGTGCAGCCTCCAAAGCCGGGCACAGCCTGCTTTACTTCGGGCTGTTCGCGGTAATGACGGCCGGCTACCTAATTTCTACCGCCGATGGCGTTGGCATTCCGGTCTTCGGCTTTTTCGAGGTACCTGCACTGATCAGCAACTTGCCTGATCAGGCGGATGTCGCGGGTGAAATCCATTTTTACCTGGCCTGGGGCCTGGTGATCTTTGCCGGTCTGCATGGCCTGGCAGCCCTGAAGCACCATTTTATCGACCGTGACGCGACCCTTAAGCGAATGCTGGGCCGCAAAGCTTGATGTTCTACCTCAACTCCAAAGGGATATAGAAGCATGTTGAAAAAGACTTTTGCCGCTCTGGCGCTCGGTACTGCACTGCTCTCGGCCGGTCAAGCCATGGCTGCAGACTACAAGATCGACAAGGAAGGCCAGCACGCCTTCGTTGATTGGAAAATCAGCCACCTGGGTTATAGCTTCATTCACGGTACCTTCAAGGACTTCGATGGTACTTTCAGCTGGGACTCGGCAAAGCCTGAAGCGAGCAAAATCGTTGTCGATCTGAAAACCGCCAGCCTGTGGTCCAACCACGCTGAGCGAGACAAGCACATCGCCAGCGCTGACTTCCTCGACGTCAAGAAGTACCCAGAAGCCAAGTTTGTCTCCACCAGCGTCAAATCGACCGGCGAGAAAACGGCTGACGTAACGGGCGACCTGACGATGCACGGCGTTACCAAGCCGGTAACCTTCAAAGCGACCTTCAACGGCGAAGGCAAGGATCCATGGGGCGGTGAGCGTGCTGGTTTCAATGCCACCACCACCCTGAACCTGAATGACTTCGGTATCAAAGGCCCGGGCGCTACTTCCCAGACCTTGGACCTGGACATCTCGGTTGAAGGCGTGAAGCAGAAGTAAATTCTGCTGCACCAACAAAAACGCCGCCCTCAGAGGCGGCGTTTTTGTTTCTGCAATTCCCGAATCAGCGATTGCGGGTCAGCAGTGCAGGCTTCTCGCCGCGCGGACGGCTTGGCAACTGCTCAAGCTGTTCAGCCGTCGGGAAACGGTCGATTTTCGACTCTTTGTGCATGATTTTCGGTTGTGGCTGGCCTTCACGTGGATTGCGTACGGCTGGCTCGCCCGACTGGTTGCCGCTGTCCGAGCGGCGATTGCGGGCACCGCCATCGCGGCGTTGCTGACCGCCGCCACCATTGCGCGAACCTCCGCGTTTTTCGCCATTGGCTGCACCACCAGCGCTATTGCGTGGGCCGTTGTTGCGGCCTTGGCCGCCACCGCTACGCTGCTGGCCGTTTGCGCCGGCACCGTTTTGCGCGGGCGCGCCAGGGCGACGGTTACGACCTTGATTGCCTTTGTTCTGATAAGGGCTGACGTAGTCGGCGCGGTTACCAAAATTATCGATGTCGTCATCCAGGAACTCTTCTGGATCACGATTGCCTGACGCCGGCACTGCACTTGGTTGGGTGGACTGTGGCTGGCGTGGCTTCTTGTTATCGCGTGGTTTACGTTCCTGGCGGCCACCAGCAGACTTCTCTGCGGTTTTTTCCTTGTCCTTCTCGCGACCTTTTTCCTTGCCCTGATCTTTGCCTTTGTCCTTGCGCCCGCCGTTGCTGCCATCAGCACGCTGACCACGGCCACCGCGTGGATTGTTCTGTGGGCGCTCGCGGGTTTCAGGTTTCTCGGCTTCTACCTTGGAGACATCGAAGCCCATCAGGTCGCCATCCGGGATTTTCTGGCGGGTAACACGCTCAATGCTTTTGAGCAGTTTTTCTTCGTCCGGGGCAACAAGCGAAATGGCTTCACCGGAACGGCCAGCACGACCGGTACGGCCAATACGGTGTACGTAGTCTTCTTCGACGTTGGGCAGCTCGAAGTTGACCACGTGAGGCAACTGGTCGATATCCAGGCCGCGGGCGGCGATATCAGTAGCAACCATGATGCGCACAGTGCCGGCCTTGAAGTCGGCCAAGGCTTTGGTGCGCGCGTTCTGGCTTTTATTGCCATGGATCGCGGCGGCGGTCAGGCCGTGCTTTTCCAGGTACTCGGCCAGACGGTTGGCGCCGTGCTTGGTGCGGGTGAAGACCAGTACCTGTTCCCACGCACCGGTGGTGATCAAGTGGGCCAGCAGGGCACGCTTGTGGCTGGCCGGCAGGCGATAGACGCGCTGCTCGATACGCTCGACCGTGGTGTTTGGTGGCGTAACCTCGATGCGCTCGGGGTTATGCAGCAATTTGTCGGCGAGGTCGGTGATGTCCTTGGAGAAGGTTGCCGAGAACAACAGGTTCTGGCGCTTGGCTGGCAGCCGGGCGAGAACCTTCTTCACATCGTGGATGAAGCCCATGTCGAGCATGCGGTCGGCTTCGTCCAGCACCAGTGTCTCGACGTGAGACAGGTCAACGCTGCCTTGGCCAGCCAGATCGAGCAGTCGGCCCGGGCAAGCTACCAGTACATCAACGCCCCGTGCCATGGCCTGAACCTGCGGGTTCATGCCAACGCCACCAAAGATGCAGGCACTGACGAATTTAAGATCGCGGGCATAAACCTTGAAGCTGTCATGCACCTGGGCTGCGAGTTCACGGGTAGGGGTCAGCACCAGAACCCGCGGCTGGCGAGGGCCATGACGCTGGGACTTGTCTGGGTGACCACCTGGGAACAGGCGCTCGAGGATTGGCAGTGCGAAGCCGCCGGTTTTACCAGTACCTGTCTGGGCGGCGACCATCAGGTCGCGACCTTGCAACACGGCGGGAATGGCCCGCTGTTGCACCGGAGTGGGCTGGGTATAGCCAGCAGCCTCGATGGCGCTGACTAGAGCCTCGGAGAGACCGAGGGAAGCAAAGGACATGAGTAATCCTGTTCTTAGTGGGGGCTAAGCCCGATGGGATAATCTTGCCTGGCGCGGTAGGCATCGGCTGATGCACTCGCGTCCGGTCCAGCAGGGTCTTCAATGCACATCCGGATTGCGGCGGGCGGGCTCTTGGCCGCGCAGTCCTGCCGATCGGGATGCCTTTTGCAAGGCCGAGCGTCCGGGCGTAAGCCTGGCGGGAAGGCCAGAGTATAACAGAGCAATCAAGGCGTGCTGCGTTCCTGCTGCTCAACGGTGGCTGGAAAATTTTCTGGAATGCCAGCATAGCGGGCATTCAGCGCCGTAAAGGCGGGTTCTTGCTTGAAATTTCGTAGTTCGACGGCAAAGCGTTGCATGAGTTCCTGCATACCGGCGTTGCGGCGTACGGCCAGGTACTGGCTTTGGGTGCTGACCACCAGCGGCAGTTCGCTGATTTCTCGGTCGAGCCCCAGGTCCTTTCGCAGGTGGCGGCCTACGCGGCGGTCGGTTATCAGCAAATCAATGCGTCCTCGCTGCAGTTTGCCGAAATTCGCTTCATGGGTTGGCGCAGGTTCACGGGTGAACAGCGGCGACTCACTGAAGGCCGAGGCGTACGCGTAGCCAGGGGAGGTACCGACAGTCAGGCCGCGAAGATCCTGCAGGCTGTTGATCGAATGGGGGCGGGCATTGGCATAGAAAAGGACAAACTCTACGTCCGATAGCGGTTCATTGGGATAGAACAGCTGGGTGCCGCGTTGCTCCGTCTGGAAGATATCCAGGATGCCATCCGCCAGGCCTTGATCGATCATCGCCAGACAGCGCTTCCAGGGTAGGAACTGCCATTCCACTTCAACGCCAAGGCGCTTGAAGACTTCGACGGTGACATCGTAATCGATACCTTTTGCCTGACCGTTCTCAAGGTACACATAGGGTGCCCAGGGTTCGGTGACGATGCGAAGCTTCTCGCCATGGGCAAACGCGCTCAGGCAAGTAAGCAGCAGGGCGGTCAATAGGCGGGTGAAATCGGGCATATCTGGAGAGTACGACGTGCGCACGCCCATGGCTAGTAGACGTGCGCAATACGCGTGCCGGGTATCCAGCGGTGGAGCGGATCGATCAACGAGGCAACTTGAGGTTGTTCCAGATCGCCAGGCTTGGATCGGCCTGGTTCAGGGTGTAGAAGTGCAGCCCGGGTGCGCCACCTTGCAGCAGTTGTTCGCACATGTGGGTAATGACTTCTTCACCGAACGACTGGATGCTCTTGACGTCATCGCCATAGGCTTCCAGTTGTTTGCGAATCCAGCGAGGTATCTCGGCACCGCAAGCGTCGGAGAAACGTGCCAGCTTGCTGTAGTTGGTGATCGGCATGATCCCCGGCACCACAGGAATGTTCACCCCAAGTTTCTGCACGCGCTCGACGAAGTTGAAGTAGCTGTCGGCGTTGAAGAAGTACTGGGTGATGGCGCTGTCGGCACCGGCGTTGGCTTTGCGGACGAAATTGGCCAGGTCATCCTCGAAGTTGCGCGCTTGAGGATGCATTTCCGGGTAGGCGGCGATTTCGATATGGAAGTGATCGGCGCTTTCCTGGCGAATGAATTCGACCAGTTCGTTGGCGTAGCGCAGTTCGCCGCTGGCCATGCCCATGCCCGAAGGCAGGTCACCGCGCAGGGCAACGATACGCTTGATACCGGCGGCCTTGTACTGGGCCAGCAAGCTGCGCAGGTCTTCCTTGCTGTCACCGACGCAGGACAGGTGCGGCGCGGCCGGGACCTTAACTTCGCTTTCCAGCTGCAGCACAGTGTTCAGCGTGCGGTCGCGGGTAGACCCACCGGCACCGTAGGTGCAGGAGAAGAAATCCGGGTTGTAGCTGGCCAGCTGATGAGCAGTGGCGAGCAGTTTTTCATGTCCAGCATCGGTCTTGGTCGGGAAGAACTCGAAGCTGTAACGACGTTCCTGAGACATACAAGATTCCTTGGGCGGCTAGCTACAAGCGGCAAGCGACAGGGTAAAAGCAGGGCAGCGCGAGCCGCGCCTGCTTACCCCTTGAAGCTTGCCGCCATCGGCTTTAGTAGCGATAGGCGTTTGGCTTGAACGGACCTTCGACAGTCACGCCGATGTATTCGGCTTGCTGAGGGGTCAGTTGGGTCACTACGCCGCCGAAGCCGCGGACCATTTCCAGGGCCACTTCTTCATCCAGCTTCTTCGGCAGTACTTCAACCGTGAGGCGCTCGGCTTTCTGAACTGGCGACAGGTCAGCGTACTTCTGGCCGAACAGGAAGATCTGCGCCAGTACCTGGTTGGCGAACGAGCCATCCATGATGCGGCTTGGGTGGCCGGTGGCGTTACCCAGGTTTACCAGGCGGCCTTCAGCCAGCAGGATCAGGTAGTCATCGTTTTGCGGGTCGAAATCGCCAGCGCCGGTACGGTGGATCTTGTGGACCTGAGGCTTGACCTCTTCCCATGCCCAGTTCTTGCGCATGAAAGCGGTGTCGATCTCGTTGTCGAAGTGGCCGATGTTGCACACCACGGCACGCTTTTTCAGGGCCTTGAGCATGTTCGCATCGCAAACATTGACGTTGCCGGTGGTGGTCACGATCAGGTCGATCTTGCCCAGCAGCGCTTTGTCGATGCTTGCTTCAGTACCGTTGTTGATACCGTCGATGAATGGCGAGACCAGCTCGAAGCCGTCCATGCAGGCTTGCATGGCGCAGATCGGGTCGACTTCGGTGACCTTGACGATCATGCCTTCCTGACGCAGCGACTGCGCCGAGCCCTTGCCCACGTCACCGTAGCCGATTACCAGGGCTTGCTTGCCCGACAGCAGGTGGTCGGTGCCGCGCTTGATGGCGTCGTTGAGGCTGTGACGGCAGCCGTACTTGTTGTCGTTCTTGCTCTTGGTGACCGAGTCGTTGACGTTGATGGCCGGGATTTTCAGCTCGCCCTTGGCCAGCATGTCCAGCAGGCGATGTACGCCAGTGGTGGTTTCTTCGGTGACGCCATGAACGCGCTCGAGCACGGCTGGGTATTTCTTGTGCAGCAGTTCGGTCAGGTCACCACCGTCGTCGAGGATCATGTTGGCGTCCCATGGGGCGCCGTCCTTGAGGATGGTTTGCTCCAGGCACCACTCGTACTCTTCTTCGGTCTCGCCTTTCCAGGCGAACACAGGAATGCCGGCAGCGGCGATAGAGGCAGCGGCCTGGTCCTGGGTGGAGAAAATGTTGCAGGACGACCAGCGTACTTCGGCACCCAGGGCAACCAGGGTTTCGATCAGCACGGCAGTCTGAATGGTCATGTGGATGCAGCCGAGGATCTTGGCACCTTTGAGCGGTTGCTCTTCAAGGTACTTGCGGCGCAGGCCCATCAGTGCAGGCATTTCCGATTCGGCGATGATGGTTTCGCGACGGCCCCAGGCAGCCAGGGAGATGTCAGCGACTTTGAAATCGGTAAAACCGGCAGGCGTAATTACAGCGCTCATGAAGAGCCTCCATTCGTAATGTGCGAATGGGCGCCGTTGTGCGTTTAGTGCCTGCAGGCAAGCCTGGCCAGACAACGCCCTATCCGAGCCTGACAGGTTGAACCTGCTGCAGCGCCCCTCGGACAGGTGGCGGGAACGGTATCAAGTGCAGATGACCGTTTTGAAGCGTCGGCGATTATAGCTGCGTCGTGGCATCTGCCCAAGGTTTTCTGTCGATTAATCGAGACCATAGTCGATGTTAAATGGAGGATCACGGAAGGCTCTGCCATCATTAGCGGCATCGATTGGCAAGACGGTCAGGAGTAGATATGAATTTTCACACCCGCAAATGGGTCAAGCCCGAAGACCTCAACCCTAACGGCACCTTGTTCGGCGGCAGCTTGCTGCGCTGGATCGATGAGGAAGCGGCGATCTACGCGATCGTGCAATTGGGCAACCAGCGTGTGGTGACCAAGTACATTTCGGAAATCAACTTCGTCAGCGCTTCGCGCCAGGGCGACATCATTGAGCTGGGTATCACGGCAACCGAGTTTGGCCGTACCTCAATCACCCTCAAGTGCGAAGTGCGTAACAAGATCACCCGCAAGAGCATCCTGACGGTGGACAAGATGGTCTTCGTCAACCTTGGTGAAGATGGACTCCCGGCAGCTCATGGACGGACCGAGATCAAGTACGTCCAGGATCAGTTCCCGGACACCGCTGTGGAGTAACACAGCATCGCCGCGCAAGCCCGCGCCCATTGATACCCAGGGCGTGGGCTTGCCGCGTAACGGCCGTCAAGGCTGCTCGGTAACCCCGCGCACCACGCGACCAATCGTCAAGCCCTGTAGCAGGATCGACGACAGCACCACGATGTAGGTGATGCTCAGCAGCAAGTCACGTTCGGTGCCTGGCGGCAGCGACAGGGCCAGGGCTACCGATACACCACCGCGCAAACCACCCCAGGTCAGGACCCGGACGGTGCCGCGTGGCACGCTGCGCCAGCGCCGCAGCAAGACTATCGCAGGTGCCACTGTCAGCAAGCGCGACAGAAGGATGGCCACGGCCAGAACCCCGGCCGCTGCCAGGTGCATCCACGAGAACGGTAGCAGCAACAGTTCCAGGCCAATCAAGGCGAACAACAGGGCATTGAGCATGTCGTCGATCAGTTCCCAGAAACCGTCCAGGTAGCGTCGGGTCATGTCGTTCATCGCCAGGTTGCGGCCCAGGTTGCCGATGATCAAACCCGCCACCACCATCGCGATCGGAGCTGAAACATGCAGCTCATAGGCCATCGCCGAACCGCCGATGACCAACGCCAGGGTGAGCATGACTTCAACCTGGTACTGCTCGATGCTTTTGATCATGCGGTAGGTGATATAGCCGACCAGGCCACCAAACAGTGCCCCGCCGATTGCTTCGCGAGCAAAGAGGATCGCGGTGTCGGTTACCGTCGGCGTCTCACCCAGTTGCGCGATTCCCAGCAGCACGGTGAACACCACGACTGCGGTACCGTCGTTGAACAGCGACTCGCCAACGATGGTGGTTTTCAGCGGTTTGGACGCGTTAGCGGTACGCAGGGCACCGAGCACGGCAATCGGGTCGGTAGGCGAAATCAGCGCGCCGAACAGCAAGCAGTAGAGCAGGCTCACGTGCCAGCCGAACAGGGCGAAGATCCAATGGGCCAGGTAACCGATAACCACGGTCGCGATCAGTACCCCAACGGTCGCCAGCAGGCCAATTGGCCAGCGATAGCTGCGCAGGTCGGCGAGGTTTACGTGCAGGGCTCCGGCAAACAGCAGAAACGACAACATCCAGTGCATCAGCAAATCGTTGAAGTCGATCTGGCTCATCAGGCCCTGTACGCGATCTTCCAGTCCCGGGTAGCCAATGACGCTCAAGCCTTGCAGCAATAGGGAGAAGAACAGTGCAGTGACCATGACGCCGATGGTCGGTGGCAGGCCAATGAAGCGGTAGTTGAGGTAAGTAAGCAGGGTGGTCAAACAGATAAACGCAGCGACAAGCTCAAGCATTCCGGGTCCTGTAGTGGCTTTGATTCGGTACCCGATCCCATCGGGCATCCTTTTGATGGTTTTTCGATGGTTTGGGGACACAGTTTTTTGCTTGCATGCGTTGACCACGATCGACGCATTTCGTTTCTCCAGTACGCAATAATGCGCGACGTGGGGCTGAGCTAAGTGCTTATATAGCGGCTGGCCATTGATGACCCGACCTGCACTGCCAAGGACTTTCGCGTGTTAGCCACTTCTCTGGTTCTGGTTGCCGCACTGCTGCATGCAACCTGGAACACCTTGATCAAATTCAGCGGCGAGCGCTTGCTGGTCATCGCCAGCATGGATGCCGTGGCATTGGTGTTTGCACTGGTGATGGTCGCTTTCGTGCAGTACCCGCCTGCCGAAGTCTGGCCATGGCTGCTGGCTTCTGCCCTGTTCGAGCAGTTCTATCGTTTCTTGTTGATTCAGGCGTATCGGGCGGGGGACCTGGGGCTGGTCTATCCGCTGATGCGTGGCCTATCACCGTTGGTGGTATTGGCGCTGACACTGACGTTCGCTGGCGAAACGTTAAGCAATCAGCAGATCATTGGCATCATGCTGATTCCGTGTGGCATGGCTTGCCTGCTGTGGCAGGGCGGTGGCGGTGAGCGCTTGCCCTGGTCGATGTTGCCTGTGGTGGCGTTGATCGGCTTGTGCATTGGCTGCTACACCTGGTTCGACGGCCAGGCGATCCGCCTCTGGTCGCAGCCGTTGGACTATCTTGTCTGGTTGACACTGCTCAGTGCCTGGCCCTTTCCGTTGTTGGCCAGCGTCGCTCGGCGCGCGCCTTTCATTCTGTTCTGGCGCTTGCAGTGGCGGTTGGGCCTGGCGGTGGGGTTGTGCGTGCTGTTGAGCTACGCCCTGGTGCTCTGGGCAATGCAGTTGGGTTCGGTGGCCGAGGCGGCGGCATTGCGTGAGGTCAGCGTAATACTGGTGGTGCTGTTTGGAATGCGCTATCTCAAAGAACCTTTCGGCGGCCCCAGGCTCTTAGCTTGTGCTTTGGTATTGATCGGCATGCTGATCATGAAATTCTGACCGTCCAATCGACAAGGACTTTGCCATGACCGTAGCTCTTTGGTGTGTACTGATTGCGTTGTTCCTGCCGATTCTGTGTACCAGCATCGCCAAATTCAGCAGTGGGCGATTCAATCTGCGCCAGAACCACGACCCGCGTGCTTTTCTCGACAAGCTCGAAGGCTTGCCGCGGCGCGCCCATGCCGCGCAGTTGAACAGCTTTGAGGCGTTCCCTGCCTTTGCTGCAGCGGTCATCATTGCCGACATTGTCGGCAATGCTGAGCAGGTCACCCAGGATGTGCTGGCTGTGCTGTATATCACCAGTCGCCTGCTTTACATCATCTGCTACCTGGCTGACTGGGCCGCAGTTCGCTCGTTGGTCTGGTTCGTTGGCGTGGGACTGATCGTGTCGTTCTTCGTGGTGTCCGCCTAGAGAGCCTTTGGCACCTCTGGCAAGGGTGTGCCTTTGGGCCAAAGCAGCCAGATCTGTCCCTGCTGCTTCATGTTGCCAGCAAGCTCGCCTGCTTCGGCGCCTGTGCCCCAGAACAGGTCGGCGCGTACTTCGCCGGTGATCGCGCCACCGGTATCCTGGGCGGCAACCGGTCGAACCACTGGGGCACCGTCGGGGCGGGTGGTCGATAGCCACAGCAAGCTGCCCAAAGGAATGACCTTGCGGTCAATCGCCACGCTGTAACCTGCAGTCAGCGGCACGTTCAGCGAGCCTCGCGGACCTTCATTGCTGTCTGGGCGGCCACTGAAGAATACGTAGCTGGGGTTGCTCGCCAGCAGTTCCGGCACACGCGTCGGGTTAGCCTGTGCCCAGGCGTGAATGCTGCCCATGGTCACGTCATCTTTTTTCAGCTGACCCTGCTCGACCAGCCAGCGGCCCACCGGACGATAGGGGTGGCCGTTCTGGTCGGCGTAACCGACCCGCAACTGTCGACCGCTGTCGAGCTGGATCCGCCCGGAGCCCTGGATCTGCAGGAACTGCAAGTCCATGGGGTCGGTCAGCCAGGCCAGGACCGGCGCAGGCACACCTTGTTGATTGATAACTTCGGCAGTGTCATAGGGCTTGAGTGTCCGGCCATCCAGGCGGCCACGCAGGCGCTTGCCCTTGAGTTCCGGGTAGACGCTGTCCAGCGCCACCACGATCATGTCGTCCGGCACGCCGTAAACGGGCACGTGTGCGCTGTCGGTCCGAGTCAGGCTGCCGGGGTAGACCGGCTCGTAGTAACCGGTGATTAGGCCGTTGGCACTGTTTTCACCTGAGCGCATGCTGTAGACATCCAACTGCGATTGGAGAAAGCTGCGGACCTGGCTGCTGTCGCTCGGTACGTTTGCTGCGGCACTACAGGTGTTGGCCCAGATGGCGTCGCGCTTGAGGCGCTCGCAGGCACTGCGCCAGGCTTCGAAGCCCGCCAGCAGATCGCTGTCGCTTACTTGTGGCAGGTCTTTCCAAGTGCCGCTGACGTAAGTGGCAAGCGCGTGCGGTTTGGGTTTCTCCGGACCGCCGCCGTTGCAACCGGCGAGCAGCGCCAGTGCCGAGAACGCCAATCCCAGATGGCGCAGGGAAAATTTCATAAACAGGGTTTCCTTGGCGGTTTGCCTGGGGTTCAGCTGCCTGGGCAAACCGTAGATTTAATAAGGGTATTGGTCTTTGGCGACGAGGCGAGGATACTGGCCGCCTTTTTTCCCGTGAGCCGACGTTACCATGATGCTCAAGCGACTCTCTGTTGTATTGCTGGCCTGCCTGACTCTGACCGCCTGCGGCGGTGTTGATCCCAACTCGCCATTGGGCCAGCGCAAGACCATTTTCAAACAGATGCTCAAGACCAGTGAAGACCTGGGCGGCATGTTGCGAGGACGACTGCCCTTTGACGGGCAGAAGTTCGCCGATGGTGCGGTCAAGCTTGATAACTTGTCCCGTGAACCGTGGAAGCATTTTCCGCAGGTTCGCGAAGACGATGAAACCAGCGCTCGAGCAGAGGTCTGGGAAAAACAGGCGCGTTTCCAGGACTTGGCCCGTCAGTTGGAAACAGCTACCGGTGAACTGGTTGCCGTCACCCGAACCCAGCCACTGAAGGCTGCCGACCTGGCGGCGCCGACGGACAAGGTTGAGGCAGCGTGCAAAGCCTGTCACACCGAATTTCGTAACCATTGAATACGGCCAGCGCGAGGCGAGTCCACTCTCAGAGACAGTTCAGCTAGCCCTGTGGCAGGGGGCAAGCCTCGCGAAAAAAACCTACTTCTCGAGTTGATCCAGCGCTTCTTGCAGTTCTTTCTTGGATTCGGCGAGCTTGTCCTTGCGCTTGTTGATCTTCTCGGCGTCACCCTTTTTCATGGCCTTGTCCAGGTCCTTGGTGCGCTGCGTCACTTCGTGGCGGGCGTCGAGGACTTTCTGTTCGCGTTCTTTGCGTAGGCTGCTATCAGTGCAATGCTCGTTAACCTCACTCAGGGCTTTTTCAAGGCCGGCTTTTTGATAAGGGTTAACGGCTTTATCAATTTGTTGTTGGATATCGGCCTTTTTAGCCGCGCAACCAGTCAGTGCTTCAGTTGACTCGGCGGCCTGCAGCGAAGTTGCGCCGAAGCCAATAGCGGTCAACAGGACGAGGTTGGAAAAAAATTTCATGAGCGCCTCCATTCGGGGCATGGCAGAAAAAAGTTGGGGAAATCCTGCCCTGATTTCCTGAATTAAGGAACCCTTGGTGGGCAATTCGATGGCACGAAAAGAAAATTCCTACAATTTTCAGCTCGGCACTTTTACTGTGCGCGGTGAAATCCTTCGATACCCTGCGCCACCAATTGCGCAGCCAGCGCCTGCACCTGAGGGTGATTGAAAAATGCCTGCAACTGCTCGGCGCGCGTTGACCCGATGCCGGGCATGGCGGACCACTGGCTGGAAGTTCTCGCGGTCAGTGAGGACCAGTCAGTATTCAGCTCGACGTTTAGCGTTGCCGGTACTCCCAAGGCGCGCAACCATTGATGGAAAGGGCGTGCGCGTGCATGTCCAACCCCTTGCAGCAGTCGTGCTGCGCTAGCCGTACTTAGCCCCGGTAGCGGATGCAATTGTGCGTGGGTCAGGGCCAGCCAGTCGGCAAGGTTGTTTACCAGTCCTGCCTCTACCAGTTTGCGCCATGTCGCGACGCCCACGTGCGGCATATCCAGCCCATGCTTACCGCTTAACCAGGTAAGCCGAGCGATGAATTGTTCCTCGCAGTCGTGGCTGGGCTGCCAGCAGCTCAACGGGTGAAACTGCTCACTGGCCGGTGACAAGACTGGCACCCGCTGAACAGTTCGATGAACCACTTGCTCCAAGCGAGGGATGGTCAGGCCGGCCAAGCTTATTGCGACCTGATCGCCGGGGCGGATGTCTGCGGACTGCCATCGAGCCAGCGAGCCGACATTGACTTGAGTGATACGCCGATCATCCAGGGTGATGGGCTTTAACTGCAGGACTGGCGTGATCTTGCCAGTGCGACCGATTCTGAAGTGCACATCACGTACTTCAGCCAAGGCTTGGCGAAAGGGATATTTCCAGGCAGCAATCCAGTGGGGTGCTTTGGCTTGCCAGCGTTGCGCCGGCGGTCGACTGTCCTGGCGCAGGACCACGCCGTCAGTGGCAAACGGCAGCGCCGATTGGTACCACTGCCGGCGCCAATGGGCGGCTTCTTCCTGGCTTGCGATGGCAACGCTGTAGCGCTGGCTGTCGGCAAAACCCAACTCGGCCAGCTTGGCCAGGCGCTCAAGTTGCGTCGCGGGACCCTCGGGCCAGTCCCAGACGAATAAACCAACACCGGCGCCCAGATCATCGGTCAACTGTTTGCGGGCCATCAGTCCGGCCACGGTACCGCGGGCGCCGATTCCTCCAGCAGTCGATTGCACATGGCTGTCGAGGCGCCAATAAAGCTCCCCTTGGAGGGTGATGTCGAGGGGCTGCGGTAGGGTTCGGGTGATGCTGGCGAGGTAAGGAACATGTCGGCTCCAGTCATGGCCCTGGCGACCATCGCCACGGCTGAGCAGTTGCACCAGTTGGCCCTGCTGGTAGATCAGCGTGACCGCGACGCCGTCTACCTTGGGTTGAATCCAGATGTCCTGTTTGCCGTTCATCCAGCGAGCGACTGCTTGATCATCAATCAGTTTTGCAACGCCTGTGTGTGCAATGGGATGGTCTATCGGACCACGAGCGCTGGCGAGCGGATTATCGACGCCGTGCAGACTGAAACAACCTTGCAGGTACTTCAGGTATTCACGGCTCTGGTCATAGATTTCGTCGGCCACCAGCGAGATGCCCAAGCGATGGTAGTGTTCATCCCATCTGGTCAGGGATTCGCGTAACTGGGTCACTTCAATACGCGCGCGCTCGGATGTCCACGTTGGGCACTCCTGCGCCTGGGTTGTGGATAAATACAGCGCGAAAAGAACAGCGAGCAGCTTGGGCAACATGGCCAGCATCCTTGCATGGCGAGAACGAATCCTCAGCCTAGGCAATCACCGCGTTCGGTGCGTTCCTCACTTGTCAGTCGATATGTCATGAAAAAGCCCCAGCCGATCACTCGGCTGGGGCTCTCTCGCAACTGAGCGCTTGCGGCTTCTAATTAGAGACCGGCAGCAGCACGCAGGTTGTCAACGCGGTCAGTACGTTCCCAGGTGAAGGTCGTGAAGGTGTCGTCACCCACTGTCTTCTGCTGCGGAGTACGGCCGAAATGGCCGTAGGCTGCAGTTTCCTGATACATCGGGTGCAACAGGTCGAGCATGGTGGTGATGGCGTACGGACGCAGGTCGAAGCACTCACGCACCAGTTGAACGATCTTGTCGTCGGAGATCTTGCCGGTGCCGAAGGTGTTCAGCGAAATGGAGGTTGGCTGAGCTACACCGATAGCGTAGGACACCTGGATCTCGCAGCGCTCGGCAAGGCCAGCAGCGACGATGTTCTTGGCCACGTAGCGACCAGCGTAGGCGGCAGAACGGTCAACCTTGGATGGATCCTTGCCGGAGAAAGCGCCGCCGCCGTGACGGGCCATACCGCCGTAGGAGTCGACAATGATCTTGCGGCCGGTCAGGCCACAGTCGCCCACCGGACCACCGATGATGAACTGGCCAGTCGGGTTGATGTGGAACTGTGTGTCCTTGTGCAACAACTCCGCAGGCAGGGTCTGTTTGACGATCAGCTCCATGACCGCTTCCTGCAGGTCTTTTTGCGACACTTCAGGGTTGTGCTGGGTGGACAGGACCACGGCGTCGATGCCGACGACTTTGCCGCCTTCATAGCGGCAGGTCACCTGGGACTTGGCATCCGGGCGCAGCCATGGCAGCAGGCCGGACTTGCGTGCTTCAGCCTGGCGCTCGACCAGACGGTGGGAGAAGCAGATCGGTGCAGGCATCAGCACGTCGGTTTCATTGCTGGCATAACCGAACATCAGGCCCTGGTCGCCAGCGCCCTGGTCTTCCGGCTTGCTGCGGTCAACGCCTTGAGCGATGTCTACCGATTGCTTGCCGATGATGTTCATGACCGCGCAGGTCGCGCCGTCGAAGCCGACGTCGGAGCTGTTGTAGCCGATGTCGACGATAACCTTGCGGACGATATCTTCCAGGTCTACCCAAGCCGACGTGGTGACTTCACCGGCGATGATCGCAACACCCGTTTTAACCAGGGTTTCGCACGCTACACGTGCGTATTTGTCCTGGGTAATGATGGCGTCCAGCACTGCATCCGAAATCTGGTCGGCGATTTTGTCCGGATGCCCTTCAGACACGGACTCGGAGGTGAAAAGGGAGTATTCGCTCATCTCGACGGGTTCCTAAAATTTACCGATGTTGAGTGTCGCCAGTCGGTCGCTGAAAGTGGCGGACCTGAATCTGGAAACCATTACGTAAGCCCACATATAGGCTGTCCCCGGGAGCCAGTCCCGCTGCGCTGGCCCAACGGGCCAGGTCGTCCTGCTCAAAGCCTAGCCAGATATCGCCACAGGCCTCTCTGGCCCAGCTTTGGTCGTGGCTGCACAACTCTGTTATCAACAGGCTACCGCCTGCCTTCACACGGTTGGCCAACTGCCGCAGGGCTTCGGCCGGGGCGCTGAAATGGTGCAGGACCATGTTCAGCACTACGCAGTCGGCTTCCACATCCGTTGCACTGAGTGCATCGGCCAACTGCAGGTTCACATTGACCAGGCCTTCGCGGTGACAGACCTGGCGTGCCAGCTCGAGCATGGTCGGGCTGTTGTCCAGTGCGGTGACCCGATGGAAGCGTCGGGCCAGCTCGGGCAAAAATTCGCCATCGCCAGGGCCCACTTCAAGTGCGCTGGCGTCATGGGCGAAGCTGAGTTTGTCGATCAATGCCAAAAGGCTTTCGCGATATTGCGGCAGCCCGGCGATCAGGTCTTGCTGTGCACGAAACTTTTCTTCAGTGCGCAGGAAAAAATCCTGGCTGGTCACGGCCCGGCGTTGCTGGACCTGGCCGATGCGATCCTGCACTTCTTGCGCCAGGCTCAGCGCATCGACTTCTTCGAGCAGTGCCGCATGCAACTTGCCGCCAAGACGCAAGGCATCGGGCAGAGCGCGGCGGTAGAAAATTGCGTTGCCTTCGCGCCGGGTCGCTACCAGTCCGGCCTGGGCCAGGACCTTGAGGTGGTGGCTGATGCCGGACTGGCCAATGGCGAATATCTGCGCCAATTCCAGTACGCCGAAGGAATCGCTGGCCAATGCCCGCAGTACATTGAGGCGCAGCGGATCGCCGCTGGCTTTGCACAAGGCAGCCAGTTCGTCATTTTGCTCGAGGCGGATCGACGACGCAGGAAGGTTCATGGGGCCGCAGTCTAGTCAGGCGGCGGCATCGTCGCAAGGGCAATATCAAAAAGTTTTGATATTGCGTGATGAGCGGGTCAATTCGTCGCAGCGCGTACGACGGATCCTGCTGTTTGCCCTGATTAACGCCTGATTCTTGTCTCAATCACAGGAAAATCATGCTGCATCGACCATCCGTCATTGCCCCCGAGCACGTGCCTGGGCGAAAATGGCCGCCTTTTTTCGTTTCATAATTAATTCAAGCCCCAGGAGATAAGCGATGCCCAGCCGTCGTGAACGTGCCAACGCCATTCGTGCCCTTAGCATGGATGCCGTGCAAAAGGCCAACAGCGGCCATCCAGGTGCCCCTATGGGCATGGCGGATATCGCTGAGGTTCTTTGGCGCGACTATTTGAAACACAGCCCAAGCAACCCGAATTTCGCTGACCGTGACCGCTTTGTGTTGTCCAACGGCCACGGCTCGATGCTGATCTATTCGCTGCTGCACCTGACCGGCTACGACCTGTCGATTGACGACCTGAAGAGCTTCCGTCAGTTGCACAGCCGCACCCCGGGTCACCCGGAATTCGGTTATACCGCAGGCGTCGAGACCACCACCGGTCCGCTCGGCCAAGGTCTGGCCAACGCTGTTGGTTTTGCACTTGCCGAAAAAGTCATGGGCGCCCAGTTCAACCGCCCAAACCATAACATCGTCGACCACCACACCTACGTATTCCTGGGTGACGGTTGCATGATGGAAGGTATTTCCCACGAAGTCGCTTCCCTGGCTGGCACCCTGGGCCTGGGCAAGCTGATCGCTTTCTACGATGACAACGGTATCTCCATCGACGGCGAAGTCGAAGGCTGGTTCACCGATGACACGCCAAAGCGTTTTGAAGCGTACAACTGGCAGGTAATCCGCAACGTCGACGGCCATGACGCCGACGAGATCAAGACCGCCATCGACACCGCTCGCAAGAGTGAGCAGCCGACCTTGATCTGCTGCAAGACCATCATCGGTTTCGGATCGCCAAACAAGCAAGGCAAGGAAGATTGCCACGGTGCCCCACTGGGCAACGATGAAATCGCCCTGGCACGCAAAGAGCTGAACTGGAACCATGGCCCGTTCGAAATCCCGGCCAACATCTACGCCGAGTGGGATGCCAAGGAAGCCGGCAAGGCTGTCGAAGCCGAGTGGGACAAGCGCTTCGCTGCCTACGCGGCCGCCTTCCCTGAGCTGGCCAGCGAGCTCAAGCGTCGTCTGAGTGGCGAGCTGCCGGCTGATTTCTCCGAGAAGGCTGCTGCCTACATCGCTGAAGTCGCCGCCAAAGGCGAAACCATCGCCAGCCGTAAAGCCAGCCAGAACACCCTGAACGCCTTCGGCCCGTTGTTGCCTGAATTTCTCGGTGGCTCGGCAGACCTGGCCGGCTCCAACCTGACCCTGTGGAAAGGTTGCAAGGGTGTCAGCGCTGAAGATGCCAGTGGCAACTACATGTTCTACGGCGTGCGCGAGTTCGGCATGACCGCAATCATGAACGGTGTTGCCCTGCACGGCGGCCTGGTGCCTTACGGCGCGACCTTCCTGATGTTCATGGAATATGCCCGCAACGCAGTACGCATGTCGGCGTTGATGAAGCAGCGTGTGATTCACGTCTACACCCACGACTCTATCGGTCTGGGCGAAGACGGCCCGACGCACCAGCCGATCGAGCAACTGACCAGCCTGCGCAGTACGCCGAACCTGGACACTTGGCGTCCAGCCGACGCCGTCGAATCGGCGGTGTCCTGGAAGCACGCTCTGGAACGCAAGGACGGCCCTTCGGCGCTGATCTTCTCGCGTCAGAACCTGCAGCACCAGGACCGTGATGCCCAGCAGATCGCTGACATCAGCCGCGGTGGTTATGTACTGAGGGACTGCGCAGGCGAGCCTGAGCTGATCCTGATCGCCACCGGTTCCGAAGTGGGCCTGGCGGTTCAGGCTTTCGACAAGCTGACTGAGCAAGGCCGCAAGGCTCGCGTCGTGTCGATGCCATGCACCAGCGTGTTCGACGCTCAGGATGCCGCCTACAAGCAGTCGGTTCTGCCTCTGCAAGTCGGTTCGCGTATCGCTATCGAAGCTGCCCATGCGGACTTCTGGTACAAGTATGTCGGTCTTGAAGGCCGCGTCATCGGCATGACCACCTACGGCGAATCGGCGCCTGCGCCGGCTTTGTTCGAAGCGTTTGGTTTCACCCTGGACAACATCCTGGGTACTGCTGAAGAGCTGCTGGAAGACTGATCCTGGCGGTGTCGGCTTAATCGCGGGGCAAGCCCGCTCCCACAGCTCTCTGCTGTGGGGGTGGACTTGCCCCGCGATGGCCTCACCCGAGAAAACGTTCTGTTCCGTGAGCATCCCCATGCCCCAACCGCGTCCTTACAAAGTTGCACTCAACGGCTACGGCCGTATTGGTCGTTGCGTTTTACGCGCGCTCTTTGAACGAGGGGCGAAGGCGGGCTTCGAGATCGTTGCACTGAACGACCTGGCCGATCAGGCCAGTATCGAATACCTGACACGCTTCGACTCCACCCACGGGCGTTTTCCCGGTGAGGTGAAGGTCGATGGCGACTGTCTGCATATCAATGGCGACTGCGTGAAGGTTTTACGCAGTGCTACCCCGGAAGGTATCGACTGGGCGGCGCTGGATGTCGACCTGGTCCTGGAGTGTTCGGGAGCCTACAACACGCGTGCCGATGCCCTGCGCTTCCTCGAAGCAGGTGCGCCGCGGGTGTTGTTCTCCCAGCCCATGGCCAGTGAAGTCGATGTCGATGCAACCGTGGTCTACGGCATCAACCAGGATTGCCTCGATGGCAGTGAACGGCTGGTTTCCAACGCCTCCTGTACCACCAACTGCGGCGTGCCGCTGTTGCGCGTGCTGGACCAGGCTTTTGGCCTTGAGTATGTGTCGATCACCACGATCCATTCGGCCATGAACGATCAGCCGGTCATCGACGCCTATCACCATGAAGACTTGCGCCGGACACGTTCGGCTTTCCAGTCGGTGATCCCAGTCTCCACGGGGCTGGCGCGAGGTATCGAACGTCTGCTGCCGGAACTTGCCGGACGAATTCAGGCCAAAGCGGTACGTGTGCCTACCGTCAACGTGTCGTGCCTGGACATAACCCTGCAGACCGCCCGCGACACGACCGCGGCCGAGGTCAACCAGGTGCTGCGTGATGCGGCCCTGAGCGGACCGCTCAAGGGCCTGCTGGCCTACACTGAGCTGCCGCACGCCAGTTGTGATTTCAACCATGACCCGCATTCGGCCATCGTCGATGCCAGCCAGACCCGCGTGTCCGGCCCTCGGCTGGTGAACCTGCTGGCCTGGTTCGACAACGAATGGGGTTTTGCCAACCGTATGCTCGACGTTGCAGAACACTATCTGCACGTTGTCAATCAAACCCGCTCCACTTGTAAACAGCCCTGAAGGACTGCATTCATGACCGTGTTGAAGATGACCGACCTCGACCTGCAAGGTAAGCGCGTACTGATCCGCGAAGACCTCAACGTTCCTGTAAAGGACGGTGTGGTTGCGAGTGATGCGCGTATCCTGGCTTCGCTGCCGACCATCAAGCTGGCGCTGGAAAAGGGCGCGGCCGTGATGGTCTGCTCGCACCTGGGCCGTCCGAGCGAAGGTGAATTCTCTGCCGAGAACAGCCTCAAGCCGGTTGCTGAGTATCTGAGCAAGGCGTTGGGCCGTGAAGTGCCACTGGTTGCCGACTACCTGGACGGTGTCGACGTCAAGGCTGGCGACATCGTGCTGTTCGAAAACGTGCGCTTCAACAAGGGCGAGAAAAAGAACGCTGACGAGCTGGCGCAGAAATACGCTGCCCTGTGTGACGTGTTCGTGATGGACGCTTTCGGCACTGCGCACCGCGCCGAGGGTTCGACCCACGGCGTTGCCAAGTTCGCCAAAGTCGCTGCCGCAGGCCCACTGCTGGCGGCCGAGCTGGAAGCCCTGGGCAAGGCCCTGAAAGCCCCGGCCAAGCCGATGGCTGCCATTGTTGCCGGTTCCAAGGTATCGACCAAGCTCGACGTTCTCAACAGCCTGAGCCAGATCTGCGACCTGCTGATCGTTGGCGGCGGCATTGCCAACACGTTCCTGGCAGCCGCGGGTCACCCGGTTGGCAAGTCGCTGTACGAACCTGACTTGATCGACACCGCCAAGGCCATCGCTGCCAAGGTCAACGTACCGCTGCCAGTGGACGTTGTCGTCGCCAAGGAGTTCGCTGAAAGCGCCGTTGCCACCGTCAAGCGGGTTGCCGATGTTGCCGAAGACGACATGATCCTGGACATCGGCCCGCAAACAGCGGCCAGTTTCGCCGAGCTGCTGAAGTCGTCCAAGACTGTTTTGTGGAACGGCCCGGTCGGTGTGTTCGAGTTCGATCAGTTCGGTAACGGCACCAAGGTGCTGGCCCAGGCTATCGCTGACAGCGCCGCGTTTTCGATCGCCGGTGGTGGCGACACCTTGGCTGCCATTGATAAATATGGCGTTGCCGAGCAAATCTCCTACATTTCTACCGGTGGTGGTGCATTCCTCGAGTTCGTCGAGGGCAAAGTCCTGCCAGCAGTGGAAGTATTGGAACAACGGGCCAAGGCCTGATCCGCTCAGCGCCTGGCAAAAGGAGCGACCTGATGGTCAAGCGACTGCCGATGTTTGTCCTGGTCGGGATGCTGGGCGCCTGTTCCAGCACGCCGGAGCAAGGGGCCGAAAAGCCGGGCGCGCCGAAAGGCGGTTGCTATCAATCGCAATGGCAGGCGGAAACTGTGCCGGTGATTAACAAGCGCCTCGGCCCGGATGGTCTGGAAAAATATGACGACGAACATCAGCGCCTGGCTCCGGGTTGCCCTTGATCGGTTGACGGCAACCTACCGGCCAGTTTGTGGTCTGCTAGAGGATATTGCATGAAAGGTGTCGTGGCCCTGATGGCCCTGGCAGTTCTGGGCGGATGCTCAAGCTTCACCTCTGCCCCGGCGCCGACCGACAATTGGACCCGCTGGGTGTGTGACAGTCAGGCCGAAGTGCTCTGGCGTTTTGCCGACAGCAGTCGGCAGAGCCTGGACGTTCGTCTGGGTGGCGGTGACCAGGTCTATCGGCTGGACGCCGAGCCGGGTGCGTCGGGTGCGCTGTATAGCGATGGCGTCCTGGCGTTCCACAACAAAGGTGACGAAGGCCTGGTTTACTGGGTCGCCACCAACGATTTGATAGGGCGCGGCTGCAAGGCGCCGTGACTGGCCGGGCCGCATGACGCGGCCCACACTACTTGAATAGCAACCGCCACTGCGGCAGGCTTGCACGAAAAACGACGCTTGTCGGGAGAGAGATACACAATGGCACTCATCAGTATGCGCCAGATGCTGGACCACGCCGCCGAGTTCGGCTACGGCGTTCCAGCTTTCAACGTCAACAACCTCGAGCAGATGCGCGCCATCATGGAAGCTGCCGACAAGACCGACTCCCCGGTAATTGTCCAGGCATCGGCCGGTGCCCGCAAATACGCGGGAGCCCCTTTCCTGCGCCACTTGATCCTGGCTGCCATCGAAGAGTTCCCGCACATTCCGGTGTGCATGCATCAGGATCACGGTACCAGCCCTGACGTTTGTCAGCGTTCGATCCAACTGGGCTTTAGCTCGGTCATGATGGACGGCTCGCTGGGCGAAGACGGCAAAACCCCAACCGACTACGAATACAACGTTCGTGTAACTCAGCAAACCGTGGCCATGGCCCACGCTTGCGGTGTTTCGGTCGAAGGTGAGCTGGGTTGCCTGGGTTCGCTGGAAACCGGCATGGCTGGCGAAGAAGACGGTATCGGCGCTGAAGGGATCCTGGATCACAGCCAGATGCTGACCGATCCGGAAGAAGCGGCCGACTTCGTCAAGAAGACCCAGGTCGATGCCCTGGCTATCGCCATCGGCACCAGCCACGGCGCTTACAAGTTCACCAAGCCACCTACCGGTGATGTCCTGGCGATCGACCGTATCAAGGAAATCCACAAGCGCATTCCTAACACTCACCTGGTCATGCACGGTTCCTCTTCGGTCCCGCAAGAGTGGTTGGCGATCATCAACCAGTACGGCGGCGACATCAAGGAAACCTACGGCGTGCCAGTCGAGGAGATCGTTGAAGGCATCAAGTACGGCGTTCGCAAGGTCAACATCGACACTGACCTGCGCCTGGCGTCTACAGGTGCAATGCGTCGCCTGATGGCCCAGAACCCAAGCGAGTTCGACCCGCGCAAGTTCTTCGGCGCCACCGTAACTGCCATGCGCGATGTCTGCATCGCCCGTTACGAAGCCTTCGGTACCGCCGGCAACGCTTCGAAGATCAAGCCGATCTCTCTGGAAGGCATGTTCCAGCGTTACCTCAAGGGTGAGCTGGCCGCCAAGGTCAACTGAGCCCCGAGTAAACGAAAACCCGCAGAAATGCGGGTTTTTTGTGTCTTTCACGGCAGTAATAGGTAATTAATGGCCTGAGCAGTCAGACCGTTAGTCGGCTTCTGGAACTTTACACCGGTGATGGCAATCTGATGACTTCAGAATCAGGCCCGTCAGGTCTAGAGTTAATCTCGGATTTCAGCCGAAATCCGATGTCAGTTTCAAAAGAGAAGCAGCATGGATTGCGCGCAACCTCATTCAACCGATGGCGGTTCTGTTTTACTGGTCGTCGACGATTATCCTGAAAATCTGATCAGCATGCGTGCCCTGCTGGCCCGTCAGGACTGGCAAGTACTTACCGCAAGCTCCGGAACGGAAGCATTGAGCGCGCTGCTTGAGCATGATGTCGATCTGGTGCTGCTGGACGTACAGATGCCCGGGATGGATGGCTTTGAAGTGGCCCGGCTGATGCGCGGAAGCAAACGTACGCGCCATACCCCAATCATTTTCCTTACCGCCAACGAGCAGTCCCACGCTGCCGTACTCAAGGGCTATGCCAGCGGTGCGGTGGATTACCTGTTCAAACCCTTCGACCCGCAGATACTCAGGCCTAAGGTACAGGCCTTGCTGGAGCAACAGCACAACCGTCGTTCGCTGCAGCGTTTGAGTCACGACCTTGAAACAGAACGGGCCTTCAACGCGTCGGTACTCGAAAATGCCGCCGAGGGCATTCTGGTAGTCGCCGATGATGGCTTGATCCGTTTTGCCAACCCGGCCATATCCTTCTTGCTCGATGCACCCTTCGATCAACTTGAGGGAATGAGCCTGCTGAACTTCATCCAGTCGCCAGATTCGACCCTGTGGGCCGATTCGGCGTTCTATCAGGCTTTTTTGCAGCGCGAAACCCTGCGTATCCATGATGCCGTGCTGCGTACTGCGGGCGGACATCCAATTCCTGTGGCGCTGTCGTGTGCGCCGTTGCCAACTGAGCAACGCGCCCTGGTGGTCACGGTGCTGGACATGTCCGTGGTGCGCAACCTGCATCAACAACTCGAGTACCAGGCCATCACCGATCCGCTGACCGGCCTGCTCAATCGGCGTGGCTTCTATCAGGTGGCGGAGAGTGCGCTGTTGCTCAATGAACGTTCTGAGCGGCCACAGGCATTGTTGTTTCTGGACCTGGACGGTTTCAAACGTATCAACGACTCATTGGGGCATGAAGCCGGTGATCGCGTACTCAACTGGGTGGCCGGACAATTGAAGGATTGTCTGGGCACCTGTGCGATTCTCGCGCGCATGGGCGGCGATGAATTCACCGCATTGCTCGATTTGCTGGAATACCCCGAGCAGGCTGCGCGTTTTGCCGAAAAGCTCATCGAACGGATGTCGATCTACCAAGAGATCGATGGCCTTGAGGTTACGCTTGGGGTAAGTATCGGGATTGCTACTTACCCTGAGTGCGGCGGCAGCCTCGATGGGCTTCTTCGCGCTGCCGATGCGGCGATGTATGCGGCCAAGCAGTCGGGTCGTCAGCAGTATCGCTACTATGACAAGGACCTCAATGGTCGCGCACGTTCGCGCCTGATGCTTGAAGACAGCGTGCGTGGTGCCATCGAACACAAGGAATTCAGTCTGGTCTACCAGCCCCAGGTGGCCCTGGCCGATGGCCGGCTGCGAGGTTTTGAGGCGTTACTGCGCTGGCGCCATCCCAGCGTCGGTGATGTGCCGCCGGGTTTGTTCATTCCGCTGCTTGAAGAAGCTCGTCTGATCACCCGACTAGCCAGCTGGATATACCTCAACGGCGCGGCACAACGGCGAGCCTGGTACGAGCGTTACGATGCCGATCTGGTGGTAGCAATCAGCTTGAGCCAAGTGCAGTTCAGCATGCCCAACCTGGTTGATGAGTTGACACGGGTAATTGCCGGCCAGGAGCTTCAACCCCACCAGTTGGAGGTGGAAATTGCCGAGACTTCGCTGCAATACAACCTCGAGGATGGTGTAAAACAGCTGGAAAAACTGCAAGCGCTGGGGGTGAGGATTGCCCTGGACGACTTCGGTGCCAATGCCTGTTCGTTGCGCATGCTGCGCGATCTACCCATCGATACGCTCAAGCTCGATCGACAACTGATCGCGCCATTGCCAGGTTCCACAACGGATGCGGCGATGGTCCGGTGTGTGATCGAATTATGCCGGGAGTACCGGATCACTGTTGTTGCAGAAGGGGTCGAGACAACGGAGCAGGCTGATTGGCTGCGCGCCAACGGCTGTGATTACGTCCAGGGCTTTCTGTTGGCTCATCCCTTGACCGAAGGCGATGCGAGCGAGTTCCCGCGCTTTTTTGACTGGCAGCAGGTGTAGTTGGGTAAACTGCTGCTTTGCTCCTCTGCTGCCTGAATCATGAACGCGCTCAAATACCTGCAAGCCTATCCGCCCGCCCTGCAAGACCAGGTCCGCCAATTGATTGCCAGCAATCGGCTGGGCGACTACTTGCAGCAGCGCTACCCGCAACGCCATGACGTGCAGAGTGACAAGGCGTTGTACAGCTATGCCCAGAGCCTCAAGCAGGAATACCTGCGAAATGCGCCAAACCTGGACAAAGTGCTGTTCGACAACCGCTTGGACCTGACCCATCGCGCACTGGGCCTGCATACCGCGGTTTCACGCGTGCAGGGCGGCAAGTTGAAGGCGAAGAAAGAAATCCGTATCGCCTCGCTGTTCAAGGACGCGGCGCCGGAGTTCCTGAAGATGATCGTGGTGCACGAGTTGGCTCACTTGAAAGAAGCCGAGCACAACAAAGCCTTTTACCAGCTCTGCGAACACATGCAGCCGGGCTACCATCAACTTGAGTTCGACCTGCGTGTCTACCTGACTTACCGCGAGCTGCCTGTCATAGGGTGAGCCGCGAGGACCTGCCAATGGATGTGAGCAAGACCAAGACCAGCTTCTATCGACGCTTGTACGTTGCCTGGTTGATCGACAGCCAGACTGCCAGCAGTGTGCCGGCCTTGATGGAAGCCACCGGCATGCCGCGACGCACCGCCCAGGACACGATTGCCGCGTTGGCCGACCTGGATATCGTGTGCGAGTTCGAGCAGCAGGACGGCGCTCGAAATCACGCCGGACATTACCGGATCCGTGATTGGGGAGCGATCGACAAAGAGTGGATCATCCAGCATTTACGCCAGATTCGAGAAGTGCTCGGTTACCCCTGAGCAGGCATTGCAGAAACGGCCGAGCCCGCTTCTGCAAAATGTGCCGCCGCCGCGATTCAGCCGCGGCGCATGCCGATATGGGGAATGTCGTCTTCGAGGTATTCCTCGCCTACCACCAGGAAGCCATAGCGCCCGTAATAGTCCTGCAGGTGCGATTGCGCCGACAGGTAGACGGGCACACCGGGCCAGTTTTTTTCCGCCCGTTCGAGCGCCTCTTCCAGCAGCTTGTTGCCCAGCCCCTGGCCTCGCGCCGAGGGCGCGGTAACCACGCGGCCGATGACCACGTCGCCACCCTGGGATTCGGGGTCTAGCAGGCGCAGATAGGCTTTGAGCTCATCGTTCTGCCAACCCATCAGGTGACAGGTATCACCTACCAGATCCTGGCCGTCGACTTCCAGGTAGGCACACCTTTGCTCGACTACAAAGACTTCGGTACGAAGCTGCAGAATTGCATAAAGTTGTTCCTTGCCAAGGTCGCTGTGATGTTTGCAGATCCAGTCAATGGACATAGAGGGTTCCCGAACGGTTGATTGACTTGATCATCGCAGAAGGCAAGAGCAAGGACGAGGGTGAAATTGCCATAATTCAACACAGGAAATGACGCGGCTCAAGATAGAGGCCATTTGATATCATTGCCTCTGCCTCGAAGCTTTATCTTTGTGTAATCTGCGCAGATGCGCTTCCAGCGTTATCTCTCAAGCAGTTGAAATCAATGACGTGTATTGACGCGTTTACTGAAGGATTTGGGCATGGCAGCACTGCTTCGAGTCTTGGGTTTGCTTGGATTGCTGTTGGCGTTGAACACCGCGCATGCGCAAAAGCTGCGCTTGGTTGCGGATGTCTGGCCACCTTTTACCGGCGCTGATTTGCCCGGCGGTGGTCTGGCGACAGTTATCGTCACCACCGCTTTGCACCGCGCCGGCTACGACAGCGAGTTCGAGCAAGCACCCTGGGCACGGGCGTTGATGGGGGTGGAGGAAGGGCGTTACGACGTGTTGGTAAATGCTTGGTTCAATGACAGCCGCACCCTTATCGGCGCGTTTTCCACCAGCTATCTGACCAACCGTATTCGTCTGCTCAAGCGTAAGGGCGATCCGCTGAAGTTCAAGACCCTGGGTGACCTTTCCCCCTATCCCATTGCAGTTGTTCGCGACTACGCCTATTCGCCTGCGTTCGATACGGATGCGCGTTTGCAGAAGATACCGGTGCGCAACTTTTCTGTTGCGGTACGCATGCTGGCTGCTGGCAGGGTGGGGCTGACGGTCGAAGACGAGCAGGTAGCCCGCTACATGCTGCAACGCGAGCCCCGTTCGCTGCGCGACAGTGTCGAGTTCGTCGACAAGCCGCTTGGCGAAAACACCCTGCACATATTGGTGAGTCTGAAAAATCCCCGGCATGAGCAAATCATTGCCGGTTTCAATCGAGCCATCAAAGAGATGAGGGCAGATGGCAGCTACGATCGACTTCTCAAGCGTTCAGGGTTCTGATCACTGCGGCGTATCTTTGATCAGGTGCGCCGCCAAGGTGCGCAGCGGGCCCAACTGACGGCAGATCAGCGCCAATTGGGTCTGCACCAGTCGCTGGTTTTCCTCAAGCTCTTCGGGCATTTGCTCAAGCTCATTGGCCAGCGCCTCTTCGGCATCGCTGTGAATCGCCACAGGCAGTTTACTGGCCAGTCCTTCGGCGATTTCATCCAGGCTGTTGGCCAGGCTGGCCCCGGCGCCATCGATCAGTTGTTCGTGGACGTCGGCAGGCAATGTAGTCTCGCGGTGCGCACCCAGTCCTGACAAGTAGCTGAGCAGCGTATGCGACAGCACCAGGAAGCGAAAGCCGACATCGGCCTCTTTGCGAAAATGCCCAGGCTCCATCAGCATGTTGGCCAAGGTGGTCGACAGTGCCGCATCGGCATTGTGGGCGTTGCGCCGGGCCAGGCGATAGGCCAGGTCGTCGCTTTTACCCTGGGCGTACTGCTGCATGATCTGGCGCAAGTAGGTGCTGTTGCAGCTCAGGGTATTGGCCAGCACTTTGTTCAGGCGCCGGCCCTGCCAGTCCGGAAGAAACAGGAATACCGCGAGGATCGCGATCAGACTGCCAACCAGGGTATCGAACAGGCGTGGAAGAAACAGCCCATAGCCATCGCCGACCTGATTGAAGCAGAACAGCACCATCAGGGTAATTGCAGCGGTGGCCAGTGTATAGCGGGTGGTGCGATTGACGAAGAACACCACGCCTGCTGCAACCGCGAACAGCGACTGGATAATCGGGCTCGGGAACAGGTCGAACAGCGCCCAGCCAACGGTCAGGCCAATGCCGGTGCCCATGATTCGCTGCACCAGCTTGCGCCGGGTTGCACCGTAGTTGGGCTGGCAGACAAACAAGGTTGTGAGGATGATCCAGTAGCCTTGGGTCGGGTGAATCAGATGCACCATGCCATAGCCAATCGACAAGGCCAGTGGCAGTCGCAGCGCGTGGCGGAACAATAGCGAGGTGGGCGTCAGTTGCTGACGCAGGCGATTCCAGACATCGGCCAAGTTTCGCGGCGAACGGTCGAGCAGGCTGCTGTCGCTGGCATCGGCCAGGGTGTCGGGGTTACTTGCATCGCTGAGCAGGCGGTCGAGCGTTGCCAGGTTTGCTGCCAGCGCGCGCAGCGAGCGCAGCAGACCGCGCCAGGCGGGGTTGCTCTGGATACGCAAGTGTTCGAGGGAGGCGTTCAAGTCTTCCAGGGCCTGGGCAAAACCGGTGTCGTAGGTGAACGGCTGGCGTAACTGGATCGACTCGGACAGTTGCTGGCAGGCTACACCTTGTTGGCGCAGCAGGCGCTGACAGCGGAACAGTACGTCGCTGTGGAAGAACGCTTCGGTCAGGGCGTTATAAGGGTAGTGCGATGAGCTGGCTCGCTCATGAATGTCCTGAGCGAGAAAATACAACTTCAGGTAGCGGCTGACCTTTGAGCCTGGGCGACCGTTGCCGACCCGGTGCAAAATGACTTCCTTGGCGGCATTGAGTGCGGCCACTACCCGGCCATTTTGCTGGGCAAGTTCCAGGCGCCGCGCTTCCACGTCCAACTGGCGGATGGGTTCGAACAGGCTGGCCTTGAGTTTCAAGTAACGCCCCAGTTCCCGGAACAGCCGCGCCAGGCTTTGCTGTACCGGTTGATTGGAAAACAGCGCCTGCCACAACACGGAAAGAAAGCCGTACCAGGCGGCACCGGCCACCAGCAGCAGAGGCTCATGCCAGAAATCGGTGACTTCGCCGCCGCGCTGGTCCACGCCGATCATGGTATAGACCGATAGAATCAGGGTGGCCGAGGCAATTGCGCCATAGCGTTCACCCAAAGCGCCGAGCATGGTCAGGGCAAAGCTGGCCAATGCCAGGGCGCAGACAAATATGAGCGGGTAGGGGAACAGCAACTCCACTGCCAGTGCGGCAACCGTGAAGCACACCAGGGTCACCGCCAAGGCATTCAAGCGGCCTTGCCAGTTATCGTCGGTTTCAGCCAGGGCACTGGCAATAATGCCCAGGAACAACGGGATCAGCAGATTCATCTCATCCTGATACCAGCACAGCAACATGCTGCCGGTCAGAGCGATGAGTACGCGGATGGCATAGCTGAACTTGTCCAGCGCCCAGATACGGCGCAACGATTGGCTGAACGAGGAGGATGACATGTCGGGTAGGCAGGCCTTGGGCGATGATCGAAATTGAGCCAGTCAGATGGCGACCGTATTACGGATGCCTCTGACCAGCAAAATTTGTTCCTTGATGCGCTGATTCTATCGCGAAGGTTAGACGAACTGCGCGGCCGCATAGGCCGATGCCCAGGCCCACTGGAAGTTGAAACCGCCCAGGTGACCGCTGACATCGAGTACTTCACCGATAAAGTACAGGCCAGGGCTTTTCAGCGACTCCATGGTTTTGGAGGACACTTCCCGGGTATCGACGCCGCCCAGGGTCACTTCTGCGGTGCGATAGCCTTCGGTTCCAGCCGGAACCACCTGCCAGGCGCCAAGCTTGTCGCTGACCTTGGCCAGTTCCGCAGGGGTGTATTGCTTCATTGGCTTGGAGTCGAACCAGTGCTCGCTGAGCAGGTTGGCCATTTTCTTGGTGAAGACTTCGCCCAGCAGGGTTTTCAATTCGCTGTTGGGGCGTTCGGCCTGTTGCTGTTGCAGCCAGCTCAAGGCGTCGTGATCCGGTAGCAGGTTGATTTCAACCGTGTCGCCCGCTTCCCAGAACGACGAGATCTGCAGGATTGCCGGCCCGCTCAGGCCACGGTGGGTGAACAGGAGGTTTTCGCGGAAGCTGGTGCCATTGCAACTGGCGATGCAGTCCACGGAACTGCCGGACAGCTCTGTGCAGATCCCCTTGAGCACCGGCTCGGTGATGGTAAACGGCACCAGCGCTGCGCGCGTTGGCAGCAGGTTGTGACCGAACTGGCGAGCCACTTGATAGCCGAAGCCGGTGGCGCCCAGGGTTGGAATCGACAGGCCCCCCGTTGCAATTACCAGCGACTGGCAGCGGAACTGCCCAGCACTGGTTTCCAGCAGATAGCCTGCGTCGACTTTCTCGATCTGGTCAATGCGGGTGTCCATGCGCAGTTCGGCGCCGGCGTTCGCGCACTCGGTGAGGAGCATGTCGAGAATGTCACTGGACTTGTTATCGCAGAACAGTTGGCCAAGCTTTTTCTCGTGATACGGCACGGCATGCTTACCGACCATCTCGATGAAATCCCACTGGGTGTAACGGGCCAGCGCCGACTTGCAGAAGTGCGGGTTCTGCGACAGGAAGTTGGCAGGTTCGGTGTACATATTGGTGAAGTTACAGCGGCCACCACCGGACATCAGGATTTTCTTGCCCGGTTTATTGGCGTGGTCGAGCAGCAGCACCTGACGGCCGCGACCTGCAGCAGTCAAGGCACACATCAGGCCGGCGGCGCCTGCGCCAATGATGATCACTTCGGTGGAGCGCACTGCGAAATCCTCAAGATACGGGAGTGAAACTATCGCGGGGCAAGCTCGCTCCGCTGGGAGCGGGCTTGCCCCGCGATAAATCAGGCAAACTGAACCATCAACTCAAACGATGCGCACGCGCAACGAGCGGCCCTTGATCTTGCCGCTGTTGAGGCGTTGCAGTGCTTGTTTGGCCACTGCTCGCTCGACGGCAACGAAGGCCTGGAAGTCGAAAATCGCGATTTTCCCGACCTGGGTTCCCGGTAGCCCGGCATCGCCGGTCAGGGCGCCGAGAATATCGCCTGGGCGCAGTTTGTCCTTGCGACCGGCAGCGATGCACAGGGTGCTCATGGTCGGCAGCAACGGTGCGCCACTCTGGGCCTTGAGACTGTCCAGTTGCTCCCAGCGCAGGTCGGCTTTCTGCATCTCTTCGATCGCCTTGGCGCGATGACCTTCGGCCGGTGCCACCAGGCTTACCGCCAGGCCTTTCTCGCCAGCGCGACCGGTACGGCCGACACGGTGGACGTGAATTTCGGCATCACGGGCCAGTTCGACGTTGATGACCATGTCCAGTGCATCGATGTCCAGGCCGCGGGCGGCCACGTCGGTGGCTACCAGCACCGAGAGACTGCGGTTGGCGAACAGGGTAAGCACCTGGTCACGGTCGCGCTGTTCCAGATCGCCGTGCAGGGCCTGGGCGGCGACGCCTTTGGCTTGCAGGTGTTCGACCAGCTCCTGGCACTGCTGTTTGGTGAAGCAGAACGCTACGCAGGACTGCGGGCGGAAGTGTCCGAGCACCTTGCTGACGGCTTCCATGCGTTGCTCGGGAGCGATCTCGTAGAAGCGTTGTTCGATCTGGCTGTCGGCATGCAGCGCTTCGACCTTGACCGTCTGTGGGTCACGCATGAAGGCCGCGGCCAATTGCTTGATGCCCGCCGGGTAGGTGGCCGAGAACAGCAAGGTCTGACGACGCTTCGGTGTTTGTTCGATGATATCGGCGATGGCGTCGTAGAAGCCCATGTCGAGCATACGGTCGGCTTCGTCGAGAATCAGTTTGTTCAGGCCATCGAGCACCAGGGTGCCCTTGCTCAGGTGCTGCTGAACACGGCCTGGGGTACCAACGATGATGTGCGCACCGTGCTCCAGCGAAGCGATCTGTGGGCCGAGGGACACACCACCGCACAAGGTCAGGATCTTGATGTTGTCTTCAGCGCGGGCCAGGCGCCGCAGCTCTTTGGCCACCTGATCGGCCAACTCGCGAGTCGGGCACAGGACCAACGCCTGGCAACCGAAGTAACGCGGGTTGATCGGGTTGAGCAGACCGATGCCGAACGCGGCAGTCTTGCCGCTACCGGTCTTGGCCTGGGCGATCAGGTCCAGGCCCTTGAGAATGACCGGCAGGCTCTGGGCCTGGATCGGGGTCATCTGGGCGTAGCCGAGGGCGTCCAGGTTGGCCAGCATGGCGGCGGACAGCGGCAAAGTGGCAAAGGCGGTGGCAATGGTGGTCACGAGGCGGGCCTGCAAAACAAAATGTCGCGCAGTGTACCAGCCTCGAAGCCATTACCCCTAAGGCTCCATCTCCGGTTCCGGACGAGGAGCGCGCCTTCCGTCTGTCCTGGCCAGCTGCATGAAGATCGCCGCCGCCAGCATGGACATCAGGCCGATGGTCAGAAAGGTCAGCTGGAAGGCGCCCAGGGTGCTCTCCACGCCTTCGGCGCTACCCGCAGCACTGAAGCCGCCGAGCAGGGCGCCAGCACAGGCTACCCCAAGGCTTAGCGCCAGTTGCGCCACCACCGAGAGCAAGCTGTTACCACTGCTGGCACTGGCGTCGTCAAGGTCGATCAGGGTGACAGTGTTCATCGCTGTGAACTGCATGGAGTTGACCGCACCGAGCAGGGCCAACTGGAACAGTAACAAGCCATAGGGCGTGTTTTCGTCTACCAGTCCAAGGCTCGCCAGGAGCACACCGAGCAGCAAGGTGTTGGCGGTAAGAATGTTGCGGTAGCCGAAACGCTCGATCAGCGGGCGTGCGATCGATTTGGCCAGCATTGCTGCCGCTGCCAGGGGAATCATGCTCATGCCGGCCTGGGCTGGTGAGTAGCCAAGGGCAACCTGCAGCAGCAACGGTACGAGGAACGGTAGTGCGCCGCTGCCCAGGCGTGCGAAGAGGTTGCCAAGGATGCCGACGGAAAAGGTCCGGGTGCGAAATAGTTTCGGCGAGAACAGCGGGTTGTCGATGCTGCCTGCTCGCAGCCAGTACGCGGCCAGGCAGGCCATACCGGCAAACAGCAGCAACATTACGCGCAGATGCGGTAGGTGAAGTTCGCCCAGCCCCTCCATGGCGATGGTGATCAGCACCATCGCGGCACCGAACAACACAAAGCCCACACCGTCGAATCGTGTGCGTTCGCTGCCGCGTAAATCGGGGATAAAACGCCACACGGCATAACAGCCAATGGCGCCGACCGGCAGATTGAGCAGGAAGATCCAGTGCCAACTGAGAATCTCCACCAGCCAGCCGCCCATGGTCGGGCCGAGCAATGGACCGAGCAGGCCGGGAATGGTGATGAAACTCATGATTCGTACCAGTTCGGAGCGGGGGTAGGCGCGCAGCACCACCAGCCGCCCGACGGGCAACATCAGGGCACCGCCCAGGCCTTGAACCACGCGCGCGGCGACCAGCATGCTCAGGCTTTCAGCCAGAGCACAGAGGAGCGAACCGAGGCTGAACAGGAGGATGGCGCCGAAGAAAATCCGCTTGGTACCGAAACGGTCGGCGATCCAGCCAGAGGCCGGGATCAGCAGGGCCACGGTGAGCATGTAGGCGATGATCACCGATTGCATGCGCAGTGGATCCTCGGCAAGATCCCGTGCCATGGCTGGCAGCGCAGTGTTGAGGATCGTGCCGTCCAGCGACTGCATGAAGAAGGCGATCGCCACCACCCACGGAATCCAGCGGGCGGTGACAGGGTCCAGCGGGGCGCGGTTGGGCATGGTAGTTATCAATCCTTGAGGGCCCTGTGGGAGCTGGCTCGTCCCGCCATCAGGCACATCACAATGTCAACGTCAGGCGTTTGACCAATGCTCCTGGCAAATGGCTCGAGCTGGTTTGTCGCTGACCGTAGGTACTGGTCGACAGAATCAGCTCGCGCTCTGTGGTCAACGCTTCCAACTGAGAACCCAACAAACTGTAGACGCTGTCATCGAAGCGCATGGTGCTGACTGGCGCCTGGATCTTTCCGTCTTCGACCCAGAATGTGGCGAAACGGGTCAGACCGGTCATGCGCGCTGCCGGCAGGTCGGAGAAGTTCAGGTACCAGAGGTTGCTGATGTACAGCCCGGTACCCAGGCGTGCCAGGACCTCGTGCGCTGATAAATCACCCGCGGCCATGCTTAGCGCGCAGGGAGATTCATGCCCATCTGCACCGTTGGCGGCCAATTCGAACTCGGCGGCGCTGCGGGCGCAGACCAGGCGGTCCAGGCCTTGGCCTTGCTCGATCAGGCGCAGATCGTTGCGAGGCGAACCCTCGTCAGAAAAGCTCGGACTCAACGAGCCGCTGACCTGCTCGGCGATACTCACCTGCTGATTAAGGCGCGCATCGCCAGCGTACAGGCGTTGCAGTGGACTGTTCTTGTTCGCCAGTGACTGTGCGGAGAAGCCTCCCCAGCACAGCATGCCCATGATTTCGTCCATTGCCGCTGGCGCCAGGTAGGCACGGTACTCGCCCGGAAGCAGGGTTTTGAGCGGACGACCAAGGTATTCCAGTTGTTCACGCGCCTGGCGTAGGCGCAAGGCGAAGGTGTCGCTGTCCCAGTGCTGGCCGGCATAGTTGGCTTTGACTGCTTGGCCGTTACTGTGAAACAGGCTCCAGTCGAAGTTGAAGCTGTTGGCCTGGTGCCAGCCAAAAGCGCCGAACGAGCTGGCAAAGCCGCGGTAGATCGGGCCGGCGGCATAAATGCCGACCAGATCCAGGTCTCCGGCGCCTTGATCGATCTGCGTCAGCACCTGATCGATGGCAGGCAGTGCCTGGTCCTGCACACTATGGCTCTGCCAGGCGCTGTCGTTGAATTGCAAGTAAGGGTCGGCTTCCAGCAGCGGTAAGGTGGCGCGCAGCTGTTCCAGTGCCTGGGCCAGACGTTGTTGATCTACCTTCGTGTCGTTGCCGAGGGTGAATTGCAGTTCGGCCTGACGCCCGTCCTTGACCAGTTTCAATACGCAATTGGCCTGCTGTACCTCGCCCGCCTGGCGAACTTTGGCATGGTTGAAACGAATGAACTGCGATTGTTCGGCGCTGTAGCTGAGGGTGAAGTGCTCGGGTGCGCGTACCTGTTCTAGCAGGCTGGACATCAGGCGTTGAAAACTTTGCTGTGCGGTGGCAGCCATCAGGCGTCCCCTCCGAATACGTCGATCTGGCTGAACACACACGCGGGTGAGGCATGGCCGACACGAATCACCTGGTTGGGCTCGCCCTTGCCGCAGTTGGGTGTGCCCAGGACTTGCAAGGTGCTGGCATCGCCAACCGCACTAAGGTTGCCCCAGAACCGAGCGGAAACACCGCGGTAGTTGGGGTTCTTCACCACGCCCTTGAGTTCGCCGTTCTCGATCAATTGACCCCATTCGCAGCCGAACTGGAACTTGTTGCGCGCATCATCGATGGACCAGGAGCGGTTGGTGCGCATCAGGATGCCGTGCTCGATACCATGGATCAGTTGATCGAGACTCTGGTCGCCGGGTTCGATGTTGAGATTGGCCATGCGATCAATCGGCGCGCGATTCCAGCCACAGGCGCGGCTGTTGGCGACACCGTCCAGGCCCGAGCGAAACTGCGACAGCGCGCCGCCCAGCGGACGCAGCAGCAAACCGTCGCGAATCAGGAATGCTTTATCGGCGACGCTGCCGTCATCGTCATGGCTGTAACTGGCCAGTTCTTCGCTGATAGTGGGGTCGAAGGTGACGTTGAGCAATTTCGAGCCGTACTGCAGGGTGCCGAAGTCGCTGGCTTTGACGAAGCTGGTGCCGGCGTAGTTGCGCTCATCACCGAGGATTCGGTCCATTTCCAGCGGGTGGCCGATGGATTCGTGAATCTGCAGCATCATCTGGTCCGGCATCAGCAGCAGGTCACGCACACCGCTGGGGGTATTCGGCGCAAGCAACAGCTGCAGGGCCTGGTCGGCGACCTTGGCCCCGGCGCCGATCAAACCGCAGCGTTGGATGACATCGAGGCCGCCTTGCTGGCCGAAGTTCTCCCGGCCCAGGGTGCGGCTCTGGCTGTCCTGGCCATCGAAAGCCGTGACGCTGAAGCCAGGGTAAACAAAGCGTTGTGCCTGGCGTAGCTCGGCACCCGCGCTGTTCAGGTAAATCTGCTCGACGTCGCTGATGCCAAGGCTGGCCTGCCAGTTCACCAGACGACTGTCGGCGGGCACGCTGCTCGATTCGCGCGCGAGCAAGTCATAGCACTCGGCCAGAGATGCAAAGGCTTGCTCCAGGTTTGGCGAGCAATAATCGTTGCGTTCAGTGGCAACCGGTTGCTCGCTGAGGTCGAGCAGGGCGCGCGTGGATATCTGCCTGGCCAGCACTTGCGCTTGCTCCAGGGCCCGCTGCAGGCCGGACTGCGACAGGTCGGCCGTAGCGGCATAGGTTTCGACACCCTGCATGCGCACGGTGAGCATTACGCCTTCGTCGCGGTAGAAGAACGGCGGCTCGGCGACATTCTTGCGCACTGAGAGTTGCTGCTGGGACTGCTGCACATAGCGCAGGGAAAAAAATTCGGCATCGCTGCGCAGGGCGGCAAAGCGCTGGCGCAACAATGCGGTCATCTCGAACATGCAAGAACCTCCGTGTGTACGGTGGTTCCCCCTCAGAACCACTCGTCGCGCATGCTCAGGCAGGTGTCGTCGCGGGCCTCGAGCAATGCCAGCTCATTATGGCAGCCCGGCACTTCCCAGGTCAGGAAATAACGTGCGGCCTGAAGCTTGCCTTGATAGAAGTCGCGATCGGCGGGCTGGCCACCAGCCAGTCCTTGCTCGGCATGGATCGCTTGTTCCAGCCAGCGCCAACCAATCACGCAGTGACCGAAGGCTTTGAGGTACAGCGCCGAGTTGGCCAGGGCACTGCTGACCTGACCTTGGGCCAAGTCAGTGAGTAGCCCCAGGGTGACGCTCTGAAGGTGTACCTGCAGCTTTTCGAGGGGGGTACGCAGAGGGTCCAGGCCGGGATAGCCGCTTGCCCGTTTGCAGGTGCCGGCTATCAGGCGTACCAGTTGCTTGAGACCAGCGCCGTCGTTCTGCGCCAGCTTGCGGCCCAACAGGTCGAGTGACTGGATGCCATGGGTGCCTTCATGGATAGGGTTCAGGCGGTTGTCGCGGTAGTACTGCTCGACCGGGTATTCGCGGGTGTAGCCATGGCCACCGAGGATCTGAATCGCCAGTTCATTGGCCTTGAGGCAGAACTCGGAAGGCCAGGATTTGACAATCGGCGTCAGCAGGTCAAGCAGCTCATGGGCTTGCTGGCGCAGGCTTTCAGTTTCGCCGCTCTGGGTTTCATCAAAAAGCCGAGCTGCGTACAGGCCCAGGTCGAAGGCGCCTTCAACATAGGCTTTTTGCGTCAGCAACATGCGTTTCACATCAGTGTGCCCGATGATCGATACGGCGGGGGCCGCCGGATCCTTGTTGTCCGGCAGGCGTCCCTGCGGGCGCTGGCGTGCGTACTCAAGTGAATACAGATAGCCCGCATAGCCCAGCATCACCGCGCCCATACCAACACCGATGCGCGCCTCGTTCATCATCTGGAACATGCATGCCAGACCCTGATGCGGCTTGCCGACCAGATAGCCAACGCATTCGCCGTTGTCGCCGAAATTCAGCGCCGTCGACGTCGTGCCGCGCCACCCCATCTTGTGGAATAGCCCTGCCAAGAGCACATCGTTGCGAGGTCCCAGGCTGCCATCGGTATTGACCAGAAACTTGGGAACGATGAATAGGGAAATTCCCTTCACCCCCGCTGGTGCATCAGGCAGTTTGGCCAGAACCATGTGCACGATGTTTTCCGACAGTGGGTGATCACCGCCGGAGATAAAGATCTTGTTGCCGCGCAGTCGATAGCTGCCATCGGCAGCCGGCTCGGCACGGGTGCGGATATCGGCCAGGGAAGAGCCAGCGTGTGGTTCGGTCAGGGCCATGGTGCCGAAATAGCGACCTTCGATCATCGGCTGCAGAAACAGGTGTTTTTGTTCATCGCTACCAAAGCTTTCGATCAGGTTTGCCGCGCCCATGGTCAGGAACGGGTAGGCCGTTGTTCCGGCGTTGGCGGCCTGGAAATGGGCAAAGCAGGCTTGTGAGAGCAGGGTAGGTAACTGCATGCCGCCAGCGTGGAAGTCGCGGCTGGCATTGAGGAAACCGGCTTCAAGGAAGGCATCAACTGCCGGCTTCACCTCTGGGATCAACACCGCTTCGCCATTTTCGAAACGCGGCTCATGTTCGTCGCCCTTGCGGTTGTGCGGCGCGAAGTATTTCTCGGCGATGGTGCGTGCCGTGTTCAGGGCGGCGTCAAAGGTCTCGCGATTGTGCTCGGCAAAGCGCGGGCGTTGGGTAAGGGCCTCGGCATCGAGCACTTCGTAGAGTTCAAAGGCCAGGTTGCGGGCGCAGAGCAGGGTCTCGGACATGACGGCATTCCTGTTCGGGGATGGCCGAGTCTAGGCAGGGAGGCGAAAGCTGCACAGCTAAATTGATGCGGTTGATAGTGAGTTAAAACCCGTAACCCATGGTCTTGAAAGCACCGCGGGGCAAGCCCGCTCCCACTGCTCGGTGGGAGAAGGCTTGCCCCGCGATAGAGGTGCCGCCGACTATCAGCCGATAGTCATCAAGCTTGCGTTACCACCTGCGGCAGCAGTGTTGACGCTCAGCGCGCGCTCGATCACCAGACGCTCCAGAGCAATCGAGGTTTCACCCGACGACAGGCCGTGAACACCGACGATTGCGCCGGCGCGTTTGGCCACTTGCTCGCAGACTGCGCGCAACTGATCGGAATGACCATGGTGCAGGACGGCGTCGAACACGACTTCATCCTTGGTCCAGTCACCTACCAAGGTGATGCGAGCCTGTACTTCTTTGGGCAGACGATTGCGCAGGGTTTTGCTCAGTTCACCTTCCGGCCATACCGCCGAGCTGCCAACGGCCAGGACCGCAGCCAGTTGAGTCAGCAGGTCGGCCTCGACCTCGGCCAGGCACAGCACGTGTTCGCGCGGCAGGATGGTGTAGCTGTTGCGCTCACCGGTTGGACCGGCCAGCAGACGGCTGATACCACTCTGCGACTGCTGGGCGAACTGGTCGCAGAGGCTGCCGAGTTCGTTCAGCTGGTTGCTAGCCGCCCAGGTCTTGAGTGCTTGCAGAGGCTTGCTCAGCTCATCACGCATACGCGTATCAGGGGTGTGCTCGCCATCAGTGCGCTGGAACGTTTTTTCGATCGCATCGGCTGGACGAGTCGACAGCAGGCGGTACAGGTACAGCGGGCCACCTGCTTTCGGGCCAGTACCGGAGAGGCCTTCACCACCGAACGGTTGGACGCCGACCACGGCACCGACGATGTTTCGGTTGACGTAGACGTTACCGGCATTGACGTTGTCGATGACCTTGGCGATGGTTTCGTCGATCCGGGTGTGAACACCCAGGGTCAGGCCGTAACCGGAAGCGTTGATCTGTTCGATCAGTTGGTCGAGGTTCTTGCGGTTGTAGCGCACCACGTGCAGTACCGGGCCGAAGATCTCGCGTTGCAGTTCGTCGAAGCTTTCCAGTTCGATCAGCGTTGGCATTACAAAGGTGCCGCGTTTGATCTCTTCGCCGTCGGCGATTGCTACCTGGTACACCGAGCGACCTTTGTCGCGCATGCCCTGGATGTGCTTCTCGATGCCGGCCTTGGCTTCGGCGTCGATGACCGGGCCGATATCCACGGACAGGCGCTCTGGGTTACCCAGGCGACTTTCAGCCATGGCGCCCTTGAGCATCTCGATAACGCGATCGGCCGAGTCTTCCTGCAGGCACAGCACGCGCAGTGCCGAGCAGCGTTGACCGGCGCTGTCGAAGGCCGAGGACACTACGTCGATGACCACTTGTTCGGTGAGCGCCGAGGAGTCGACGATCATTGCGTTCTGGCCACCGGTTTCAGCGATCAGTGGGATTGGACGGCCTTGAGCGTCGAGGCGACCGGCAATGTTGCGTTGCAACAGGCGCGCAACTTCGGTGGAGCCGGTGAACATCACGCCTTTGACGCGATCATCACCCACCAGGCGGGCGCCGACGGTTTCACCGCGGCCTGGCAGCAACTGCACCACGCCTTCAGGGATACCCGCTTCGAGCAGCAGGCGTACAGCCTGGGCTGCTACCAGTGGCGTTTGCTCGGCTGGCTTGGCCAATACCGGGTTGCCGGCTGCCAGGGCAGCAGCGACCTGGCCGCTGAAGATAGCCAGCGGGAAGTTCCATGGGCTGATGCACACCACAGGGCCCAGTGGGCGGTGGGCATCATTGCTGAAGTCGTTCCGGGCCTGTACGGCGTAGTAACGCAGGAAGTCGACCGCTTCACGGACTTCGGCGATGGCGTTGGCGAAGGTCTTGCCCGCTTCACGAGCGAGCAGGCCCATCAGCGGCTGGATTTCGGCTTCCATCAGGTCGGCAGCGCGCTCCAGGATCGCGGCACGCTCGGCGGGCGGCGTGGCCTGCCAGATAGGCGCGGCATTGAGGGCGCACTGAATGGCGTTGTCGACGTCAGTGACTGTGGCTTCCTGCACATGTCCCACCACATCGCGGTGATCGGACGGGTTCAGAACAGGGGCAGCGGCTTCGTTGCTGGAAGCGCAGCCAAGCATCGGCGCGGCTTTCCAATCATTGTGGGCACTGGCCAGCAGGGCGCAGGACAGCGACGCCAGGCGATGCTCGTTGGCCATGTCGATGCCGGCGGAGTTGGCGCGCTCGGCACCGTACAGATCGCGCGGCAGTGGAATGCGCGGATGCGGCAGACCGAAATTGCCTTCCTGAGTGGCCATTTGCTCGATGGTCGCGACCGGATCGGCAACCAGTTCCTGAATCGAGATCGACTGGTCGGCAATACGGTTGACGAACGAGGTGTTGGCGCCGTTTTCCAGCAGGCGACGAACCAGGTAGGCAAGCAGGGTTTCATGCGTGCCGACCGGTGCGTACACGCGGCACGGGCGGTTCAGCTTGCCATCGGCAACCTTGCCGACAACCTGCTCGTACAGCGGCTCACCCATGCCATGCAGGCACTGGAACTCGTACTGGCCTGGATAGTAGTTCTGACCGGCAATGTGGTAGATGGCCGACAGGGTGTGGGCGTTATGGGTGGCGAACTGCGGATAGATGACTTCAGGCACCGACAGCAATTTGCGCGCGCAGGCAATGTAGGACACGTCGGTGTACACCTTGCGGGTGTATACCGGATAGCCTTCCAGTCCTTCGACTTGGGCGCGCTTGATCTCGCTGTCCCAGTAGGCGCCTTTAACCAGCCGGATCATCAGGCGATGACGGCTGCGGCGAGCCAGATCGATGACGTAATCGATCACGTACGGGCAGCGCTTCTGGTAAGCCTGGATCACGAAGCCGATACCGTTCCAGCCGGTCAGCTGTGGCTCGAAGCACAGGCGCTCGAGCAGATCCAGCGACAGCTCCAGGCGGTCAGCTTCCTCAGCGTCGATGTTCAGGCCGATGTCGTATTGCTTGGCCAGCAGGGTCAGCGACAGCAGGCGTGGGTACAGCTCTTCCATTACGCGCTCGTACTGGGCGCGGCTGTAGCGTGGGTGCAGCGCCGAGAGCTTGATCGAGATACCCGGGCCTTCATAGATACCGCGGCCGTGGGAAGCTTTACCGATCGAGTGGATCGCCTGCTCGTAGGAGGCCAGGTATTTTTGCGCGTCGTGCTCGGTCAGTGCCGCTTCACCGAGCATGTCATAGGAGTAGCGGAAACCCTTGGATTCGAACTTGCTGGCGTTGGCCAGGGCTTCGGCAATGGTTTCGCCGGTAACGAATTGCTCGCCCATCAGGCGCATGGCCATGTCGACGCCCTTGCGGATCATCGGCTCGCCGCTCTTGCCGATGATGCGGCTCAGCGAGGAGGTCAGGCCGGATTCGTTGTGGGTCGAGACCAGCTTGCCAGTCAGCAGCAAGCCCCAGGTAGCAGCGTTGACGAACAGCGACGGGCTATTGCCCAGGTGCGGCTGCCAGTTACCGGTGCTGATCTTGTCGCGGATCAGGGCGTCGCGGGTGCCTTTGTCGGGGATGCGCAGCAGGGCTTCGGCCAGGCACATCAGTGCAACGCCTTCCTGCGACGACAGGGAGAATTCCTGCAGCAGCCCCTGGACGATACCGGCGCGGCCACCGGCGCTCTTCTGGTTACGCAGCTTTTCAGCGATGCCGGCGGCCAGCTTGTTGGTGGCTTCAGCCATGGCGACCGGCAGACGTGCTTGTTCGAGCAGCATCGGCACCACTTCCGGCTCAGGACGGCGGTAGGCTGCGGTGATGGCCGAGCGCAGGACCGATTGCGGCAAGATGCTTTCGGCGAACTCGAGGAAGCACTGGTGGCTATGGTCGCCCTGTACTTCGCCGGCTTCGTCGCCGTGACCAATGGCCTGACCGTTGAGCTCGGTCAAGGTGGCGCCACCCTCAAGTTTCTCCAGGTAATTGAAGATCGCTTGCTTGATCAACCAATGCGGCGTGCGGTCAATGGACTGCGCAGCTGCTTTGAGTCGCTCACGGGTTGGGTCGTCAAGTTTGACCCCAAGGGTGGTCGTCGCCATTTCTTATCCTCATTATTGCCACAGGGCTGTGGCTTAAGCTGGCGCCAAGATTAGCCGTGCGCGAATTCGGGTGCAACCTAGTGCAACCCAAAATATGTAGGAAAAAAGTGCAACTCGTCCGGTGATTAAAACCACACGAGCAAAATGGCTGTTTATGGTGCGATTTCTTCTGTTGGTTGCGCTTTTTGCTCCAAAAAGGAGCAAAAAGCCGTTGTAGCGCAAAAAATCCGACGAGGTGCAACTTCAGCGCAAAAACAGGTTGCACCTACTTTGCGTTGTTGCATAGGATTCGCGGCCTGGGTGCAACCTTCTCGAAGGCTGTCACTACATAAAAACAAACGCCAGGGCGCAACAATGAGTTTTAGCAATCCTATTACGATCACGTTCGTGATCTATATCGCAGCAATGGTGATGATCGGCTTCATGGCCTATCGTGCCACCAACAACCTGTCCGACTATATTCTCGGTGGCCGCAGCCTCGGTAGCGTGGTGACTGCGCTTTCGGCTGGCGCCTCGGACATGAGCGGCTGGTTGTTGATGGGTCTGCCGGGTGCCATCTATATGTCGGGTCTGTCGGAGGCCTGGATTGCCATCGGCCTGACCGTCGGTGCTTACCTGAACTGGTTGTTCGTTGCCGGTCGTCTGCGTGTACAGACTGAGCACAATGGTGACGCGCTGACCCTGCCGGATTACTTCGCCAGCCGTTTCGAAGATAACAGCGGTCTGCTGCGCATTATCTCTGCCGTCGTTATTCTGGTGTTCTTCACCATCTACTGCGCTTCCGGCATCGTTGCTGGCGCTCGTCTGTTCGAGAGCACCTTCGGCATGTCCTATGAAACCGCGCTGTGGGCCGGTGCTGCGGCGACTATCGCCTACACCTTCGTTGGTGGCTTCCTGGCAGTAAGCTGGACCGATACCGTCCAGGCGACTTTGATGATTTTTGCCCTGATCCTGACCCCGGTGATCGTATTGATCGCCACCGGCGGTGTCGACACCACCTTCCTGGCCATTGAAGCCAAAGGTGCTGGCAACTTCGACATGTTCAAAGGCGCAACCTTCATCGGCATCATCTCGCTGATGGGCTGGGGCTTGGGCTACTTTGGCCAGCCGCACATTCTGGCGCGCTTCATGGCCGCCGACTCGGTCAAGTCCATTGCCAATGCCCGTCGCATCTCCATGACCTGGATGATCCTGTGCCTGGCGGGTACCTGCGCTGTTGGTTTCTTCGGCATCGCCTACTTCTCGGCGCACCCGGAGCTTGCAGGCCCGGTTACCGAGAACCACGAGCGTGTGTTCATCGAACTGGCCAAGATCCTGTTCAATCCATGGATCGCCGGTGTACTGCTGTCGGCCATCCTGGCGGCGGTAATGAGTACCCTGAGCTGCCAGCTGCTGGTGTGCTCGAGCGCCCTGACCGAAGACTTCTACAAGACTTTCCTGCGCAAGAGCGCCTCCCAGCTTGAGCTGGTATGGGTGGGTCGCCTGATGGTGCTGGCCGTTGCGCTGATCGCCATCGCCCTGGCTGCCGATCCTGACAACCGTGTACTGGGCCTGGTGGCATACGCCTGGGCTGGTTTCGGTGCGGCCTTCGGTCCGGTAGTGCTGATCTCGGTGTTGTGGAAAGGCATGACCCGTAACGGCGCGTTGGCCGGTATCGTGGTCGGTGCAGTGACTGTGATCCTGTGGAAACGATTCGATACCATGGGTCTGTACGAAATCATTCCAGGCTTTATTTTCGCCAGCCTGGCAATCTTCGTATTCAGCAAGTTCGGCAGCCCATCCAAGTCGATGGTTACGCGTTTCGAAAATGCCGACGCGGCCTATCACGCCGGCAAGTAATGGCGGTTTGATCGGTGTCTGACAACGGCCCGGCTACTTATCAGTAGTCGGGCCGTTGTCATTTCAGCCGATCGCATCCTTGGGCAAGCCAGCTCCCATAAGGCGGTTTTGCAAGGTAAACTGCACGGTCTTGCAGGAGTTGCCATGAACTATCGTCACGCCTTTCACGCCGGCAACCACGCCGACGTCTTCAAACACCTGGTATTAACCCGACTGATTGCGCTGATGACGCGCAAGGAACAGCCGTTCGCTTACCTGGATACTCATGCTGGCCTGGGGTTGTACGACCTGCAGGGCGACCAGGCGACGCGCACCGGGGAGTGGTTGGAGGGTGTTGGCCGGCTTTGGGGGCGGGATGACTTGCCGGAAGTTACCGCGGATTACCTGAAAATCCTGCGCAAGATGAACCCTGACGGTGAGCTGCGTTACTACCCGGGCTCGCCCGAGTTGGCCCGGCGCCTGGCGCGCCAGCAGGATCGCGTGTTGCTCAACGAGAAGCACCCTGAAGACGGGGCCATGCTCAAGGACAACATGAAGAAAGATCCGCGCGTTGCCGTGCACCTGGGTGAGGGCTGGCACGTTCCGCGTGCGCTGTTGCCGGTGCAGGAAAAGCGTGCGGTGATGCTGATTGATCCGCCGTTCGAGCAGGCTGACGAGCTCAAGCGCTGTACGGTTGCCATGAAAGAGGCAATCAGTCGTATGCGCCAGACGGTCGCAGCGATCTGGTACCCGATCAAGGATCAGCGCCAACTGGTGCGCTTCTATCAGGACCTGACCAGCACCGGCGCACCGAAGTTGCTGCGAGTGGAGCTGTATGTGCATCCCCAGGACAGCCCGCAGGGCCTGAACGGCTCGGGCTTGGCCATTGCCAACCCGCCGTGGGGCCTGGAGGAAGAGTTGCGTGCCTTGCTGCCATGGTTGTCCCAGGTGCTGGCGCAGACCCAGGGAAGCTGGCGCATGGATTGGCTAATCGCCGAGTAGAAATGGCGGTCGGCTCAAATGCAGTGAGCCCAGCCGGCGCCCGCACTTTACGTTATAATCCCGCTCTTTCATTGCCGCTCGCCCCACCGGGCCTGGGCGCATATTTACAGTTTGAAGAGGCTAGACCCTTGGCATTGACGATTCTTGGCCTGTCCGGCGCCCTTAGCCATGATCCTTCCGCGGCCCTGTACATCGACGGCAAGCTGATTGCCGCCGCTGAAGAAGAGCGCTTCGTGCGCGACAAACATGCAAAGAACCGCATGCCCTACGAATCGGCGAAGTTCTGCCTGGAGCAGGCTGGCATCAAGCCGTCCGACGTAGACGTGGTGGCCATTCCGTTCGCCCCGATCAGCTTGTTCGGCAAGGCCCGCTGGCACTATGCCAAACGCTACTGGTACGCCCCGGATCGCGCCCTGGACGCGATTCTGATGGGCAACCGTCGCTACAAGCGCTATCGCAAAAAAATCGTCTGGTGCCTGGAACAGCTGGGTTTTGACCCGAAAAAGGTCAAGATCGAGCCGGTCGAGCATCACCTGGCTCACGCCTCCAGCGCTTATCACTGCTCGGGCTTCAAGGAAAAAACCGCGATCCTCGGCATTGACGGCAAGGGCGAGTACGCCACGACCTTCTTTGGCTATGGCGAAAACGGCAAGATCCACAAGATCAAGGAATTCTTCGATCCGGATTCGCTGGGTGGCCTGTACGGTGCAATCACCGAGTTCCTTGGCTTTGAAATGCTCGATGGCGAGTTCAAGGTCATGGGCATGGCGCCGTATGGCGATGCCAGCAAGTACGACTTTTCGCGCCTGGCTTCGTTCGAGAACGGCGAGTTGGTGATCAACACCGACTACGCCAACGTCATCGGCCTGCGCCGTTACAAAGAGAAGGGCAAAGGCTTCTACTTCTCACCGAAGCTGATCGAGTGGCTGGGTCCCAAGCGCGAAGGCGACATCGCCGACGAGCCTTACATCCACTACGCAGCCAGCATGCAGGCGCTATTCGAGAAGATCGCCCTGCAGATGATCGACCACTACCTGGGCGACATCCTCAAGGAAACCGGCAAGCTGGCTTTTGCTGGCGGTTGCGCGCTGAACGTCAAGCTCAACCAGAAAATCATCGCCCGTCCCGATCTCAAGGAACTGTTCGTCCAGCCGGCCTCCGGCGACGCTGGTACTGCGGTCGGTGCGGCAGCCTACGTTTCCCACGCCCGTGGCGTGCCGGTCGAGAAGATGGAGCACGTCTACCTCGGCCCTGAATACTCCAACGAAGACGTGATCGCGGCGTGTGCCCGTCACCCGAGCCAGCCGAAATGGCGCAAGCTCGACAACATGCCTGAGCAGATCGCCAAGATCATGGTCGACGGCAATCCGGTGGCCTGGTTCCAGGGGCGCATGGAATTTGGTCCGCGTGCTCTGGGCGGCCGCTCGATCATTGGTTGCCCAAGCGTTGCCGGCGTTGCCGACCGCATCAACCATCAAATCAAGTTCCGCGAGCGCTGGAGGCCTTTCTGCCCGTCGATGCTCGACACGGTTGCACCGCAAATGATCAAGATCGATCATCCGGCACCCTTCATGACCTTCACCTTCGAAGTTTCCGAAGAGTGGAAAACCCGCGTACCCGAGGTCGTTCACGAGGACGGCACTTCACGTGCCCAGGTGCTCAAGCGCGAATACAACCCGCGCTACTACGACATGATGAAGGCCTTGGAAAACCTCACCGGCAACGGTGTTTCGTTGAACACGTCGCTCAATCGTCGTGGTGAACCGATGATCTGTTCGCCGACCGACGCGCTGAACATGTTCTTCGGCTCGGATCTGCAATACCTGATCATGGAAGACATCCTGGTAGTCAAGGACGGCGCGAACAGTTATGACGTCCAAGGCTGACAAGCGCGTTCTGCAGTTCTGCCACGGCTATGACGGTCCGTTCTTGGACTGTGCGCGGCAGTACGCCAGCCTGTTCAGCGGTAGCGGCTATAAGGTCACCACGGTGTTTCTTACCGGCGCTGCCGACCCTCAGGTCGCTGCTGGCTGTGCCTCGGACGAAGTGATCTTCCTGGAATTCAGCTCCAAGGCCATCAGAGGCCTCAAGCTGGGGGCGATCCGTGCACTACGACGGATCGTGGCCACGCGTGACTTCAGTTTCTGCATCGCCCACCGCTTCAAGCCGATTTATATCACCCTGCTTGCCAGTCGCCTGCCGGTGATTGGTGTGCACCATGCGTTTGGCGACTATCAGCGTTCCAGTCGCCAGTTGTTTGCCAATCTGTTCCGTCGGCGCCTGAGTTTGCTGGGCGTTTCCGACGCGGTACGTGACGATATGCGCAAGTGTCTGCCGAAATGGCCGGTCGAGCGTATCCAGACCCTCTACAACCGTATCGACGTTGAAGCGCTGCAGGCCATCCAGGTATCCGCTGCGCAGGCCCGTGAGGTGCTGGGGCTGGAGCCGCAGGCATGGATTGTCGGCAATGTCGGTCGACTGCACCCGGACAAAGACCAGGCTACCTTGTTGCGCGGCTTCTCCCAGGCATTGCCAGGGCTGCCGGCGGGCGCGCGTCTGGCCATTCTCGGGAAGGGCCGTCTTGAGCAATCGCTCAAGGATCTGGCCGCCGAGCTGGGTATTGCGGCGCAGGTGGATTTTCTCGGTCAGGTACCTGATGCGCGTCGCTATTTTCGCGCCTTTGATGCCTTTGCCCTGAGCTCTGATCACGAACCATTCGGTATGGTTCTGCTTGAGGCGATGGTGGCCGGAGTGCCGCTTCTGGCGACAGCTTGCGGTGGTGCGGTGGAAGTGGTCGAGGGCGTCGGCATCCTCTTTCCGCTCGGCGACGCCGAGCATCTGGGGCAGGGTCTGCAGCATCTGGCTGCGCTGGACGAAGACCAGCGTCGGGAGTGTGCCGAGCGCATGCTCCAGCGCCTGCGTGAGCGTTTCTCCGACTCGGCAGTGCGCGAGGCCTTCTGGCAATTGCCCCACGTCCGTGCGCTAACAGCGGAGGCTTGATGCTCAATCATATTCAAGGCTGGCGCGAGCGAGGCTGGGCGCCAATCGATGCGGCGGCCTATGCGCAGGCATGGGAAAAATTTGGCGGCAGTGTCGCCACGCATCCGCTGGTGATCGAACAACTGGCTGATCTTGCGCAGATCCCGGTGCGCTATCTGGGCTGGTCGCACAATGGCGAGCTCAAGGCGGCGATTCCCACCTGGGGGCGCCATCTGGCGCTGTCCAAGGACGTGCTCAAGCGTCAGGGCAAAAAAGGCCTGTACGACTTGGGCAATGCCGAGCTGATCCTGCCGGCAGCCGCCGACGCTCAGGCGCCCCTGCGCCATGCCGGACGTTATCTGTCCGAGCTCAATCGGGGCCGTTTCGCCAACCTCAAGCCCCAGGCCGAAGCATTGGCAATGGCGCGTACGCCTGAGGACCTGTCGAAGAAATTCCGCTACAACCAGCGCCGCGAGTTGCGTTTGCTGGAAGAGGCGGGTGGCCAGGTGCGCCCGGTCAGCGATTTTACCAGCACTGAGCTGGCGGCCATCTATTGCGACCTGTTCCAGCGCCGCTGGGAGTTCCCGGCGACCGGTGCTGAGCGCATGCATGAAGTGATCGAACGCTTGCGCGAATTGTTGGTGGGTTCGGTGCTGTTTCTTGACGGTGCGGCCATTGCCATTCAACTGGTTTACCGGGTGGAAGCGCCCGAGTGGATCAGCGTCGAGTACATCAATGGTGGCGTTGACCCGCAAACCAAGGCCTTCAGCCCGGGAAGCGTGTTGAGTTTCCTCAACACCCAGGCAGCCTGGGAGGATGCACGGGCACGCAACAAGCCACTGCGCTTTTCCTTTGGTCGCGCTGATCGCGAGTACAAGGATCGCTGGTGCAACCCCGTGCCGGTATTTCAGGTGTGAGCCGCAAGCAACAGCTGCTCCGCCAGCACCGGCGCAACAAGCGGCTGGGGCTGCTGGTCGGCCTGGTGGTGTTGCTGGCCTTGGGTATTTTCGTGCATTGGTGGTTGCCGCTGTTGCTGCTGCCGTTGCTGTGGGCTGCACACGAGGCCTGGTTTGCCGACCATTTGTTCTACTCGCCCGGTGAAGACTATCAATATCAGTTTCCCCAGGCATGTGCGGCGCAGCCGGTGGCGTTGGTGGACGGCGTTGTGCAGGTGCAAACGCCCTTGCAACTGGTCGGTGACGAAACCCTGGTCCTGGCATTGCGCTTGAAAAGCCGCTGGCTTGGCCGCTTCCTCGATCCTGCTGTGGTCGTAGATGACGTCGATTGCCAAACCTTTGAACGGGGTGTGGCCGGTCTTCGTTACCTGAATTTGACCGGTCTTGGCGAGCCACTGGCGGCAGGGCGCCTGCGTTTGCGTGGACGCCATTGTCGCTTGGCTGGTGAAGGGCAATTGTGGGTTGTTCCGGGTAATGATCTGCGCATGAAGCGGGTGATGGTTATCGCCCCGCACGCCGATGATGCCGAACTCGCTGCTTTTGGCCTTTATAGCCAGGCCGAGGAAACCTGGGTGGTGACGCTGACTGCCGGTGAAATCGAGGCAGAGCATTATCAACAAATGGGCTTGGCTCAGGCCGAGGCTGCTCGCTTGAAGGGCCGTCTGCGTGCCTGGGACAGTATTGCTGTGCCACGCTGGGCGGGTGTGCCGGAATCGCAGTGCGTGCAACTGGGCTATTTCTGCTTGCAGCTCCCTGCCATGCAAGCAGCGCCGGATCAGGTAGTGCCTTCACGCGAGGCGGGGCTGGACGATATCCGGTTGTTCCGGCAGTTCAACAGCATGATGTTACCGGCAGATGAGAATGGCGCGCCTACCTGGAACAACTTATTGGCCGATTTGCGCGCCTTGCTGCTCAAGGCGCGTCCCCAGGTTCTGGTGATGCCACATCCGGTTCTTGACCCGCATCCCGATCATATCTGCGCCCAGGCCGCTGTGCTCGAAGCGTTGCAGGGGTTGGAGTGGCAGCCGGAAACCATTCTGGGCTATGCCAATCACCTGCACGACAACGACCGCTGGCCGATGGGTGACAGTGGCGCCGGTGTTGCGTTGCCGCCACAACTTGAGGGCGGCGAAGGATGGTCTCCGTACAGCCTGACGCTGGACCTGGCGACCCAGCGTGACAAGGCGATGGCGCTTGGCATGATGCATGACCTGCAACCGCCCGCCCCATTCAAGCGTCGTATTCGCCGCCTGCTGCAACGTTGGTTGGCTGGACGTCGCGCATCACCGTATGGAGAAAACGAGTTTTTCCGCAAAGCGGTGCGTCGACATGAATTGTTCTGGCGTCGTGATCTCTAATACCGGCGCATGACTGTTAGCGGTCGAGCAAAGACCGCAAGGAAAACAATGAAAGTTCTATTTCTGGTGCAGAAAGAACAACGGGCAATTCTGGACCGTCTGTATGACGGTGTTGCAGCCCATTGCGAATGTGATCTGCGCTGGTTGAGCAGTGCCGATCAGCGCAACCTGCGCAGCTATTTCCGTCGCGAAGTCGACGTCGAAAAGTATGATCGGATCGTGTTCTTCTTGCGCTTCAAGCAAGAGATCCGTCAGGTCGGCTTCATTCAAACGGTGCCGAATCTGGTCATCCTCGAGCACGACGCCTACCAGAACTATATCCCGTGCAAGTACACCGGCAAGTTCAGTGCGCATTATCGCCAGATGCCGTGGGTGCGAGTGATCAGCTCTGGTTACATGGTCAGTGAACGCCTTCGCCAGGAAGGCTTCGACGCCGAGTTCGTCCCCAAAGGCTACGATCAGCAACTGCTCGCCGATCAGGGCCGCGAACGCGACATCGAACTGGCATTTGTCGGCAGCACCAATAGCGTTGCCTACAGTGGGCGCAAAGCATTGCTCGACGAGCTTGCCCAGGTCGAGAACCTGTTGGTTACCCGGACCAAGTCCGGTGAAGAGTACTGCGACACGCTGAACCGTATTCGCTTCTTCGTCAGTGCCGATGTCGGCATGGGCGAGTACATGATCAAGAACTTCGAGGCAATGGCCTGTGGTTGTGTTTTGCTGGCGTTTGACCAAGGTGAAGCAGAGAATCGCGCCTTGGGTCTGCAAGATATGCACAACGTTGTGCTGTATGACAGCATTGCAACATTGCAGGAAAAGCTGAAAGTATTGCGCGCTGACCCCGCGCTGGTTGAACGTATTGGCATAAACGGTCGTGATCTTGCCGTTTCGCAGTTCAGTTTCGCCCAAGTGGGCCGTAGTATCGTTGAAAAAATGCAGCCACCTCTGCGTTCCCGTCCAGCCTTGACCGGTTGGCAGCGCTTGCGTTTGAGACTGGGCATCTAAGCCGTCTGTCCCGTACGCGGGATGTGGTCTTGAGCAATCGAATACAGAAGATGGAGACAATCCGGTGCGATTCAGTGACAACAGTGATGTAACCCTGGTGGTTACCAGTTGCGGGCGCTTCGATCTGCTCAAGCTTACGCTTGAGAGTTTCGATCGCTTCAATACTGCACCGATCCGCGAAGTGTTCATCACCGAAGACTCGGGAGATGACGCGGTCCATCAGGCTATTCCCGAGCACTGGAAACCGCACTGCAAAGTGTTCGTCAATCGTCCCAAGTTGGGGCAATTGGCGTCGATCGACCTTGCTTATGAACAGGTGAAAACCCACTACATCTTCCACTGTGAAGATGATTGGGAGTTTTATCGCCCAGGATTTGTCGAGGATTCTCGCAACATTCTCGAAGTCAGCCCGCACTTGCTGCAGGTCTGGCTGCGCAGCTATGCGCACGACTTGAAAATACACAGCCCTTATCTGCATCTGGGGGAGCGTCAGTTCATTGCCGGTGTTGCCTGTTATCCCATGTTGTCGGATAAGCCGGAGTGGCAAAGCTTCTCGTTGAACCCAGGTTTGCGCCGGTTGAGCGATTATCAGCGTTGCGCCCCGTTTACTGCCTACTCTGGCGAGAAGGCAATATCGAAACGCTACGCGGAGCTGAATCTCACTGCGGTCAGCCTGGAGGCCGATGCGGTGCTGCACACTGGATTTGGCGCGCATATCGGTTTGCCCGAGGAGCGTCGGCGTAAAAAACAGCGCCGCAAACGTGATCGGATCAAGCTTTTCCTGACCTTGGTAGTCGGGGTGATTCTGGGCGTGGGCGTCGGCTTTTTCGCACATTGACCCCTGGGTCTCAGCCCAGTAAGGCGCGTTCCAGTTCTGCCAGTGGGAACTGATCTTCAAGGCGTTCGCGGGCAATGTAGCGGGCGAAGTGTTGTACGTTGCGCCTGACCATGCGGCTGGAAAGCGGCGCTCGCATGAAGCGCATGTCGGCGACATCGATCAGGCCCAGCTCCTGCTCTGGCGTCACGACAATATTGCCCAGGTGCAACGAGCGGAAGTAGATCCCCGACTGGTGCAGTTTACGCACCAGGCCGACCAGCTCCGGAAGGCGCTCCTGCCAACTGAATCCGGCTTTGCGAGACAACTGGCTAAGGGTTTCACCAGGCAGCGGGTGGTACAGCACTGCCGTCATTCCGGGTGCGTCCAGTTTGTAATACTTCAAAACCTTCAGCGTAGGGATACCCTTTTTCTCCAACTGCACTGCGTTGTCGATGAAGCGTTGGGAGTAGGGCCGCAGCAAGGCAGATGAAATCAAGCGCTTGCGCCTGAAAAGCTTAAGAATGTTGCCGTCGTTAAGCAGGTACACTTTGGCGCCGTAGCTATCAGCCTCGAGCACCTGGGCGCCAAGGATGAGTTTGTCGAGGTCGACCTGGTGTAGACGGGAACATTGCATGGAGAATGGCCTTGCCAACGGGCTAGCAAAAGGACCGGCAATAATGCCGAAATTTTTCCGGATGTACCATGCCGGTGTTATGGAAACGACGAGGATGCGGGTGATGCAAGCAAGGCTCAGGCCTTGGTTGTCGCCTGTTTCCCTCTGATATGGCCAGGATGCATGCCCGTTGACCGGGCTGTGATAAAATTTCCGGTTCAATCTGAACAGCGAGCTCGATGATGGCCGAAACACCGCTAAACGCGGAGCAGCAGAGCAGCTCCAGCCTGAAAATCTACTTCCGGCTTCTGAGCTATGTGAAACCGTACATCGGCATTTTTGCGCTGAGTATCCTCGGTTTCGTCATCTTTGCCTCGACCCAGCCCATGCTGGCTGGGATTCTCAAGTACTTCGTCGACGGCCTGAGCAATCCTCAGGCGGTATTGTTTCCCAATGTTCCTTACCTACGCGACCTGCAGTTACTGCAGGCGGTGCCGCTGCTGATCGTATTGATCGCGGCCTGGCAGGGGCTGGGTTCGTTCCTGGGTAACTACTTTCTGGCCAAGGTCTCGTTGGGGCTGGTGCATGACCTGCGGGTCGAGTTGTTCAACAAGTTGCTGGTGCTGCCCAACCGTTACTTCGACAACCATAACTCTGGCCACCTGATCTCGCGCATCACCTTCAACGTGACCATGGTCACGGGTGCTGCCACTGACGCTATCAAGGTCGTGATTCGCGAAGGCCTGACCGTGGTCTTCCTGTTCATTTACCTGCTGTGGATGAACTGGAAGCTTACCCTGGTGATGTTGGCAATCCTGCCAATCATTGCCGTGATGGTCGGCAGTGCGAGCAAGAAATTCCGCAAGCAGAGCAAGAAGATCCAGGTGGCGATGGGTGACGTGACGCATGTCGCGTCCGAAACCATCCAGGGTTATCGTGTGGTACGCAGTTTCGGTGGTGAAAACTACGAGCAGCAGCGGTTTGCCAACGCCAGTCAGAGCAATACCGACAAACAATTGCGCATGACCAAGACCGGGGCGGTTTATACCCCGATGCTGCAGTTGGTGATTTATACCGCGATGGCGGCACTGATGTTCCTGGTGCTGTTCCTGCGTGGCGATGCCACGGCGGGTGATCTGGTTGCGTACATTACTGCCGCGGGTCTGTTGCCCAAGCCGATTCGACAGCTGTCGGAAGTCAGCTCGACTATCCAGAAGGGTCTGGCCGGCGCCGAAAGTATCTTCGAACAGTTGGACGAAAGCCCGGAAATCGATAACGGAACGGTAGAGCTGGAGCGCGTAGAGGGGCGCCTTGAAGTGCGTAACTTGAGCTTCACTTATCCAGGTACGGAACGTCAGGTACTGACCGACATTTCCTTTACTGCAGAACCGGGGCAGATGATTGCACTGGTCGGCCGTTCGGGGAGTGGCAAGTCCACTCTGGCAGGGTTGATTCCACGCTTCTACCACCATGACCAGGGGCAGATCCTTCTGGATGGCGTTGAAATCGAGGATTACCGCCTGCGTAACCTGCGTCGCCATGTTTCGCAGGTGACCCAGCATGTGACCCTGTTCAACGACACCGTGGCCAATAACATTGCTTATGGCGACCTGGCCGGTGCGCCGCGTGCCGATATCGAGGCTGCCGCCGCTGATGCCTATGCCAAGGAATTCGTCGACCAGTTGCCGCAGGGCTTCGATACCCAGGTCGGTGAGAACGGTGTACTGCTTTCCGGTGGCCAGCGCCAGCGCCTGGCGATTGCCCGTGCCTTGCTCAAGAATGCGCCGCTGCTGATTCTCGACGAGGCCACCTCAGCGCTCGATACAGAGTCGGAGCGGCATATTCAGGCTGCGCTCGATCATGTAATGAAAGGCCGGACTACACTGGTCATCGCACACCGCTTATCGACCATTGAAAAGGCCGACATGATTCTGGTCATGGACCAGGGCAAGCTGGTCGAGCGTGGGACTCATTCCGAGCTGCTGGCCGCCAATGGCTACTATGCCCGGCTGCATGCCATGGGGCTGGACGAGCCGGTCAAGGCTGATATTACCTGAGCCTGTTGCCGGAACCCGCCCCGGGTTCCGGCAGACTTCCTGCAATAGCTTGTCAGAAAGGCGGTAATCAAGCCTTTGCCTTGCCTGTGCTAATATCCTGCCCCTGTTAATTTTGTATATATGGGTTGCCCATGAAGTTGTCCATGCCGCGTTTCGATCAAGCCCCGGTACTGGTAGTGGGCGATGTTATGCTCGACCGCTACTGGCATGGCGGTACCTCTAGGATTTCGCCTGAAGCGCCGGTACCGGTGGTCAAGGTCGAACAGATCGAGGACCGTCCTGGTGGTGCGGCCAACGTTGCGTTGAACATCGCCGCCCTGGGTGCTCCAGCAGCACTGGTCGGGGTTACCGGTCAGGACGAGGCTGCCGACAGCCTCGCCAATAGCCTGCAAGCTGCAGGTGTACGCTCGATTTTCCAGCGCATCGCGCACCAGCCGACCATCGTCAAACTGCGGGTCATGAGCCGGCATCAGCAACTGCTGCGCATCGATTTCGAAGAGCCTTTCGCCACCGACCCGCTGTCGCTGGGCGCCGAAGTCGATAGCCTGCTCGATGGCGTGAAGGTGTTGGTGCTGTCGGACTACGGTAAAGGCGCGCTGAAAAACCATCAAAGCTTGATCGAGGCAGCCCGGGCCCGAGGGATTCCGGTGTTGGCCGATCCCAAGGGCAAGGATTTCTCGATCTATCGCGGTGCGAGCCTGATCACCCCGAACCTCAGCGAATTCGAAACCATCGTCGGTCGTTGCGCCGATGAAGCGGAACTGGTGGCCAAGGGTGGCCAACTAATGCGCGAGCTCGACCTGGGTGCCCTGTTGGTGACCCGTGGCGAGCACGGCATGACGCTGTTGCGTCCCGAGCATCCAGCCTTGCACCTGCCAGCCCGTGCCCGTGAAGTCTTCGACGTCACCGGTGCCGGGGATACCGTGATCTCGACCCTGGCTGCTGCTATTGCTGCCGGTGAAGAACTGCCCCATGCCGTGGGTTTGGCCAACCTGGCCGCCGGTATCGTGGTTGGCAAACTCGGTACGGCTGCAATCAGTGCACCTGAGCTGCGTCGCGCCATTCAGCGTGAAGAAGGTTCCGAGCGTGGTGTGTTGAGTCTCGACCAGCTTCTGTTGGCCATAGACGATGCCCGCGCGCACAAAGAGAAGATCGTCTTCACCAATGGTTGCTTCGATATCCTTCACGCCGGTCATGTGACTTACCTGGAGCAGGCGCGGGCCCAGGGTGATCGACTGATCGTTGCGGTCAACGACGATGCTTCGGTAAGCCGTCTGAAGGGCCCTGGGCGTCCAATCAACAGTGTTGATCGGCGCATGGCCGTACTGGCTGGCCTGGGTGCTGTGGACTGGGTCATCAGCTTCCCTGAAGGTACCCCGGAAAACCTGCTCAGCCAGGTCAAGCCAGATGTGCTGGTCAAGGGTGGCGACTACGGGATCGACCAGGTGGTGGGTGCCGATATCGTCAATGCCTATGGCGGTACCGTGAAGGTGCTGGGCTTGGTTGAGAACAGTTCGACCACGGCCATCGTCGAGAAAATTCGTAAGAACTAGGCCGCAGCGCTTCTCTCACAAAAAAGTAACGGATTCTGACCAGAACCGTTACTTGCCAAGCCCCCCGCGCGCCAGTTGCAACAATTCCCTCGCCTTGCCCGTCAGCCGTTGCAATCCGCTGTCGGGCTTTGGCACCGTCAGGCCTTGCTGGCTGACCCAATCCTTCCAGCGAATTCGCTCATCCCTGACCAGCCAACCTTCCTGCCGGGCAAAACTCTCGGCGAGGTACATGCCGCGCGTGCTGGCGGGCAGCAAGCGGTCTTTTTTCAAGGTGTACAGTTCAGCGCGTGGGCGTCCGTCCTCCAGTGGCATCAGGTACAAGTCTGGACGTGAACGGTTGAGACGGGCGACTAGCTGATCGCCCTCAAGGCGTTCATCGACATGAAACAGGCTCAAGGATTTGGCTTCGCGCGGCACCTGCAAGCGCAAGTCATAGATCAACTGTAACGACGCGGTGGGCAAGTGCACGTATGCGCGCGGCCGCTCCAGCAGTTGCAGGTTGGCGCAATGCACAGGCCTTGCCGCGCCGGAGTGCGGCGTCAGGATGAACGGCAGCGCCTCGCGATAATGCAGGGCGTCAGCATAGGGCGCTGGCAGCCAGGTCTCGTTGAAACGGCCACCCAGCCAGCCTTCCGGGGTTTCCAGCAAGCATTCTTCAGCAACCTCCTGGATGGCGGTGTGCAGCGGCAGGTTCAACTCCTGGGCCGGCACATAGCCAGAAATCAGCTTGAGAACGACATCACCCCGATCCTGGCGGCGCTGGCGTACCAGTACCCAGTAATCGCGGTTCTGCCAGTGCAGGGTCAGGCGCACGGAAACCCCCAGGTTGGCTAACTCGACAGCAAAACGCTGGTTGTCGGCCAGGTGGATCTGTTTGCGCCGTTGCTGGGTCTGGGCGAAGTTCAGCGGCATGCCGATGCTTTGGTAGCTCAGCCCCTCTGGACTGGCCTCGACGTGCAGCGGCAGGGTTTTGAAGTTGCTCGGATTCTTGCGGATCAACGTTCGCGGCATGTCGGCTCCTTCTTGCGTTGGGGTCGGCCGCGACGGCGGCGTTGGCGTCAGCGATTCAATACAGCAGCAACAGTCGCTACGTTATGGGCCAGGTGCACAGGGTTGATAGTGCCGACGATAGCACTGCTGACACCAGGGTGGCCAAATAGCAGTTCGAAGCTGGCGCGCACCGGGTCCACCCCGGGGCTCAGGCATACATGGCCACTGGCGAGGGCTTTTTTTACCAGGATGGCTTTGCCATGCGCAGCGGCATAGTCGAGCACCGGGCGTTCTGCCTGTTCGTTCAGATTGTAGGTGACCATGGCGCAGTCGCCGCGTTCAAGTGCCTTCAGGCCGCCCTCCACCGTCTTGCCGGAAAGACCATAGCCGCCAATCTTGCCTTCCTGCTTCAGCGCTTCGAGGGTCTGGTACACCTCTTCGTGCTCAAGGATATGCAGGTCATTGCCATCGGAGTGGACCAGCACCAGGTCGATGTGGTCGGTTTCCAGGCGCTGGAGGCTGCGTTCAATGGAGAAGCGTGTGTGGCTGGCGCTGAAGTCGAAACGTGACTGACCCTCGTCGAATTCTTCACCGACCTTGCTGACGATTACCCACTGTTCGCGCTGGCCGCGCAACAGCGGGCCAAGACGCTCTTCGCTGCGGCCATAGGCAGGGGCCGTGTCGATCAGGTTGATGCCCAACTCGCGGGCCTGGGCCAACAGCAGGCGCGCTTGGTCGTCGTCCGGAATGGTAAAGCCGTTAGGGTACTTGACGCCTTGATCGCGCCCCAGCTTGACCGTACCCAGGCCCAGCGGTGATACGCGCAAGCCGGTACTGCCCAAGGGGCGGTGCAGATCGTGAAGAGTCGGCAGGCTCATGGCAGCAGTTGCTCCCAGATTGGCACCGCCAGCGGTGGTTTAGGTAGGTCCAGCGCAGCGGGCTGAGCGCACGGCTTGATGCCGTCGCGCTCGAGGCTGGTCAGCACTCGGTCGGCGAAATCCGGTGCCAGTGCCAGTTTGGTCGGCCAACCAACCAGCAGGCGGTCCTGCTCGGCGAGGAAGGCGTTGTCCGGGCGTACCAGACCAGATTGGGCAGGCTCGGCGCGGTCGATGCGCACGGTAGCCCAGCGCACCTGGCTCAAGTCGACCCAGGGCAGGAGGCTGGCGACTTCTTTTTTTGCGGCCGCAATCTGCGCCTCTGGCTCGCGGGCCACGCCATCTGCTTCGGCCAGGTCGCCACCCAGGTACCAGACCCACTGACCATCGGCTGCGGGATGGCTGGTAACCGTGATGCGTGGCTTGGGGCCACCGCCCAGGCAATGGGCATACAAGGGCTTGAGGCTGGCACCCTTGGCCATGACCATGTGCAGTGGGCGGCGTTGCATGGCGGGTTGGGTCAGGCCGATGCTTTCGAGCAGACCGGCATTGCCGGCGCCAGCGCTGAGCACGATGCGCTGGGCGCGGATCTCGCGGCCATCGACACGCAAGCCAAGCAGAACACCATTTTCCTGCAGCGGCTCGATCTGCTGCCCGGCAAGCAGGCTGTCTCCGGCAAGCTCGGCGAGTCGGCTGAGCAGGCTCGGCACATCAACCACGAGTTCTGCCAGGCGATAGACCTTGCCCTTGAATGCGCGGTCCTGCAGGGCCGCTGGCAATTGCTCGCCCTTGACCTGGTCGACCCGTCCACGCACTGCCTTGCTGGCGAAGAAGCTGGTCAGGTTGCCGGCAAGGGTGCCGGGTGACCATAGGTAATGGGCGTCGGACAGCAGGCGCACGCCGCTGAGGTCCAGTTCACCGTTGCCTGCCAGGGCTTCGCTCCAGCGTCGCGGCATGTCGGCAATGGCTTCGGAGGCGCCCGTCAACGCACCATGCAGGGCATACTTGGCGCCGCCATGAATGATCCCTTGGGATTTGAGGGTCTGCTCGCCACCGAGGCTGGCACGTTCCACCACAACCGTCGAATAGCCCAGGCGACGCAGGCGAGCATTGAGCCAGAGGCCTGCGACCCCTGCGCCGACGATCAAGACGTCGGTGGAAATAACGGATGGCATGCATGCACCTCACAAGCTTGGACAGAAGCCCAGTATACAGCCTGTGAGGAGAATCAATGCCCGGCGGTTTTCGAGAACACCTGGATCACCACCACGCCGCCCACGATCATGGCCATGCCGAGCATCGCTGGGATGTCGAGTTTCTGACCATAGATCACCAGCGCGGCGATGCTGATCAACACAATGCCCAGTCCCGACCAGATGGCATAGGCGATGCCCACCGGAATGCTGCGTACCACCAGGGTCAACATCCAGAACGCCACGGCATAGCCACACACCATCAGCAACAAGGGCAGGGGAGTGCTCAGCCCTTTTACGGCCTTCATCGAGGCGGTGGCGATGACTTCGGCGCAGATGGCGATAGCCAGGTAGGTGTAGGCATTCATGTGATGTTCCTCTGATCTGGCTGAGCATTCTAGAGCAAGCCTGAATGGGGTAAAGTCATTACCTATCTTTATTGGAGATAGGTTGCATGGCGCAGCAGTGGAATCTGGAGCAGCTTCGATTGTTTGTCGCGGTGGCCGAGCAACGATCGTTTTCAGCGGTAGCGCGCGTGCAGCGCAAGGCACAGTCGGCAGTCAGCAATGCCATCGCCCTGCTCGAGGCAGACTTGGGTGTGACCCTGTTTGAACGTAGCAGCGGTCGTCAGCCTCGGTTGACCGAAGCCGGAGCCGCCTTGGTGGAGGATGCTCGCGAGTTATTGCGCCAGTGTGAGCGCCTGGACGGCCGTGCATTGGCGTTGCTGCGCGGCCAGGAAGCGCAGTTGCGCGTGGCCCAGGACGAAGCCATGCCCTATCAGCCGGTGATCGATAGTCTCGACGAGTTGGCCCAGCAGTTCCCCATGCTGGAAGTGCAGTTGGCCAGCGGTGCGCAAGGGGATGTGGCGCGCAAGTTGGTCGAGCGTCGTGCCGATCTGGGCCTGCTCTTTCATCACGAACGCATGCCGCAGGCACTGGAGCGTCGAGCCTTGGGGCGGGTGGAAATGGTGACGGTCTGCGCGGTCAATCATCCGCTGGCACAGTTGGGCAGGATCAATCGGCAGCAATTGGCGCGGCATCGACAATTGCTGATCGCCCCACAGGAAAGTGGTTATCCGGGCGGTGAACCGATCAGTCCGCAGATCTGGCGCGCCGACAGTTTTTACGCCATGGCCGAACTGCTGATGCGTGGCTTGGGTTGGGCCTGGCTGCCTCGGCACGTAGTGCAGTATCCGACCTATCACGCGCAAATGGTGGAGTTGTCCTGCGAATGGACACCGCCTGCGCTGGTGGTGGAGTTGGTCTGGCGTCGCGATGAGCCCTTGGGCCCTGCGGCGCAGTGGTTGGCTGAACGCTTCGCCGTGCACTTACGAGCCATTGGCTAGTACACTTCGGCGCCATGAATAGAACACTTTATACCCTGCTGTTTCACCTGGGCCTGCCGCTGGTTGCGCTGCGCCTGTACCTGCGTTCGCGTAAAGCGCCGGCCTACGCCAAGCGTATTGGCGAACGCTTCGCCATCAACCTGCCGGCCATGCGCAAAGGCGGCATTTGGGTGCATGCGGTGTCAGTGGGCGAGAGCATCGCTGCGGCGCCGATGATTCGCGCGCTGTTGCAGGCTTATCCACAGCTGCCGATTACCATCACCTGCATGACTCCGACAGGTTCGGAGCGGGTCCAGGCGATGTTCGCCAATGAGCCACGCATCCAGCATTGCTACTTGCCCTATGACCTGCCCTGGGCGGCGGGGCGTTTTCTCGATCATGTCCAGCCCAAGCTTGCGGTGATCATGGAAACCGAGCTCTGGCCCAACCATATTCACCAGTGTGCCAAGCGTGCTATTCCGGTGGCGCTGGCCAATGCGCGGTTGTCTGAGCGCTCGGCGCGAGGTTATGCCCGTTTTGCCAAGCTGACCCGGCCGATGCTGGCCGAGATGAGTCTGATTGCGGTGCAGACCGAAACCGAAGCGCAGCGCTTTCGCCAGTTGGGGGCCAGGCCTGTATCTGTTCAGGTGACCGGCTCGATCAAGTTTGACCTGAGGATCGACGAGCAATTGCTGCCGCGTGCCAGGTTGCTGCGCGAGCAATGGCAGGCGACTCAACGTCCGCTGTGGATCGCTGCCAGTACCCATGAGGGCGAAGATGAGGTGATTCTGGCTGCCCATCGCCAGTTGCTCGAGCATCACGCCGATGCTTTGTTGATTCTCGTGCCGCGGCATCCTGAACGCTTCAACAGTGTCTTCGAGTTGTGTGCTGCGCAGTTTCCGACGATTCGACGCTCAAGTGGCGACCCGGTGGGTGTCGATACGGCTGTGATGCTCGGTGACACCATGGGCGAGTTGCTGTTTCTTTATGCCTTGGCGGACATCGCGTTTGTCGGTGGCAGCCTGGTGCCAAACGGTGGACACAACCTGTTGGAACCCGCGGCGCTGTCGTTGCCGGTGACCAGTGGCCCGCACCTGTTCAACTTTCTCGAGATTGCAACCATGCTGCGTGACGCTGGGGCGCTGCAGGAAGTGGACGACGCCCAGGGCCTGGCGGCTGCGATTCGACGTCTTATTGAGTTACCGCAGGATGCGCGGCGCATGGGTGAAGCGGGGCGGGCGGTGATGAAGGCCAATCAGGGGGCCTTGCAGCGATTGCTCGAGGGGTTGGGACGATTGCTCTGACGCCGTCGCGGGGCAGGTCCGCTCCCACGGCGGTTGGCGCCTGTGGGAGCGGGCTTGCCCTGCGATGCTTGTTCAAGGCCGGGCGTTGAAGTTGGCCTGTGCAGCAGCAGCCAGGTCTGGTGGCAGGAAGTCCTTGTCCGGGTTGTAGTCCGGTTTCAGGTAGCGGCTCAGATCCGTCAGGTCTTGTGGGCTCAAGGTTCCGGCAGCCTGCTTGAGGCGCAGATTGTCGAGGATGTAATCGTAGCGGGTGTTGTTGTAGTCGCGCACCGAGGTGTACAGCTGGCGCTGGGCATCGAGCACATCGACGATGTTGCGCGTACCGACCTGATAACCGATCTCGGTCGCTTCCAGGGCGCTCTGGTTGGAGATAATCGATTGCTTGCGCGCCTGTACCTGCTCGACGTCGGTGTTCACTGCGCGGTGCAGGTTGCGGGTGTTCTCCACCACCTGGCGACGCAGGCTTTCACGCTGTTGCTCGCTCTGGTTCAGGCGCTGATAGGCCTCGCGCACTTGCGAGCTGGTCAGGCCGCCGCTGTAGATCGGGATATTCAACTGCAGGCCGATAGTGGTCTGCTCCACATCACCCCGGTAATTCTGCCCGGTAAGGTTCGGGTTGGTGAAACCTAGGTTGTCGTTGTCACCTTTCTGGTACTGGGCAACGGCATCGACGGTTGGCGCGTGGCCGGCCTTGCGCTGGCGCAGGGTTTCTTCGGCGGCGCTGACGGCGTAGTTGTTCGCCAACAGGTTGAGGTTCTGTTTGCCGGCAGTCTCGACCCAAGCCTTGGCGTCATTTGGCACCGGGACCTGTACTGGCAGCGTGTGGCGGATGCCTTGAATAGAGGTATAGTCGCGATTGGTCAGGGTAATCAACGCCTCAAACGCATCGTCAACCTGGCGCTGTGCCACGATCCGGTTGGCGCGGGCGGTGTCATAGCTGGCCTGGGACTGAAGCACGTCGGTCTTGTCCGAGAGGCCCACATCGAAGCGCTCGTTGGACTGGTCCAGCTGGCGTTTGAAGGCAGCTTCTTCAGCCTTGGTCGACGCCAGGTTGTCCTGGGCACGCAGGACCGAGAAATAATTATCGGCAGTTTGCAGGATCAGGTTCTGTTCAGTGGCTGAAAGCTCCAGCGCTGATTGCTCATTGATCGCTTCTGCAGCTTGCAACTGGAACCAGCGATCGGCGCGGAAAATCGGCTGGGCCAGGGTCGCGGACCAGGAGTTGCCACTGCGACTCGAGGTAATCGACGGATCATCGATCTTGGTGCGGGTGTTCAACATTTCGGCACCGGCCGAAAGGTTTGGCAGCAGGCCGGCCCGGGCCTGAGGTACCACTTCCTTTTGCGCACCATAGTTGGCGCGGGCCGCAGCCAGATCGGCGTTGTTATCCACAGCTTCCTGGTAGACGCTGACCAGATCGGTTTTCGCTGACAGGGGCGGGTCTGCTGCCCAGGCCATTCCGTTGGTAGCACAAGACACGGCAAGGGCCAGTGAAAGTTTGCGCAGCATAGGGCGATCCTTGAACAATTGAGTGTTTCTGAACCGGTGAGTGTAGATGCGCAGGCACTTTGCAACAATCCGCCAATTGCGCCATTTATCGTCAGTGCGCTTGTACAGTTGGCTTTGCAGGCAAGAGCAGACTAGACTGGGGCCGTTCTTGTCGGGGTGCCTTGCGTTGAGGCTGAGATCGGATAATCCGGATCCCGTTGAACCTGATCAGGTTAGCGCCTGCGTAGGGAACAAGATTTCTCGCTTTCCCGGCGAGTCTCTTGTGTCAGGTCCGGGAATGTCGAGCCAGCCGAGTAAGTAGCTGCAGACATCTCCGTACATGGCACAGCACCGGTCCAAGGTGCGTCCGTGCTTTTTCAGGTTCTTCTCCCGACATTCCACCGCTAGGAAGCTGTCTGGAGAGCCTGTGATGAGCAAACAAGAAAAAAACATTATCAATCTGAGTGAATCGGCCCAGGTCGATCAGCAGTCCGTACAGCCATTCACCCGTTCGCGCAAAATCTATGTCGAAGGCTCACGCCCAGACATCCAGGTGCCTATGCGTGAAATCAGCCTGGACGACACGCCAACTGACTTCGGCGGTGAAGCCAACGCTCCGGTGCTGGTCTACGACACTTCCGGTCCCTACACCGACCCCAATGTCATTATCGATGTGCGCAAAGGCCTGGGCGACGTGCGTTCGGCCTGGATCGACGCCCGTGGTGACACTGAGCGCCTGGAAGGGCTGTCATCCAACTTTGGCCAGCAGCGCCTGGCCGATGCCGAGCTGACCAAGCTGCGCTTTGCCCATGTACGCAATCCGCGTCGGGCCAAGGCCGGCGCCAACGTCAGCCAGATGCACTATGCCCGCCAGGGCATCATTACCGCCGAGATGGAATACGTCGCCATCCGCGAGAACATGAAGCTGCAGGAAGCTCGCGCTGCCGGCCTGCTCGAGCAGCAGCACCCAGGCCATAGCTTCGGTGCCAGTATCCCCAAGGAAATCACCGCCGAATTTGTCCGTGAAGAGATCGCGCGTGGCCGCGCGATCATTCCGGCCAACATCAACCACGTTGAGCTGGAACCGATGATCATCGGCCGCAACTTCCTGGTGAAGATCAACGGCAACATCGGCAACAGCGCCCTGGGTTCTTCCATCGAAGAAGAAGTGGCCAAGTTGACCTGGGGTATTCGCTGGGGCTCGGACACGGTCATGGACTTGTCCACCGGCAAGCACATTCATGAAACGCGCGAATGGATCATCCGCAACTCGCCTGTGCCAATCGGTACCGTGCCGATCTACCAAGCGCTGGAGAAGGTCAATGGCGTGGCCGAAGACCTGACCTGGGAATTGTTCCGCGATACCTTGATCGAGCAGGCCGAGCAGGGCGTCGACTACTTCACCATTCACGCCGGTGTGCTGCTGCGCTATGTGCCGCTGACCGCCAAACGCGTAACCGGCATCGTCAGTCGTGGCGGCTCGATCATGGCCAAGTGGTGCCTGGCGCATCACCAGGAGAACTTCCTCTATACCCATTTCGACGAAATCTGCGAAATCATGAAGGCCTACGACGTCAGCTTCTCGCTGGGTGATGGCCTGCGTCCGGGTTCGATTGCCGATGCCAACGACGAGGCGCAGTTCGGCGAGCTGGAGACACTTGGCGAGTTGACCAAGATTGCTTGGAAGCATGATGTGCAGTGCATGATCGAAGGCCCGGGGCATGTCCCCATGCAGTTGATCAAGGAGAACATGGACAAGCAGCTCGAATGCTGCGACGAAGCACCGTTCTACACCCTCGGCCCGCTGACCACCGACATCGCCCCGGGTTACGACCACATCACCTCCGGTATCGGCGCGGCGATGATTGGTTGGTTCGGGTGCGCCATGCTCTGCTACGTGACGCCAAAGGAACACCTGGGCCTGCCGAACAAGGATGACGTCAAGACCGGGATCATCACCTACAAGATCGCCGCCCACGCCGCTGACCTTGCCAAGGGGCACCCAGGCGCGCAGATCCGTGACAATGCCTTGTCCAAGGCGCGCTTCGAGTTCCGCTGGGAAGACCAGTTCAACCTCGGCCTGGACCCGGACACTGCCCGTTCTTTCCATGACGAGACCCTGCCCAAGGACTCGGCTAAGGTCGCGCACTTCTGCTCCATGTGCGGACCGAAGTTCTGCTCGATGAAAATCACTCAGGAAGTACGTGAGTACGCGGCCAACCAACGCATTGATGCGGTAGATGTCGCGGTCGAGGACGGCATGCGCGAGCAGGCCGAGCGATTCCGCCAGGAAGGCAGCCAGCTGTACAAAAAGGTCTAACCGCATCGCGGGGCAAGTCGATCTGGCTTGCCCCGCGATAGGGCCCTAAGAACAATAAACCTCCCTGTCGAGATTCCCTTGTGAGCACACCGAGTCAGTTTTCTCCCGATTATCCGGTTACCGACCAGCAGCGCGTTTTGAGCGGTCGTGACCTCTGTTCCCTATGGTTCTCCCTGGGTATAGGCCTGATGGTCTTGCAAACCGGCGCCTTGCTCGGCCCTGGCCTGGGTTTGGCCAACGCCGTGCTGGCGATCATCCTTGGCACGTGCGTAGGTGTTCTGCTGCTGGCGGCGGTTGCCGTCATCGGCAGTGATACCGGGCTTTCCTCCATGGCTGCCCTGCGCCGCAGCCTTGGCCGCGACGGTGCACGGCTGCCCGCATTGCTGAACCTGATGCAACTGATTGGTTGGGGTTCATTCGAAATTATCGTCATGCGCGATGCCGCCAGCCTGTTGGGCGCTCGCGCCTTCGGCGAGGGCAGCGCCCTGACCAACCCAATGCTATGGACCTTGTGCTTTGGCGCCTTGGCCACCGCGTTGGCCGTCAGCGGGCCTTTGACCTTCGTGCGCAAAATTCTGCGCAAGTGGGGCATCTGGCTGTTGCTGGGTGCTTGCCTGTGGCTGACCTGGAATCTATTTGCCAAGGCCGATCTCGCTGCCCTGTGGGCGCGTGCTGGCGACGGTTCGATGTCGCTGGCAGTGGGTATCGACATCGCGATCGCGATGCCGTTGTCGTGGTTGCCATTGATTGCCGACTACTCACGCTTCGCCCGTCAAGGCAGCCGGGTTTTCCTCGGTACTGCGCTGGGTTACCTGCTGGGCAACGTCTGGATGATGAGCCTGGGTGTGGCGTATACCTTGGCGTTCGCGCCTGCCGGTGAGGTCAACACCTTGCTGTTGGCACTGGCGGGCGCAGGCATTGGTATTCCGTTGCTGCTGATTCTGCTCGATGAGTCGGAAAAAGCCTTTGCCGATATTCACTCGGCGGCAGTCTCCACTGGCTTGCTGGTACGCTTGAAAGTCGAGCACCTGGCATTGGTCATTGGTGTGCTGTGTACCTTGATCGCCTGTTTTGCACCGTTGGCCCAGTACCAGAACTTCCTGCTGCTGATCGGTTCGGTGTTCGCCCCGCTGTTCGGCGTGGTGCTGGTTGATCACTTTGTGGTGCGCCGCCGGCGGAGCGACAATGCTCCGATCCACAGCCTGCATTGGCGTGCGCTGGTGGCCTGGGCGTGCGGCGTAGCGACGTATCACGCACTGGCCCACTATGCGGCCGATGTGGGCTCAACCCTGCCTGCGTTGCTGCTGGCAGGGTTCGTCTACTGGGCGGCAGCGCCGTCCGTCAGCCGCGACCGGGAAACAACTCCGGCTTGATCACACCGTTCAGGCGCGGGTAGGGGATTTTAAGTTCGATGTGGCCCATGGAGTACGGGGCAATGGCATACACTTCGTACTTGAGCACTACCGCGCCATAGGTAAGGGCGATGTGTGGCGTCTGCTGGAATGGCCAGGTTTTGACGAACTCGGCGTCCTTGTCCATGCCGGTGCTGATTAGCCAGGCTTTGTGAGCTTCCTGGGCGGTTTTCCAGAATGTTTCTTCCTGGCCCGGTACCAGCATGTCCTGCAGCGTCAGCACTTTGTCCTGCTGGCGTGAATAGTTGATAAAGCCGCGGCCAGGCATGCCGTGTGCGCCGCCGGTGTCCAGATAGCTGGACAGCTCGATGATCACCAGGCCGTCATGCTGCTCGCGTACCTTGGCTTGCAGGTAGCTGCTGTTGCGTGTGTCGGCAGTGGCCATGAACTGATCTTCATAGGCCTTGAGCGAAGCGGGCAGGGCACTGTTGTCATTATCCTGGGTCATCTGTAGCAGGCGCTTCTCGACAATTGCATCCAGTTTCGGATTGGCCGGGAAGTGAATGGTGTCGATATTGACCAGCGGACAGTCAGCAGTGTTGCAACCGGGCTTGATGTGCTCCCAACGGTCGCGCTTGACCTCCAGTGGCGTGCGCATGTTCGGCTGGAACAGGCTTTGACAAGCGCCCAGGGCCAAGGCCAGCACGGCCACGGTAGTCAGTTTCACAAGCGTCATGATGATCCTTGTAAGGCAAAGGTGATCGGGCTTGGACCGTCGGCAGGGCCTTCAGTTCGCCACTAAGCTGAATATCAGCAGACTGCCTATCCTCGCAGTCCGGGCGGCAACTTGAAAGGGGTGAAACGCGGCGGTGCGCAGGTTAGGATGGCGCGAAGCGGTACACGAAGTATTAAAGGATTCCTATGTCAGACACATCGAACACTGTGCCCAGCGACGTCGAAATCGTCGAGCGGGTCAACTGTTTCAAGGGCTTCTACCAGCTCGACCGGGTAAGCCTGCGCCATGAGCTGTTTGCCGGTGGCATGGGGCGCGAGATCAGTCGCGAACTGTTCGTGCGCCACGACGCAGTGTGTGTGCTGCCCTACGACGCCCAACGTGATGAGGTGGTGCTGATCGAGCAGTTTCGTGTCGGCGCCATGGGCAAGATCGCCAACCCCTGGTTGATCGAACTGGTCGCCGGTCTGATCGACAAAGATGAACAGCCGGAAGAAGTTGCACACCGCGAAGCGCAGGAGGAAGCTGGTCTTGTGTTCAAGGCGCTGTGGCCGATGACGCGGTATTTCCCGTCACCTGGCGGTAGCGATGAGTTGGTACATTTGTATCTCGGTCAGTGCAGTAGTCTTGGGGCCGGCGGCCTGCACGGGCTGGAGGAAGAAGGTGAAGATATTCGCGTCAAGGTCTGGGCGTTCGAAGACGCCATGCAGGCCGTGCGCGATGGGCTGATTGCCAACGCAGCGAGCATTATTGCCTTGCAATGGCTGGCCTTGAACCGGGATGAAGTCAGGGGGCTATGGTCGTGAATCTGTTGCGCGAACGCTACCGGGTCGATCTGGTCGGGTTGCAGGCTGCCTGCGAGGCCAACTATGCGCGTTTGATGCGCCTGTTGCCGGACATGCGCTGCACCATGAGTTCGCGTCGGATCGGCATGACCCAGGGTGACCAGATGCTTGGCGTGCTAGTGCTCGATGTGGTGCTTGCCTGTCCATACACCACCACCCTGCGCGTGCGCCAGGAACACAGTCTGCCGTGGCTGCCGGTGCCGCAGCTGGAAGTTCAGGTGTATCACGATGCCCGCATGGCCGAAGTGGTCAGCGCCGAGCATGCCCGGCGCTTTCGCAGTGTCTACCCGTATCCAAATGCTGCGATGCACCAGCCGGACGAGAAAGCTCAGCTCAACCTGTTCCTCGGCGAATGGCTCAGTCATTGCCTGGCCTGCGGTCATGAGTTGGCAGTTGTTCGCTGAAATGTGATGGCGGTCGTTTTCAAGTATTTGCGCAAGCGCAGCTAGCCGCCATAATCGCGCTGAATCCGTTCGAGGAGTCGGCCCTTGCCGCACCAATCTATTGCGCCTGTTGATGCGCCCGTGCACCTGGTGCAACTGACTGACAGCCACCTGTTTGCCGATGCGCAAGCAACGCTGCTGGGTATGAACACCCGCGAGAGCCTGCAGCGGGTGATCGACAAAGTGCGTGAAGAACAGCCGCGAATCGATGCGGTGCTGGCCACTGGCGACTTGTCCCAAGATGGGTCTGAAGCGTCTTACGCTTACTTTCGTGAATTGACTGCAAGCCTCAAGGCGCCAAGCCGATGGCTGGCTGGCAACCACGACGAACCCATGCCCATGGAGCAGGCTGCGCAAGGTACCGATGTGCTCGAGCCGATCATGGATATCGGCAATTGGCGCATTTTGATGCTCAATTCAGCGATATCAGGCGCGGTGCCGGGGATGCTCGATGCCAGCCAGCTGCAATTGCTCGAGCAATCATTGCAGGCCGCGCCGCAGCGGCATCACCTTATCTGCTTCCATCATCAGCCCGTGGCGATCGGCTGCGCCTGGATGGCGTCGATTGGTTTGCGCAATGCCGATGCCTTGTTTGCCTTGCTCAAGCGTTATCCACAGGCGCGGGGGCTGCTCTGGGGGCATATTCACCAGGAGTGGGACCAGGTGCGTGATGGCGTGCGCTTGCTGGCCTCGCCCTCTACCTGCATCCAGTTCGAGCCGGACAGTGAAGACTTCAAAGTCGGTGAACAGGCGCCGGGTTATCGCTGGCTACGTCTGCATGCCGACGGCCAGATCGAGACTGGGGTATCGCGCGTCACCGACTTCGCATTCACTATCGATCACGCCGATGGCTATTAAGTGTTGCTGAATGGGTGAAAACGCTCCATCTGCCGTCGAACAGGCTAAAATGCGCGCTTTCGCGCCTGGCGCTGCCAGGCAAATCAAGCGTATCGGGGGCGGCATGGCAGGTTCGATTCTCTATATTCACGGGTTCAACAGCGCGCCGTCGTCGAAGAAAGCCTGCCAATTGGTCGCGGTGATGGAGCAGATCGGTCTTGCTGAACAGCTGCGCGTGCCCGCACTGCATCATCACCCCCGCCAGGCCATGGCCCAGCTGGAAGCCGCACTGGCCGAGCTCGAATCGCCATTACTGGTCGGCAGCTCGCTCGGCGGCTACTATGCCACCCACTTGGCAGAGCGCTACGGGCTCAAGGCGCTGCTGGTCAACCCTGCGGTAAATCCGCACCAGATGTTCGATGGTTACCTGGGAACCCAGCAAAACCATTACACCGGGGAAACCTGGGAGTTGACCGAGGACCACGTGCAGGCCCTGGCCGAGCTTGAAGTGGCGCCGCCTGCAGATGCCGGGCGCTATCAGGTCTGGCTGCAAACCGCCGATGAGACCCTTGATTATCGGCGGGCCGAGCAGTTCTACCGGGCCTGTGCATTGCGCATCCAGGCCGGCGGCGATCACAGCTTCCAGGGCTTCGCTGAGCGTTTGCCCGCTTTATTGAGCTTCGCGGGTATTGCCCCGCAGCAGTATCAATCGCTCGATTTTTCTGTATTTTGATGACTTATTTTCACCCACGACTGACGACGAGAACCCATGGCCATTCCCAGCGCTAGCGCCTATAACGCAGACGCCATCGAAGTCCTCTCGGGCCTTGACCCGGTGCGCAAGCGCCCGGGCATGTACACCGACACCAGCCGACCGAACCACCTGGCCCAGGAAGTCATCGACAACAGCGTCGACGAAGCCCTGGCAGGGCACGCCAAGTCGGTACAGGTGATTCTGCACGCCGACCACTCGCTGGAAGTCTCCGATGACGGTCGCGGCATGCCGGTGGACATCCATCCTGAAGAGGGTGTGTCCGGGGTTGAACTGATCCTTACCAAGCTGCACGCCGGCGGCAAGTTTTCCAACAAGAACTACCAGTTCTCCGGTGGTCTGCACGGTGTTGGTATTTCTGTAGTCAACGCCTTGTCCAGCCAGGTGCGGGTCAAGGTCAAGCGTGATGGCAACGAGTACCAGATGACCTTCGCCGACGGCTACAAGTCCAGCGAGCTGGAGGTGGTCGGTACCGTTGGCAAGCGCAATACCGGAACCAGCGTGTACTTCGCGCCGGACCCGAAGTATTTCGATTCGCCGAAGTTCTCCATCAGCCGCCTCAAGCATGTGCTCAAGGCCAAAGCCGTTCTATGCCCGGGCCTGTTGGTCACGTTCGAGGACAAGGCCAGCGGCGAGAAAGTCGAGTGGCATTACGAAGACGGGCTGCGCTCCTACCTGGTCGACTCGGTCAGCGAGTTCCAGCGCCTGCCGGACGAACCCTTCTGCGGCAGCCTGGCCGGAAACAAGGAAGCTGTCGACTGGGCCTTGTTGTGGCTGCCAGAAGGCGGTGACAGTGTCCAGGAAAGCTACGTCAACCTGATTCCTACCGCCCAGGGCGGTACGCACGTCAACGGCTTGCGCCAAGGCCTGCTTGACGCCATGCGCGAGTTTTGCGAATTCCGCAATCTACTGCCGCGCGGTGTGAAACTGGCGCCTGAAGACGTCTGGGAGCGCATCACCTTCGTGCTCTCGATGAAAATGCAGGAGCCGCAGTTCTCCGGGCAGACCAAGGAACGCTTGTCGTCCCGAGAGGCAGCAGCATTCGTTTCCGGCGTGGTCAAGGATGCCTTCAGTCTCTGGCTCAATGCCCACCCAGAGCTGGGTATGCAATTGGCCGAGCTGGCTATCAGCAACGCAGGTCGTCGCCTCAAGGCCAGTAAAAAGGTCGAGCGCAAACGCGTTACCCAGGGGCCGGCACTGCCGGGCAAGCTGGCTGACTGCGCTGGGCAAGACCCGATGCGTGCCGAGCTGTTCCTGGTCGAGGGTGACTCCGCGGGTGGATCGGCCAAGCAGGCGCGCGACAAGGAATTCCAGGCAATCCTGCCTTTGCGCGGCAAGATCCTCAACACCTGGGAAGTCGATGGTGGTGAAGTTCTGGCCAGCCAGGAAGTGCATAACATTGCCGTGGCCATCGGCGTAGACCCAGGTGCTGCCGACATGAGTCAGCTGCGCTACGGCAAAATCTGCATCCTCGCCGACGCCGACTCCGACGGTTTGCACATTGCGACCTTGCTCTGCGCATTGTTCGTCCAGCATTTCCGCCCGCTGGTCGAGGCCGGTCATGTCTACGTGGCCATGCCGCCGCTGTACCGCATCGACCTGGGCAAGGAAATCTACTACGCCCTGGACGAGGCTGAACGTGATGGCATTCTTGATCGCCTGGTTGCCGAGAAGAAGCGCGGCAAACCACAGGTCACGCGATTCAAAGGCCTGGGTGAAATGAACCCGCCCCAGCTGCGTGAAACCACCATGGACCCGAACACTCGCCGCCTGGTCCAACTGACTCTCGAGGATCTGGAGGGAACCCGGGAAATCATGGACATGCTCCTGGCCAAGAAGCGTGCCGGAGACCGCAAGAGCTGGCTGGAGTCCAAGGGTAACCTGGCTGAGGTACTGGCTTGATTCGTTACCTGCTGGCGATAGTGCTCGGCGTTTTTGCTCTTTCATCGCAGGCGGCGTCCTGGCCGGAGCTCAAGCTGTTGGCCGAGCATCCGGTCGAGGGCATGCGTGGTGGCAATCTGTCTGGGTTGGCCCTGTGCAAGGGTGAACTGTGGACGGTGTCGGACCGTGATGATGACCTTTTGTACCGCCTCGATACCAAGGCGCAGGTCTGGCAGGCCGAGGCGGTGCCTCTGGTAGCCCCAGCGGTCCCGGAAAGTGGCTTGCCCTGGGGGATTCGTTCACGTACCTGGGTGGCCGGTCAAGTCCGTGGTGGCGACCTGGATTTCGAGGGCATTAGCTGTGACGCGGCAGGTAATCGTTACGTTGTCAGCGAGGCTCATGCTGCCGTGCTGCAGGTGCCGGTCGAGGGTGAGCCCAACTGGTTGAAAATCGACCCGAGCATGGTGCGTCAGGCACGGGCCAGCGGCATGCTTCTGCATTTCAATGCGTTGTTCGAAGGCATTGCGGTAAGCCCGGCCGGCGACCGCATCTGGCTGGCGGCCGAGCGAGAACGCCGCGGTCTGTTGCTGATCAATCGTCAACAGACGGTATGGAATTGCGGTAATGGTTGTGTGTTGCTCAGCGAGGCCGGTGTCGAGATGCAGCCGCCGCAGATGCCTGAGCCACGAGCATTGCCGCGCGACTTTGCCGATCTTGCGCTGTTCAACGACAAGCTGTTCACCTTGGAGCGTAACGCTCACCGTATCTGCCGTCGCGATGCAGCGACAGCCAAGGTCGAGCGTTGCTGGTCCTATGCCGAAGGCGCTCTGGCCGAACCGCGTCAGTATGCACAGCCATTTGGTTTGGCCGAAGCGCTGGTGATCGATGCCAAAGGTGCCTGGATCGGTTTGGACAACAACGGTGCGACCCGCAATGATGGTGAGTCGAGGCCGATCATTTGGCGCTTCGCCGCACCTGCGGGCGGCTGGAGTGCCAAGTCGTGAGCCAACCACCAGGCAAACGTGCTGGCAGAGTACTGCTGGTCCTGGCCTGGGCAGCCGGATTGTTCCTGGCTACGCGCTTTTTTGGGGATTGGGAGCAGCGTCAGGCCAATCCCAATGCGCAAGTCCGCTCCGAACATGGCGAGGGCTATATCGAAGTGCAACTGGCAGGCAATGGCCAGGGGCATTTTGTCGCCGATGGCCAGATCAATGGTCAAGCGGTACATTTTCTGCTCGATACCGGTGCAACCGATGTGGCCATTCCCGAGCGCTTGGCTGCCAAGCTTGCTCTGCAACGCGGCGCCCCGGTGATGCTGAGTACCGCCAATGGCCGTACCCAAGGCTATCGCACGCGCCTTGAGACACTGCAACTGGGCGACATTTTGTTGCGCGATGTGCGCGCCCTGGTGGTTCCAGGATTGGATGGCGACCAGGTTTTACTGGGCATGAGTGCCCTGAAACAACTCGAATTTACCCAGCGTAGTGGCACCTTGCTGCTGCGCCAGAACCTGAAATGATGAGGCCCGCATGAGCGACTCCCTTGATCTCAGCCTAGATGGCGTAGAGCGCCGGTCACTGGCTGACTTCACCGAACAGGCCTACCTCAACTATTCCATGTACGTCATCATGGATCGTGCCTTGCCGCATATCGGCGACGGCCTGAAGCCGGTGCAGCGTCGTATTGTCTACGCCATGAGTGAATTGGGCCTGGATGCAGACTCCAAGCACAAAAAATCGGCCCGTACCGTGGGTGACGTGCTCGGTAAGTTCCACCCCCATGGTGACTCGGCGTGTTACGAGGCCATGGTGCTGATGGCGCAGCCCTTCAGCTACCGCTATACCCTGGTCGATGGTCAGGGTAACTGGGGTGCGCCAGACGATCCGAAGTCGTTCGCCGCCATGCGTTATACCGAGGCGCGGTTGTCGCGCTATTCCGAAGTGCTGCTCAGTGAACTTGGCCAAGGTACGGCCGACTGGGTGCCGAACTTTGACGGTACGCTGGATGAGCCGTCGGTGCTGCCGGCACGCTTGCCGAACATCCTGCTCAACGGCACCACGGGTATCGCCGTCGGTATGGCGACCGATGTGCCTCCACACAATCTGCGCGAAGTCGCCAGCGCCTGTGTGCGCTTGCTGGATGAGCCCAAGGCTACCGTTGAACAGCTGTGTGAGCATATCCAGGGGCCTGACTATCCGACCGAAGCGGAAATCATCACGCCGCGCGCCGAACTGCTGAAAATCTACCAGACCGGCCGTGGCTCGGTACGCATGCGTGCGGTTTATCGAATCGAAGACGGTGATATCGTCGTCACCGCCTTGCCGCATCAGGTCTCCGGGGCCAAGGTGCTGGAACAGATCGCCGCACAGATGCAAGCCAAGAAGCTGCCGATGGTGGCCGACCTGCGCGATGAATCGGATCACGAAAACCCATGCCGCATCGTGATCATCGCTCGCTCCAATCGTATCGACCTCGACGAGCTGATGCAGCATCTGTTCGCGACGACCGATCTTGAGTCCAGTTACCGCGTCAACGTCAATATCATTGGCCTGGATGGCCGCCCGCAGTTGAAGAACCTGCGCGCGCTGCTGGTCGAATGGCTTGAGTTCCGCGTGCAAACCGTGCGCCGGCGCCTGCAGTTCCGTCTTGATAAGGTCGAGCGTCGCCTGCATCTGCTCGAAGGTTTGCTGGTTGCCTTCCTCAACCTGGATGAAGTGATCCACATCATCCGCACCGAGGAACACCCTAAGGCCGCGCTGATTGCCCGATTCGACCTGACCGAAACTCAGGCCGAGTACATCCTCGAAACCCGTCTGCGCCAGTTGGCCCGACTGGAAGAGATGAAAATCCGCAATGAGCAAGATGAACTGGCCAAGGAGCAAGCCAAGTTGGTCGCGCTGCTGAGTAGCGAAACCAAGTTGCGCAAACTGGTGCGCTCCGAGCTGATCAAGGACGCTGAAACCTACGGTGACGACCGCCGCTCGCCTATCATCGAGCGCGCGGAAGCCAAGGCCCTGTCCGAAAACGAGTTGATGCCGACCGAGCCGGTAACGGTGGTGCTGTCGGAAAAAGGTTGGGTGCGCTGCGCCAAGGGCCATGATATCGATGCTACGGGCCTGTCCTACAAGGCCGGTGACGGTTTTAAAACCGCCGCTGCCGGACGCTCCAATCAGTTTGCCGTGTTCATCGACTCCACCGGGCGCAGCTATTCGGTTGCCGCGCATACCTTGCCATCGGCCCGCGGCCAGGGCGAGCCACTGACCGGGCGCCTTACGCCACCACCGGGCGCAGGCTTCGAGTGCGTGCTGTTGCCTGAGGACGATGCGTTGTATGTAATCGCTTCCGATGCTGGCTATGGCTTTGTGGTCAAGGGCGAAGACCTGCAGGCCAAAAACAAGGCTGGAAAGGCTTTGCTGAGCCTGCCGAACGGCGCCAAGGTCATCGCGCCCCGGCCCGTGGCTGATCGTGAGCACAACTGGCTGGCGGCGGTGACAACCGAAGGTCGGCTTTTGATCTTTAAAGTCAGTGACTTGCCGCAGTTGGGTAAAGGCAAAGGCAACAAGATCATCGGTATTCCTGGGGATCGGGTCGCCAGTCGCGAAGAATACGTCACCGACCTTGCGGTCATTGCCGATGGCGCCACCCTTGTGTTGCAGGCAGGTAAGCGTACGCTATCTCTGAAGGCCGATGACCTCGAACATTACAAAGGGGAACGCGGCCGTCGAGGGAATAAACTCCCGCGTGGCTTCCAGCGGGTCGATGCACTGTTGGTCGAAAACCTCGGATAAGCCGAGCTAGGGCCCCCGAATCGGCTTTTTCGCGCCCGTTCGGGTTTTAAACACTGGAGTCGAACCGCTATTTCGCGGATGATAGGCCCCTTGCGATACCAGCGTGGCTGTGTATCCGACTGAATCTACATGAGTATCATTGCGGTGTGCCTTGTGGCGACCGCCTGGATGGGATGATGAAATTTCTGCGTCTTCCGTTGGTTTTACTTTGCGGCGTACTCGGTCTGGCTGGTTGCAGCATGCACCAACCCGTTTCCCTGTATCAGCTCGACAGCGGTGAACCTGGCCAACCTGCGCAAAGCGCGGGTATGGCTGTTGTGCTCGGCCCGGTGTCGGTGGCCGACTACCTGCAGCGTGAAACGTTGCTGCAACGCCAGTCCGACGGCAGCCTGACTGCAGCCACTGAAGGCCGTTGGGCTGGCAGCTTGTCGGCCGATATCGATCAATTGCTGGTACGTCAGCTCGCCTGGCGCCTGGATAGCCAGCGCGTGGTGCTGGCTCCTGGCAATAGCGGTTTCACACCTGATGTGCAGGTCTTGCTGTCGATCACTCGCCTGGACTCCGGCGCCAACCAGCCTGCGGTCCTCGACGCTCAATGGCGTTTGCTCGATCGTCGTGGTCAGGTTCGCGACAACCGCATCGTGCACCTCGAGCAACAGCATCAGGGCAGCACCGCCGCCCAGGTTCAAGCCCAGGGGCAGTTGCTGCAAAAGCTTGCCGAGCAATTGAGCATCGCCCTCAAACCTTTGGCCAATCAACCGCCTATCGTTGAAGAAGCACCGAAGAAAGCTGCGCCGGTGCAAGTGCGTAAAGAGCCAGAAAAGTCGAAGATTCCATTGGCGACACCTATTCGTACTGATTTGGAAGTGTTCCGCTTCTAACCAGTCAGGCACAAAAAAGCCCGCATCGCTGCGGGCTTTTTTGTGCCTGTGGTTTGGCAGGGGTAGTCAGTGCTGGCGCAAATCACTACCCACTCACAGCAAACTGCTCCGGCAAATCAGCTCTTGACCCGACGCTCGTGCATCCGAGCCAGTTGACGCTCCAGCATCGACGGGTAGGGCTCCATCAAGCGCTCGACACAGGACGCCCCTTCAGGGCTGGCAATCGGACGAATACGTGCACGCTGGCGGATCAGGGTGTCTTCGCTGATCTTACGCTCGACCAACAGCAGGTTGCGGCTGTGTTGCGACAGCGCCAGGGCATCCTGGGCTTTCTCGGTCAGCAGCAGGTCGATTTGGCTCAGGCCGTGCAGGTCCTCACCGAGGGCCAGGCCCAACTGCAGTTGCAGAGTAATGCCGCTGTCGGCCACCTCGATCTGCAGGGCATGGCCCAAGGCGCGCAGCAGTTCACCACAGCAAATAGCGTTGGTGAGGTAGTCTTCGCCGCTGTCCTGGCTGTGAAACAGCATCAGGGTGCTGCCGTCGTTCAGGGTGTGCACTTCGCTTTCATACAGTGAGGCAGCCTGGTCCAGGCAATCGCGATAGCGCTCCAGCAGTTCGGTCAGGCGTGCGCGTGGCAAACGACGCAGTTGCTCCTGGGAGCCCAATTGTACCGCCAGTACCGCACTGGCCTGTGGCTCACGACTGACCGCTTGCGGGGCAGGGCGTGGGGCACTGTGCTCCTGATCATCGATCAGGTCGGCAAATGCTTCATCATCTTCGTCATGGTCGGCAGTGACAGGTTTGCTGACTTTGCCCACCGCCGGCGCCTCGTCAAAGCTTGGATCGCGCAAGTTGCGAACTTCGAATTCGGGTTCGTCCTCGTCTTCATCCAGCTCTTCAGGCTCAGGCTCCACTTCGCGCGGCGGCGCAAGTCGGCTGTGCAGTTGGCGAGCCAGATCGCCAATCTCATCCTGGCGCTCGGTGGCCGGGGTGAACTCATTGATGTCCCGCAGCCAGACGCGCAGTTGCAGCAGCGGCGTGGAGATGAAGCGTCCAAGGCGCAGGCTCATGGCCAGCGCCAAGGCCAGGAGGATACCGGCAAGAATGCCCATGCTCTGCAGGCTGATCGTCAGCGGTTGCTGGAACTGGTCCATGTCCAGGCTGATGCGCAGTTGCCCGGCGGTCACGTCCTGGAAGGTGATCTTGGTCTGGTAGAGCCCTTCGGCCTCACCCAGCAGACTGTTCTTCGGACGTTGGCCCGCTTCGGCGAGGATGCGGTTATCAACGCTGTAGATTGCTGCATGGGCAACCAGTGGGTTCTTCACCAGGTTCCCCAGCAGCACATTGAGGCTGAGGATGTCGTTGGACACCAGCAGCTCGGTCGCCGAGGTTGCGGTTTGCGTGGTCAGGCTCTGCCCCAGGGCATCGGCCTGGTCATGCATGGCCTGCTTGAACTGCAAACCCATCACGCAGGCGTAGATCACCAGTGCCAGTGCTACCAGCAGCACGTTGTGGCAGGCGATCCGCAGCGCAAGCGGCACACGACGTTGGCGCAGGGCATGAAAAATCAGCAGGAAGAAGTTGTCGGTTTTAACGGGCGTAGGCCGGTTCACAGAGCGCGGCTCTTTATGTCGGAGAAGTTGCTGCGCAGTATAGCGAGCGCTCAGGGGCCGGCAAAGCATCGGCTGCGCCCGATGGTCAGCGAAAATCGGTAGAATGTGCTTTTTTCCATGTGTCGGAGCCCGTTTTGCGCGAAATCGTTCTGATTAACATCACTGGGGAGGACCGTCCGGGTCTTACTGCGGCCATCACCGGCGTTCTGGCCCAGGGTGGTGTGAACATCCTCGACATCGGTCAGGCGGTGATCCATGACACCCTGTCCTTTGGCATCCTGGTGGAAATTCCGGACACCGAGAAGGCTTCCTCGGTGCTGAAGAATATTCTGTTTGCGGGCTACGAACTCGATCAACAGGTGCGATTCACTCCGGTTTCCGAAGCCGATTACCAGAGCTGGGTCGAAGGGCAGGGCAAGGCTCGCCATATCGTGACCTTGCTTACCCGCAAGGTTACGGCTGAGCAATTGCAGCGAGTCAGCTCGATCACGGCCAAGTATGGGCTGAACATTGATCACATCGATCGACTTTCCGGTCGCGTGGCGTTGGATACGCCGGTCGAGCAGGGCAAGGGTTGCATCGAGTTCTCCGTACGCGGTGAGCCGGCCGATCCGCAGGCGATGCGTGCCGAGTTCCTCAGCGTGGCCCAGGAACTCAATGTCGATATCGCCTTCCAGCAGGATTCGCTGTTCCGTCGTAATCGCCGCCTGGCGGTGTTCGACATGGACTCGACGCTGATTGAAGCGGAAGTGATTGACGAGTTGGCCAAGGCGGCCGGTGTAGGTGAGCAAGTATCGGAAATTACCGAGCGAGCCATGCGCGGAGAGCTGGATTTTCGTGCCAGCTTCAAGGAGCGTCTGGCCTTGCTCAAGGGCCTGGATGTGGGCGTGCTTGACGAGATCGGTGCATCGCTGCGCTTGACCGAAGGCGCCGAAACCCTGTTCGCCGAGCTCAAGCGTCTGGGCTACAAGACGGCGATTCTGTCGGGTGGCTTCACGTATTTCGCCAAGCAACTGCAGGCCAAGCTGGGTATCGACTATGTCTTTGCCAACGAGCTGGAAGTCGTTGACGGCAAGGTAACCGGTGTTGCTGTCGAGCCGATCGTCGATGCCCAGCGCAAGGCGGACCTGCTCGGCGAGCTGGCGCTCAAGGAAGGCCTGCAAATGGAGCAGACCATTGCCGTGGGTGATGGTGCCAATGACCTACCGATGCTGGCGATTGCCGGCTTGGGTGTTGCCTTCCGGGCCAAGCCGCTAGTCAAACAGTCGGCCAAGCAGGCGATTTCGACCTTGGGTCTGGATGGTGTGCTGTACCTGCTCGGCTTTCGTGATCGCGATGGTCGCGGCTGAGTTCGCACAATGAAAAAGCCCGCATCGCTGCGGGCTTTTTCAGTTTCAGGCCCCGGCAGGTAGTGCCAGGCGTTGACCCATGCTCACACTGGAGCCTGCGCCGAGTTCTTCAGCCCATTTGACCTGCTCTGGGCCAAACAGGACCACAGCAGTCGAACCCAGCTTGAAGCGGCCCAGCTCCGCGCCTTTTTCCAGATGAATCGGAGCGCGGCTGGCTTCGTCGTACCGGAAGGTCTTGAGTTCACGCTTGGGTGGCGTCACCAGGCCGGCCCAGACGGTTTCAATCGAGGCCACGATCATCGCTCCGACCAGCACGACAGCCATGGGGCCGCGTTCGGTATCGAACAGGCACACGACGCGTTCGTTGCGGGCAAACAGCTCCGGAACGTTTTCAGCAGTGGTCTGGTTGACCGAGAACAGGCGACCCGGCACATAGATCATTTCGCGCAGGGTACCAGCCAGCGGCATATGCACACGGTGATAGTCCTTTGGCGACAGGTAGATAGTGGCGAACTCACCGCCCATGAACGGTGCCGCGTTGGCTGGATCACCGCCGAGCAGCTCGAGCGCGCTGAAACTGTGGCCTTTGGCCTGGAAGATGCGACCGTGCTCGATAGGCCCGAGCTGGCTGACTGCGCCGTCGGCAGGGCAGAGGATTGCCCCCGGGGTTTCATCGAGCGGACGGGCGCCAGGTTTCAACGCTCGGGTGAAGAAGGCGTTGAAGTGCTCGTAGGCGCTGAGGTCTTCGACCAGGGCCTGGGACATATCGACCTGGTAGCGTTTGGCGAACCAGCTGGTGAAGGCGTTCTTGAACCAGCGCACGCGGCATTCGGCAATGCAGCCAGCCAGGCGCGACAGCAGGTGATGGGGCAACAGGTACTGACTGATGATGAACAAGCGGGATTTCATTAGGTTTCCTTAAACTTCTACAGGGGTGTCGGGGTGGTTGCCCCATTCGCCCCAGGATCCGGCATAGGCTTTGACCCGAGGGTAGCCCAGATGCTTGGCTACCAGGTAGGTAAAGCCGGAGCGGTGATGAGTCTGGCAGTGGGTGACCACTTCCTTGTCTTTACTGATACCCAGTTGCTCGAGGATTTCGGGCATGTCCTTGCGGATGCGCAAGGCATCGTTCATGTCCATGCCGGCAGTCCACTCGAAGTTGACTGCGCCGGGAATGTGTCCGCCTTTGGCTGCCAACACTTTCTCGCCACGGTATTCGGCGGCGCTGCGTGCATCCCAGATCGCCAGGTCGGCAGCACCGATGCGGCTTTGCAGGTATTCACGGGTGGCCGTGGGCTCTTCGTGCAGCGTCAGGCTGACGGTAGCGCCAGCATGGCTCGGTACTTCAGTGCTCAGGGTGCTCGCCGGCCACGCTTGAGCGCCGCCGTTGAGGTAGTGGTAACGCTTGTGGCCGATGACATCGAGCAGCCAGATAAAGCGTCCAGCCCAGCCACCGCCTTCGTCGTCATATACCACATAGATCGCATTGTCGTTGTGGCCGAGTTCGGCGAACAGCTTTTCCAGATCGGCTTTGGCTGGCAGCAGGCCCGGTGCAGGGGGCTGGCCCAGTTGGGTACGCTTTGGGTCGACAAAGCGAGCGCCCGGAATATGCCCGCTGTTATAGCGGTTGATGCTGGTCAGATCTACCAGGATCAACTCTGGTACATCAAGCCGGGCTTGCAGGTCAGCCGGCTCGATTACCAGGGGCAAGCCAGAAAAGTCAGTCATCCAGAGTCTCCAGGGCGGATCAGAGGGGGCGATTGTAGCGCATGGGTCAGGCGCTGCGGTTGCTGAAGGCAGTCAGGGCTCGCTCGATACATTGCGCGGTTTTGCCAAAGGCTTGCACGCTGACATCGGCCATCGGTTTTCCACCCTGGTCGGCAATCAGCACCATTACTACCCGGCCATTGCTCGACAGCGAGCGCAGCAACACGTGTTCGCTGCGGAAACACGTACGCAGGTGTGGCGGTAACAGGGCGGAAAATTGAACACTATTCTCCGGCGTCAGGCGTAACTGAGCTGATGAGCTCATGAGGCGCTGAAGCAACTTGCTCTGTTCGATCGACACAACCAGGCTGGTGGCTTCTGCCGGAATTCCAGCTGTTTGATGGACGCGTAACTGGGTAGCGGTCTTGTCGGTCATCAACAGCATCACCCGTTGCATGCCACAGGCTACCAAGGCATCACGGGCCACGGTGGTCAGGTGTATGGCATTGCTGAACGGGCTAGGCTCGCTCAATAACTCGGCGCAGAGTTTGCGCCAAGTGCCCAAGGCCTGGGTCGAAGGTGGCGGCGGAGCGATCTGGCCGGGGTGCAGGCGGCGCTGATTCCAGGGCCAGAGCAAGGCCTCGGCCGGGTGGAACAGGTCATGACAGGCATGGTGACGGGCACTGGTGGCTGCCTGTTGGTGCACCAGTTGTTGTACCTCGTCCAGTGATGTTTGCAAATACAGACTGGTGAGCAGTTGCCAGCGTCGGACATGAGGGTTGGTCCAACCCACTTGTGCAGCCAACGCCAAGCCATTGGCCAGCAGTACAGTGTTGGCAGGCTGGTTGAACCAACGTCGCAAGTTCGGCCGTTCGTCCAGGCGTCGCTGCTGGCGCAGGCTGTTTTGGTCGCGGGCAATGTGCAGGGCCTGCGCCAGCAAGCGGCGCTCCTCCTGCAGCAGTTGATAGCCGCGGGTGACCCAGTCTGGAAGTCGCCAGTGTTCGGCCAGCGCCTTGCACAGGCTCAACACGCGCACCCCAAACAACTCCATTTCGACCTGTTGTGCCGATTCACCCTTGTGCACGACGCGCAGCTCCCAGTCTTCGAGAAGCTTGGGGAAGGTCAGTGCCAATGGCCATAAGGGCGAAAGAAACAACAGGCTGCCCCAGTGAATTTCCTGCCAGAGTCGGGCCAGGCGGCTGGCAAACAGGCCGTTGGCCTGCTGGCTGGCGTGCTGGCTGACCATCTGTAACTGACGCAAGGTCGGTGCGATCTCGCACTCAGCAAGGACTGGCAGGCGCTCGAGCAGCTCTGCTGTGCGCGCCAGGCCCAGGCGATTCAAGGCGATTTCCAAGCTCTCGGCAGGCTCGCCGATGCTTGTGTTGGTGTGATGATTGGCCTCGCGCATGACCCCAAGCACCAAGGCTGGGCTGTCCTGCATCAATTCGGCGATATCGCGCAGAGAGCGACGGCTATCGGCAATTGCGGCGTTGACCCGCTCATAGCTGGTGATGGGAATGGGCAATCGAACGCTATCTAGTAGCTTGACCCAGGCAGCGAGTGTTTTCGGTGTTTGATCTGGCACGTTGGTTTCAATAGGCATGCTGGAAGGGGCCGAACTGGCTTTTCGCCTTGACTGACTATAGTCTGGCGCAGATCTGCCGATAAGTAGAAGAAGAGTTTTTTTAACTTCCGTTCACGACCCCGACCACGACAGTAAGTGCTTTCAATCTATGGCTAAAATTATCGGCATCATCGTCGTATTCGCGAGTGTGCTCGGCGGATATGTTCTGTCTCACGGCAAAATTGCGGCACTGATTCAGCCTTTCGAGGTCTTGATCATCGGTGGCGCAGCCTTTGGTGCGTTCTTGCAGGCGAACCCCGGTTACATGACCATGCATGTAATCAAAAAGTCGCTGAAAATGTTCGGCACACGCTTTACCCACACGTTTTATGTCGAGGTGCTCGGGTTGGTCTACGAGATCCTCAACAAAAGCCGCCGCGAAGGCATGATGGCGATCGAGGCCGATATCGAAGACGCCGCCTCCAGCCCGATCTTTGCCAAATACCCGGCGGTGCTGGGCGATGAACGCATGACTGCCTTCATCTGTGACTATCTGCGCATCATGTCCACCGGCAACATGGCTCCCCATGAGCTCGAAGGCCTGTTCGACATGGAGCTGTTGAGCATGAAGGAAGAGCTCGAGCACCCGTCCCATGCCGTGACCGGTATCGCCGATGGCATGCCAGGCTTCGGTATCGTGGCTGCAGTATTGGGTATCGTGGTGACCATGGCCTCGTTGGGCGATGGCGACCAGCAGGCCATCGGCCTGCACGTGGGTGCGGCGTTGGTAGGTACCTTCTTCGGTATTCTCGCGGCCTACGGTTTCTTCGGCCCGCTGGCCACCGCGCTGCGCCAGGACGCCCGCGAAGAACTCAACGTCTATGAAGCGATCAAGGCTTCGCTGGTGGCTTCGGCTTCCGGCATGCCGCCGTCTCTGGCAGTGGAATTCGGGCGCAAGGTGCTGTTCCCGGCCCACCGTCCAAGTTTCGCCGAGCTGGAACAAGCGGTTCGCGGACGCTAAGTCATGGAGAATAATCAGCCCATTATCGTCAAGCGCGTAAAGCGCTTTGGCGACGGCCACCACGGTGGTGCCTGGAAGATCGCCTTCGCCGACTTTGCTACGGCGATGATGGCGCTCTTCCTGGTGCTTTGGTTGATGTCCACTGCCACACCGGAACAGAAAATCGCCATTGCCGGGTACTTCAAGGACCCCATCGGTTTTTCGGAAAGCGGTACGCCCTACATTATTGACCTGGGCGGTTCGCCCGAGCTTGCCCCGGAAAAGACCATCAACCCTGAAGTCAAATCCGAACCGACGCCGGACACCAGCATTCAACTGGATCAGGACAAGGTCGAAAGTATGGCCGAGCAGGTTGAGCGTGAGCGCCTCGAACTGCTTTTGCAGGAGTTGCAGAACAAGGTCGACGAGAACCCGGAACTGCAGAAGTTCAAGGACCAGATTCTGTTCGAGATTACCCAGGATGGCCTGCGTATCCAGATCATGGACGCTGAAAACAGACCAATGTTCGACCTCGGTAGTGCCCGCTTGCAGCCGTATTTCGAAGACATCCTTCTGGCGATGGCCGATACCATCAAGGCTGTACCGAACAAGATCAGTATCAGTGGCCATACCGACGCCAAGCCGTACGCTGGCACCGGAGACTTCGGCAACTGGGAGCTGTCGGCCAACCGTGCCAACGCAGCGCGTCGTGCTCTGGTTGCGGGTGGCTACCCGGATACCCAGGTTGCCCGCGTGGTTGGTTATGCTTCGTCTTCGTTGTTTGATCGGGCCAATCCGCTCAATCCGGTCAATCGGCGTATCGATATTATCGTGCTGACCAAAAAGGCCCAGCGCACCATCGAGGGCGAGCAGCCGCAGCCCGGTGCACCAGAAGGGGCCGCGCCAGGTGCCGACGCCCCGGCACCCAATCCGGCCTCGCCAGCCCCCGCGCCTGTTGACGAGCCCATGCAGCCACGTGAACTGCGTCAGAAGCTGAACATCTTCGAGGATGGCGTATTGAAGATGGACGAGAGCAAGGAGTAATCCCAGCCTTTGCCTGCAACGCCCGTCAACAGCAATGTTCACGGGCGTTGTGCTTTCTGGCGAAAGTCAAAAGCCACGGCGGATCTTGGCCTTGAGGTCAGCGTGGAAGAAGCCGGCATTCAGTCGATTGGTGGCGTCGGCGTGAGCACCTTCACTACAAATAGAGCGGCGGAATGTCTGTTCGTCGTGGTAGGCGAGCACGAACAGATCGATGTGTTCGCGCAGGCTCATGATGGGCCACTTCTCCAGAAATCCAGGCAGCGCGCAGTGTGCGCATTGGTACAGGGCGATGCGACGATTGCCGAGGGTGGCGGCGCCTAATTGGAAGGGTACCCACCAACAGTCGATGGTTTCCGGGGAGAGGACGCTGATCAGGTGAGTACAGCCACTGATGTTGCTGCAGACCTGACCGCTGACGTCATCGGCAGTCATACCGGTTTCGCCGTCGTAGAGGTCCAGTTGGGTGGCAATGCCTTCAAGCTTCAGGCGTTCATTGATAATGAAGGCATCAAGGCGCTCCTGGTGGCGATAGCTGATAACCACAGGCATCAGTTCTGTCCTCCTGGTACACAGGGGGTGAAGGTGTTGCTGGTCAAGGTTGGATTTATCATTGTCGTTTCCTCTCAAGCTCAAAGCATGGAGTTGGGTCACCCGGTGAAAGCGAACCTGAAAGCCGACAATCAATGAAAGAGTTTGTCGCGGCAAGGTATGACCAGCGATAAAGAATGGCCCTACATTGTTTGGTAAATTTTCCTGCAGGTGAGTCCTACATGGAATGCGGTGAGGCTCCTTGCGAGCCTCACCGGTTCACTCAATAGCTATCTTGCGGCAAGCTGGCGATGATCGAGCGGTAGCTGTTCATCCGCTGCTGCTGCACGCGGCCATCTTCCAGGGCTTTGAGCAACGCGCAGCCCGGTTCGCGATCATGTTTGCAGTCGCGAAAACGGCAGGTGCCGAGCAGGTCGTTGAACTCGATGAAGCCGGCTTCGACATCGGCGCGGCTTACGTGCCCCAGACCAAACTCGCGAATACCCGGGGAGTCGATCAGCTCGCCACCTCCCGGGAAGTGGTATAGCCGCGCGGTGGTGGTGGTGTGCGTGCCTTGCCCGGACCACTCTGACAGGTCGCCAACCCGGGTTTGCACGTCAGGCAGCAAGCTGTTGACCAGCGAAGACTTACCAACCCCGGACTGCCCCACGAAGACGCTGATATGACCATCCAGGCGAGCCTGCAATTGCTGCATTCCGTCGCCATGATGGGCCGACACTTCCAGGAGCGGGTAGCCCAGTTGCCGGTACACCGCCAACAAGGCGTTAAGCGCTGGAGCGTTCTGCGCGTCGATCAGGTCGGCCTTGTTCAGCAACAGCAGGGGGTGAATGCCAGCATGCTCGGCGGCGACCAGATAGCGGTCGATCAAATTGGCGTGCGGCTCCGGCGCAGGGGCGAAGACAATCACGATCAGGTCGACGTTGGCTGCCACAGGCTTGAGCTGGCCACGGCTGTCAGGGCGGCACAGCTCGGTGTTGCGTGGCATTTGCGCAACGATTACGCCGATGCCTTGGTTTCCGGCCCGCCAGACAACCCGATCACCAGTAACCAGTGCTGGCAGGTTGGCGCGCAAGTGGCAGCGAAACACCTGGCCTGCACCTTCGCCGTCTTGTGCTTCGACCTCGACCTGCACGCCAAAGTGAGCAATCACCAGACCGAGCTGTTCCGGGCCCAGGTCGCCGCCTTCGAGCTCCTGCAGGGTCAGTTGTTCGCGTTTGGCGGCGCGGGCAGCGCGTTCACCCTGGATTTTTTCGATCCGCCAGTTCTGGCGGCGATTGAGCTGGCGTTTGGCCATGAAGGTTCCGTGTTCGGCAAGCATTATTAAACGGCGTGGAGTTTAGCACGCTCCACTAGGCTAAACTGCGCACCTACCGAGGAGCAGAATCATGCAGAACCCACAGAACCTGATCTGGATCGACCTGGAAATGACCGGTCTGGATCCAGACCACGATGTCATTATTGAAATGGCCACCATCGTAACTGACAGCGACCTCAACACGTTGGCCGAAGGTCCGGTGATTGCCATTCACCACAGTGACGAGGTGCTGGCGCGCATGGACGAGTGGAACACTCGTACTCACGGCGGCTCCGGTCTGACTCAGCGAGTCAAGGACAGCAAGGTCAGCATGGCCGAGGCCGAGGCTCAAACCATCGCCTTCCTTGAGCAGTGGGTGCCAAAAGGCAAGTCGCCGATCTGCGGCAACAGCATCTGTCAGGATCGCCGCTTCCTCTACCGTCACATGCGTGGCCTGGAGAATTACTTCCATTACCGCAATCTCGACGTGTCCACGCTCAAGGAGCTGGCTGCACGCTGGGCCCCTGAAGTGCGCGACAGCTTCAAGAAAGGGGGTACCCACCTGGCGCTGGACGACATTCGTGAATCGATCAACGAACTTCGTCACTACCGCGAGCATTTCATCAAGTTCTGATCGCGTTGCCGCACGGTTGTACAGACAATCCGTGCGGCGCCCCCTGTTGGTGCCTGAAGCAACTGGTTAGACTGCGCGCCCCATTGCACGGATCTGCGCCATGTTGTTGATGCTCTACCTCATTGCAATCACCGCTGAAGCGATGACCGGCGCGCTGTCGGCCGGGCGCCGCGGGATGGACTGGTTTGGTGTGGTGCTGATCGCCTGCGTTACCGCGCTGGGTGGTGGCTCGGTGCGCGATGTGCTGCTGGGGCATTACCCGCTGACCTGGGTCAAGCATCCGGAATACCTGGTGCTGACCAGCTTCGCTGCACTGATGACTATCTTCATCGCGCCGCTGATGCGCCATTTGCGTTCTTTGTTTTTGGTGCTCGATGCCTTGGGCCTGGTCGCCTTCACCCTGATTGGTTGCATGACGGCACTGGAGATGGGGCAGGGCATGCTGGTGGCATCGATCAGCGGCGTGATCACCGGTGTGTTCGGCGGGATCCTTCGAGATATTTTCTGTAACGATATCCCGCTGATCTTCCGGCGCGAACTGTATGCGAGTGTTTCGTTCGCCGCGGCCTGGTTTTACCTGGGGTGCGTGCATTTCAACATGCCAGGGGAGCAAGCCATCCTGCTGACCTTGTTCGGCGGTCTGTTGCTGCGCCTGTTGGCGATCCGCTTTCACTGGGAAATGCCCAAGTTCCACTACAACGATGAGCACTGAAAGTCATAAGCTTCAAGCTTCAAGCTTCAAGCTTCAAGCTTCAAGCTACAGCTTCAGGTGTTGGCGGCGGCTTTTTTAGTGTGTTGATCCAAGGCCCACTCGACGTGTTCGCGTACCAGTTCCGAAGGGTAGTGCTGGCGTGCCTTCAGCGCTTCCAGCACTTGGATGGTCGACGGGGCGTTACCAAGGCCTACGGCCAGGTTGCGTAGCCAACGCTCATATCCGGCGCGGCGCAGTGGCGAGCCTTCGGTACTGTCGAGGAAGGTTTTCTCGTCCCACATGAACAGTTCGGCCAGGTCGGCGCTGTCGAGGTTATGCCGGGGCTTGAAGTCGGTTTCGCCGGTGGGGCGGGCAAAGCGGTTCCATGGGCAGACAATCTGGCAGTCGTCGCAACCGAACACGCGGTTGCCTATCAGCGCGCGTAGCTCTTCGGGGATGGCGTTTTTCAGCTCGATGGTCAGGTACGAGATACAGCGTCTGGCGTCGAGTACGTAGGGGCCGACAAAGGCATTGGTGGGGCAGATGTCCAGGCACGCAGTGCAGCGCCCGCAGTGTTCGCTGGCTTGCGGGGGATCTACCGGCAGCGGCAGATCGACAAACAGTTCGCTTAGAAAGAAGTAGCTACCCGCCTTGCGGTTGAGCAGCAGGGTATTCTTGCCGATCCAGCCCAGGCCCGCTTGCTCGGCGATGGCTTTCTCCAGCACGGGAGCGCTGTCGACGAAGGCACGAAAGCCGAACGGGCCGATTTCTTTCTGGATACGCTCGGCCAGGTGCTGGACACGCTTGCGGATCAGCTTGTGGTAGTCGCGACCCAGGGCATAGCGAGAGATGTAGGCTTTTTCTGGATTGGCCAGTTGCTGGGCCATGCGTGTGTCACCGGGCAGATAGTCCATGCGCAGTGACACCACGCGCAGGGTGCCGGGGACCAACTGGTCGGGGTGCGAGCGCTTGCTGCCGTGAGCACCCATGTAGTCCATTTCACCGTGATAGCCCGCTTGCAGCCAGCGTTCCAGGTGTTGTTCATGCTCAGCCAGATCCACCCCGGCGATGCCAACATGGGCAAAGCCGAGTTCTTTGCCCCAATCCTTGATTGATTGGGCCAACGCTGGAAGATCGGGGATGACAGAAGACATGGGAAATAAGGCAAGGCAGACTCAGGTGCGTATAATTCTGCCAGACATCGGAGCCTTTGACCCATGCCTCAGACCAAACATCCTGCAAACCAGCCTTTTATCCTCACCAGTGTTGTTCTTGCACCACTGGCACCACGTCAGCTTGCGGCGCAAAAAGGTGACTTCGGCCATGTGCTGGTCGTTGGTGGTGATCGCGGTACGGGAGGGGCAGTGCTGCTCAGTGCCGAGGCTGCATTGCGCTGTGGTGCCGGACTGGTTTCCCTGGCGACGCGCAGCGAACAGGTGCCGGCAGCGCTGGCGCGGCTCCCCGAAGTGATGTGCATAGGGGTGCATTCGGCCAATCAGTTGATGGGAATAATTGAGCGCGCTTCGGTGTTGGTGGTCGGGCCTGGGCTCGGTCAGGCAGCCTGGGGGCGTAGTTTACTATCGGTGGTGAACAATGCCGGCAGCCCACAGGTGTGGGATGCCGATGCCTTGAACTTGCTTGCCAGAGCGCCACTGGCGTTGGCGTCGGGCTCGATCATCACTCCGCATCCCGGAGAAGCGGCGCGTCTCCTGGGGATTTCCACCGAGGCCGTGCAGGCAGATCGCCCAGGTGCGGCGCGCAAACTGGCGCGCAAATATGCGGTCGTATGTGTGCTCAAGGGCGCAGGCACCCTGGTAGCCGACCCTGCAGGTCAGCTTGCCCTGTGTGAACGCGGGCATCCGGCGATGGCCGGAGCGGGGCTGGGCGATGTGCTAAGCGGTGTACTTGGTGCGCTTTTGGCTCAGGGCATGTCCAGTTGGGAGGCCGCTTGTCTGGGTGTCTGGCTGCATGCCTGTGCCGGCGAGCGATTGGGTGCGCAAGGCCGTGGGCTGGCGGCCAGTGATCTGGTTCCGGCAATTCGTCATTTATTGGAGGAGCATTCAGCGTGTCAGGTGTAACCCTGTTTTTGGCCGACGAAGAGGCAATGGTCCGATTCGGTGGGCGTATTGCCGAGGTGACCAAAGGTCACGGCGTAATTTTTCTTGAAGGGGACCTGGGCGCGGGTAAAACCACCCTGTCGCGAGGCATCATTCGTGGCCTGGGGCATCAGGGCGCAGTTAAAAGCCCTACCTTCACCGTGGTTGAACCCTATGAAATTGGCGACGTCCGCGCTTTTCACTTCGACCTCTATCGTCTTGTCGATCCCGAAGAGCTGGAGTTCCTCGGGATTCGCGATTATTTCGAAGATGATGCTTTGTGCCTGTTTGAATGGCCCCAAAAAGGGGCAGGTGTTTTGCCAAAGCCCGACCTGACCATTACCATAAGCCCCCAAGCGAACGGTCGTTCGCTTGACCTGTCGCCACAGGGGGCACGTGGCAAAGCCTGGTGTGCCGCTCTGGCCTTGGAATTCAAATAGAAAATGGGGATAGGTATGCGCATTCGCGCACTGGTTGCAGTCGTAGGGTTGCTGCTTACGGCGGTAACCGTTGAGGCTCTGGCCGCCACGCAAGTCAAAAGTATGCGTCTATGGCGTGCGCCGGATAACACACGGCTGGTATTCGACCTTTCGGGGCCCGTTCAGCACAGTGTATTTACTCTGACCGCCCCCGATCGACTGGTCATCGACATTAATGGCGCGACGCTGGCCGCGCCGTTGACGGCATCGACCGCCAACACCCCGATCACCAGTGTGCGCTCCGCCCAACGCACACCTACTGACCTGCGTGTAGTCATCGATCTGCGCAAGTCGGTCACCCCCAAGAGCTTTACCCTGGCGCCCAATGCCCAATATGGCAATCGTTTGGTAGTGGACCTATACGACCAGGCTGCCGATGCCGTTTCGCCGTCGCCAACGCCTCCGGTTGCCACCACTCCGGCAGTGCCGGTGACGCCTGCGCAGCCGGCAATAAAACTGACCCCAGTGCCTAGTGGCAAACGTGACATCGTTATTGCCATCGATGCTGGCCATGGCGGTGAAGATCCGGGGGCTTCAGGCTCCAGAGGCCAGCATGAAAAAGATATCGTGCTGTCGATTGCCAAAGAGTTGCAGCGCCAGATCAACCGCGAGAAAGGTTTCCATGCCGAGCTGACGCGTACTGGCGATTACTTCATTCCACTGCGCAAACGTACCGAGATTGCGCGCAAAAAGGGCGCTGACCTGTTTATCTCGATTCACGCCGACGCCGCACCGTCCAAGGCCGCCTTCGGTGCTTCGGTATTTGCCCTGTCCGATCGCGGCGCCACTTCTGAAACTGCGCGTTGGCTGGCGGACAGTGAAAACCGTTCCGACCTGATTGGTGGTGCTGGTAACGTCAGCCTCGATGACAAGGACCGTATGCTTGCAGGCGTGCTGCTCGATCTGTCGATGACAGCATCGCTAAGCTCGAGCCTCAACGTTGGCCAGAAAGTGCTGGGCAACATGGGGCGGATAACCCCGCTGCACAAGCGTCGGGTAGAGCAAGCGGGCTTTATGGTGCTCAAGTCGCCTGATATCCCGTCGATCCTGGTGGAAACCGGCTTCATCTCCAACGCCAACGAGGCGGCAAAGCTGGCCACTGCGAGCCATCAGCAATCGCTGGCACGTTCGATTCACAGCGGTGTTCGGCAGTTCTTCCAGCAGAATCCGCCGCCAGGCACTTACATAGCCTTCCTGCGTGACAGCGGCAAGATCGCCCAAGGGCCACGTGAACATAGCGTGCGCCCAGGTGAGACCTTGGCGATGATCGCGGTTCGATATCAGGTCAATGTCGCTAGCCTGCGCTCGGCCAACAACCTCAAGACTGATGAGCTGAAGGTAGGCCAAAGTCTGAATATTCCGACTACTGCCCTGGCGTCCCAGCAATGACCGAGAGTGCACGGATCGAGCTGCTCAGCCCACGGCTGGCCAACCAGATCGCCGCCGGTGAGGTTGTCGAGCGGCCGGCATCGGTGATCAAGGAGTTACTGGAAAACAGCCTGGACTCCGGTGCCCGGCGCATCGACGTGGAAGTCGAGCAGGGCGGGGTCAAACTGTTGCGGGTACGTGACGACGGGCGCGGCATTGCAGCCGAGGACCTGCCGCTGGCGTTGGCGCGTCATGCCACCAGCAAGATCCGCGATCTGGAAGACCTGGAGCGGGTCATGAGCCTGGGCTTTCGTGGTGAAGCCCTGGCCTCGATCAGTTCGGTCGCACGCCTGACTCTGACCTCGCGCACCCGAGACGCTGACCAGGCCTGGCAAGTGGAAACCGAAGGCCGCGACATGGCCCCGCGGGTGCAGCCAGCTGCACACCCGGTGGGTACTTCTGTAGAAGTGCGTGACCTGTTCTTCAATACCCCGGCTCGACGCAAGTTCCTGAAAACCGAGAAGACCGAGTTCGATCATCTGCAGGAAGTGATCCGGCGTCTGGCGCTGGCGCGTTTCGACGTGGCTTTCCACCTGCGTCATAACGGCAAATCCATTCTCAGCCTGCATGAAGCCCTCGACGATACCGCCCGTGCCCGGCGTGTGGCGGCGATCTGCGGCCCGGGCTTTCTCGAACAGGTCTTGCCGATCGAAATCGAGCGTAACGGTTTGCACTTGTGGGGTTGGGTCGGATTGCCGACCTTCTCGCGCAGTCAGGCCGACTTGCAATATTTCTTCGTCAACGGCCGGGCCGTGCGCGATAAACTGGTTGCGCACGCGGTACGCCAGGCCTATCGCGATGTTTTGTTCAATGGCCGTCACCCGACTTTCGTGCTGTTCCTGGAAGTCGACCCCACCGGTGTCGACGTCAACGTCCACCCGACCAAGCATGAAGTGCGCTTCCGTGATGGGCGCATGGTCCATGACTTCCTTTATGGCACCCTGCACCGCGCTCTGGCCGACGTGCGGCCGGAAGATCAATTGGCCGCACCTGCAGCGACCACCGAGATTGTTCGTCCCAGTGGCGTTCAGGCGGGCGAGTTCGGCCCCCAGGGTGAGATGCGCCTTGCCGCGAATCTGCTCGAGCAACCAGCGTCCGAGCCGGGTATGCGTAACCTTGGCGCCGGCAATGGCAGTGGCGCTGGTGGCGGTTACCAATACCAGTACACACCGCGTCCGGGCCAGGCTGTGCCGGCTGCCGAGGCGCAGAGTGTCTATCGTGAGTTCTTCTCGCCGCTGAACGACGCGGCGCCGGCCGCGCTGCCGGAAAGCCAGGGTGATGTGCCGCCGCTGGGCTATGCCCTGGCGCAGCTCAAGGGTATTTATATTCTTGCCGAGAACGCCGTGGGCCTGGTGCTGGTAGACATGCACGCCGCCCATGAGCGCATCATGTATGAGCGTCTCAAGGTGGCCATGGCCAGCGAAGGGCTGAGTGGCCAGCCGCTGTTGGTGCCGGAGTCCCTGGCGCTGAGCCAGCGTGAGGCCGATTGCGCAGAAGAGCACGCCGAGTGGTTCCGGCGCCTGGGCTTCGAGTTGCAGCGCCTGGGCCCGGAAACCCTTGCCATCCGCCAGATTCCAGCCCTGCTCAAGCAGGCTGAGGCCAACCGTCTGGTCCAGGATGTTCTGGCCGATCTGATGGAGTACGGTACCAGCGACCGTATCCAGGCGCACCTGAACGAATTGCTTGGGACAATGGCCTGCCACGGCGCCATTCGCGCCAACCGGCGCTTGGCCGTGGCAGAAATGAACGGACTGCTGCGCGATATGGAAAATACCGAGCGCAGCGGCCAGTGCAACCATGGCCGACCGACCTGGACCCAAATGGGCCTGGACGATCTGGACAAACTGTTCCTGCGCGGTCGATAAAATGAGTAGCAAACCTCCCGCGATATTCCTCATGGGCCCGACCGCGGCGGGCAAGACCGACCTGGCCATCGAACTTACCAAAGTGCTGCCCTGCGAGCTGATCAGCGTCGACTCGGCACTGGTTTATCGAGGCATGGATATTGGTACTGCCAAACCTTCCCGGGAAGTGTTGGCGGCGCACCCCCATCGACTGATCGACATTCTTGATCCGGCTGAAAGCTATTCGGCTGCCGATTTTCGCCGTGACGCGCTGGAGGCCATGGCCGACATCACTGCGCGCGGCAAAATACCGCTGTTGGTCGGCGGCACCATGCTCTACTACAAAGCCTTGCTGGAAGGGTTGGCTGATATGCCCGCCGCCGACCAGCAGGTCCGCGCTGAACTTGAAGAAGAGGCCGTGCGCCTTGGATTGCAAGGGCTGCATCAGCAGTTGGCGGCGGTTGATCCGGAATCGGCGGCGCGAATTCACCCCAACGATCCCCAGCGCCTGATTCGGGCGCTCGAGGTTTATCGGGTCAGCGGCATGACAATGACACAACATCGTCAACGTCAATCCGCGGAAAGTAGCGCCGCAGGCCCTTCGGCGGCGGGTCATTTGCCCTATACTGTCGCCAGCCTGGCTATTGCGCCTGCCGATCGTCACGTGTTGCACGAGCGGATTGCGCTACGATTTGGGCAAATGCTGGAACAGGGCTTCGTTGACGAGGTCCGATTGCTGCGAGCCAGAAGTGACTTGCATGCGGGACTACCGTCTATACGGGCGGTTGGTTATCGCCAGGTCTGGGATCATCTTGATGGCAAGTTAACATCAGTTGAAATGCAGGAGCGCGGCGTAATTGCTACTCGCCAATTGGCGAAGCGGCAGTTCACCTGGTTGCGTAGTTGGGCTGACCTGCATTGGTTGGACAGCCTGGCTTGCGACAATCTGCCTCGTACCTTGAAATACCTGGGGTCGGTCTCCATATTGAGCTGAGTCCTTGCAATTGCCGTCTATCCTTGGGGGTGGGGCGGCTTGAGCCATCAGTTTTTCTTTGATTTTTTTACTATTGATCCTTACAGGAGTGCGGCATATGTCAAAAGGGCATTCGCTACAAGACCCTTACTTGAATACTTTGAGAAAAGAAAAAGTTGGGGTTTCGATCTATTTGGTTAACGGCATCAAGCTGCAAGGCACAATTGAATCCTTCGACCAATTCGTGATCCTGCTGAAAAACACCGTCAGCCAGATGGTTTACAAACACGCTATCTCGACAGTAGTTCCTGTGCGTCCGATTCGTCTGCCAAGCGCAACCGAATCCGAGCATGGCGACTCTGAGCCAGGTAACGCCTGATAGGAGTCTGCTTTGTTCTTTGAGCGCCACGGTGGTGGTGAACGAGCGGTCCTCGTTCACTTGGAAGGTCAGAACCCTGAGGCGCGCGAAGACCCGCAGGAGTTTCGGGAACTGGCGTTGTCGGCTGGGGCCGATATAGTCGCGTTCGCCAATGTGGCGCGACATCAGCCCACCGCCAAATACCTGATTGGCAGCGGCAAGGTCGACGAGTTGCGCGACCTGGTCAAAGCCGAGCAGGTAGATTTGGTGATTTTCAATCACACCCTCACTCCCAGTCAGGAACGTAACCTCGAACGCGCTTTCGAGTGTCGCGTGCTTGATCGCACCAGTCTGATTCTCGACATCTTTGCCCAGCGGGCGCGTACCCATGAAGGTAAGCTCCAGGTCGAATTGGCCCAGCTTGAACACATGAGCACGCGGCTGGTTCGCGGCTGGACGCACCTTGAGCGGCAAAAAGGTGGTATCGGTCTGCGTGGTCCAGGCGAAACCCAGCTGGAAACCGACCGTCGTCTGTTGCGGGTGCGCCTGCGTCAGATCAAAGGGCGTCTAGAGAAGGTGCGCAGCCAGCGCGAGCAGGCTCGCCGGGGACGCAAGCGGGCGGATATCCCGTCAGTCTCGCTGGTTGGTTATACCAACGCCGGCAAATCGACCCTGTTCAACGCCCTGACTCAATCCGAGGTCTATGCCGCCGACCAGTTGTTCGCCACCCTCGACCCCACGTTGCGTCGCCTTGAGCTCGATGACGTAGGTCCGATCGTGCTGGCCGATACAGTGGGCTTTATCAGGCACCTGCCGCACAAGCTGGTCGAGGCTTTTCGGGCTACGCTCGAAGAGTCGAGCAACTCTGATCTGCTGCTGCACGTGATTGACGCTCATGAACCTGATCGCATGGAACAGATCGAGCAGGTCATGGCGGTTCTGGGGGAGATTGGTGCAGAAGGCTTGCCGATCCTCGAGGTCTATAACAAACTCGACCTGCTTGAGGGCGTCGAGCCGCAGATTCAGCGCGATGCCGATGGCAAGCCGCAGCGAGTCTGGGTTTCTGCGCAGGATGGACGCGGCCTGGAACTGGTGGGGCAGGCAGTCGCCGAGTTGCTGGGGGATGACCTGTTTATCGGAACCTTGCGCCTGGAACAGCGTTTTGCGCGGTTGCGCGCGAAGTTCTTTGAGTTGGGTGCGGTGCAGGGCGAAGAGCATGACGATGAAGGCAGCAGTCTTCTGGCCGTAAGGGTGTCTCGGGTCGAGTTCAATCGCCTGATCAGCCGTGAAGGCCTGGAGCCGGCAGACTTTATTGAGCAACACACTTTGCAATAAAAGCCCGGCGACGCGGCCGGGCAGCCGTGACAGGCATTCTGTAGCATTGGACGGCGCGCCGTGGGTGCGTCTTTGCTTTATCAGATGGAGAGCGCTATGGCTTGGAATGAGCCGGGTGGCAACTCGAACAATCAGGATCCTTGGGGCGGGCGCCGCGGTGGCGGCGGCGACAAAAAAGGACCGCCGGATCTCGACGAGGCCTTCCGCAAACTGCAGGACAGCCTCAATGGGATGTTCGGCAGTGGCAAGAAACGCGGTGGAGACAGCGGCATCGGCAAGGGCGGTGGCTTCGGCCTGCTCGGCATCGGGCTGGCTGTGCTGGCGGCTATCTGGCTGTACAGCGCCGTGTATGTGGTCGACGAACAGGAGCAAGCAGTCGTGCTGCGCTTCGGCAAATACTACGAAACCGTAGGGCCGGGCCTGAACATCTACTTCCCGCCGATCGATCGCAAGTACATGGAAAACGTCACGCGTGAGCGTGCCTATACCAAGCAGGGGCAGATGCTCACTGAAGACGAGAACATCGTCGAAGTGCCGCTGACCGTGCAGTACAAGATCACCAACCTGCAGGATTTCGTGCTGAACGTCGATCAGCCTGAAGTCAGCCTGCAGCACGCGACCGACAGTGCCCTGCGCCATGTGGTGGGTTCCACCGCAATGGACAAGGTGCTGACCGAAGGTCGTGAGCAAATGGCTGTAGACATCAAGGAGCGTCTGCAACGTTTCCTCGATACCTACCGCACCGGTATCACTGTCACCCAGGTGAACGTGCAGAGCGCGGCAGCCCCGCGTGAAGTGCAGGAAGCCTTCGACGACGTGATTCGTGCCCGTGAAGACGAGCAGCGTGCCCGCAACCAGGCTGAATCCTATGCCAACGGCGTTGTGCCGGAAGCGCGTGGTCAGGCCCAGCGGATCATCGAAGACGCCAACGGTTATCGTGACGAAGTCGTTTCGCGTGCCAAGGGTGAGGCCGATCGCTTTACCAAACTGGTCGCCGAGTACCGCAAGGCTCCTGAGGTAACCCGTCAGCGCCTGTACCTGGACACCATGCAGGAAGTCTACAGCAACACCAGCAAGGTCCTGGTTTCCGGCAAGGATGGCCAGAGCAATCTGCTCTACCTGCCGTTGGACAAGATGGTTGAAGGCAGCCGTACCAGCAGTGCTCCAGTCAGCGTCCCGGCTTCGGTAAACGACGCGGCCAATCGCGCGGCGGCGGAGCTGCAACAGCAGCAAACACAGTTGCGTTCTAGGGAGAGTCGCTGATGAGCAATAAATCGCTGATCGCCCTGATCGTTGGCGTGGTGCTGGCAATCGTGGCCTGGAACAGCTTCTACATCGTGTCCCAGACCGAGCGTGCGGTACTGCTGCAATTTGGTCGAGTGGTTCAGGCAGATGTCCAGCCGGGCCTGCATGTGAAGGTGCCTTACGTCAACCAGGTGCGCAAGTTCGACGCCCGCCTGATGACGCTGGATGCCCCAACCCAGCGCTTCCTGACCCTGGAAAAGAAAGCGGTGATGGTTGATGCCTACGCCAAGTGGCGAGTCAAGGATGCCGAGCGTTTCTACACGGCAACTTCGGGCCTCAAGCAGATCGCCGATGAGCGTCTGTCGCGCCGTCTGGAAAGCGGCCTGCGTGACCAGTTTGGTAAGCGCACCCTGCACGAAGTGGTTTCCGGTGAGCGTGACGCATTGATGGCTGACATCACTGCATCGCTGAACCGCATGGCCAGCAAGGAGCTGGGCATTGAAGTGGTCGACGTTCGCGTCAAGGCCATCGACCTGCCTAAAGAAGTGAACCGCAGTGTGTTCGAACGTATGAGCACCGAGCGTGAGCGTGAAGCCCGCGAGCACCGCGCCAAGGGTAACGAGTTGGCCGAAGGTATTCGTGCCGACGCTGACCGTCAGCGCCGTGTACTGCTGGCTGAAGCCTATCGGGAATCGGAAGAAGCCCGTGGTGATGGTGATGCTCAGGCGGCGGCGATCTACGCCAAGGCTTATGGTCAGGACCAGGACTTCTACGCTTTCTACCGTAGTCTCAAGGCGTACCGCGAAAGCTTTGCCAACAAAAGCGATGTACTGGTGCTCGATCCGAGCAACGAGTTCTTCCGCTTCATGGACAAAGCCAAGCCGTAAGTTTTCACCCCGCCGGGCGGCTAAAACGCCTGGCGGGGTGTTCCTGTGAGAAAACGGGTGTATGATGCGGCAGCCGGGAAATTCCCGGCTTTTTTGCGTCTGCAAGATCGAACGGCCGCAAGGCATCTCCGATCTACAGCGCAACCCAAGGTATTTGAGGGTGTCGACACGGCGGTTGCGCTGGAATCAGTGCTGCGCGTCATTGTTTGGCGACACCTGCTTCACTCAAGGCTAGCCCGCGGGCAGGCCGCCCGGACCAAAGGGGAAATGGCGTAATGGCAACGGTAGACCGCTGGCTGCTGCCAGATGGCATCGAAGAAGTACTGCCACCTGAGGCGACGCGTATTGAAATCGCGCGTCGCCAGGTGTTGGATCTGTTCCAGAGCTGGGGTTACGAGTTCGTCGTGACCCCGCATATCGAGTACCTGGAATCGCTGCTCACCGGTGCCGGCCAGGACCTGGATCTGCGGACATTCAAGGTTATCGACCCGCAGTCGGGTCGGCAGATGGGCTTTCGTGCCGACATCACACCACAGGTGGCGCGTATCGATGCGCACACCTTGCGTCGTGAAGGACCGAGCCGTCTGTGCTATGCCGGCAGCGTGCTGCATGCCCAACCAAGGGCGCTGTCCAACTCGCGTAGCCCGATCCAGCTCGGTGCCGAGCTGTATGGTGATGCAAGCCCGGTCAGCGACGTTGAAGTCATCAGCCTGATGTTGGCCATGCTGCAACTGGCCGACGTTGCTGATGTGCACATGGACCTCGGTCACGTGGGTATCTATCGCGGCTTGGCGCGCGCCGCCGGTTTGTCCGGTGCGGTAGAGCAGCAGTTGTTCGATGCCCTGCAGCGCAAGGCTGTCGATGAAGTTGTCACGCTTACCGCCAACCTGCCTGCGGACCTCGCCAACATGCTGCGCTCGCTTACCGAGTTATGTGGTGGTCGCGAAGTGCTTACCGAGGCGCGTGTACGCCTTGGGCGCGCACCTGCAGCGGTTCTGGCTGCACTCGATGACTTGTTGGCCATCGCCGAGCGCCTGGCTGCGCGTTATCCAGATTTGCCGCTGTATTTCGACCTGGGTGAGTTGCGTGGCTACCACTACCACACAGGTGTGGTGTTTGCCGCTTTTGTCCCGGGTGTCGGTCAGTCGATCGCCCAGGGCGGTCGTTACGACGACATCGGAGCAGACTTTGGCCGGGCTCGCCCTGCCACCGGTTTCTCCACGGATTTGAAGACCCTGGTCACACTGGGGCGGGCCGAGGTTGTGTTGCCTTCTGGCGGGATCTGGATGCCCGACAGCAGCGATGCAGCACTCTGGCAGTTGGTCTGCCAATTGCGCAGTGAAGGTCAGCGGGTGGTTCAGGCCTTGCCTGGGCAGCCTTTGACTGCCGCCGTCGAGGCGGATTGCGATCGGCAATTGATTCAGCAAAACGGGCTTTGGCAGGTACTGCCGTTAGCCATTTGAGATTCCCCGCCGGCACGAGCCGGCGCCAAGTTTGCGCGAATGAGGACAAGTGTTATGGGTAAGAATGTCGTAGTCCTGGGCACCCAGTGGGGTGATGAGGGCAAAGGCAAGATCGTTGATCTGCTGACCGAACATGCTGCCGCCGTAGTGCGCTACCAAGGTGGCCACAACGCTGGCCACACGCTGGTGATCGACGGTGAAAAAACCGTCCTCCACCTGATTCCGTCCGGCGTGCTGCGCGAAGGCGTGCAATGCCTGATCGGCAACGGCGTGGTGGTTGCACCAGACGCATTGCTGCGTGAGATCAACAAGCTGGAAGAGAAAGGCGTACCGGTGCGCGAGCGCCTGCGTATCAGCCCATCCTGCCCGCTGATCCTGTCTTACCACGTAGCGCTGGACCAGGCGCGTGAAAAAGCCCGTGGCGAGCAGAAGATCGGTACCACCGGTCGTGGTATCGGCCCAGCCTACGAAGACAAGGTAGCGCGTCGCGGCCTGCGTATCGGTGATCTGTTCCATCGTGAGCGTTTCGCTGCCAAGCTCGGCGAGCTGCTGGACTATCACAACTTTGTGCTGGTCAACTACTACAAAGAGCCAGCCATCGACTTCCAGAAAACGCTGGACGAGTGCATGGAGTACGCTGAGCTGCTCAAGCCGTTGATGCTCGACGTCACTGCTGAGCTGCACAACCTGCGTCGCGCCGAAAAGGACATCATGTTCGAAGGTGCCCAGGGTTCGCTGCTGGATATCGACCACGGTACCTACCCGTTCGTCACCAGCTCCAACACCACTGCCGGCGGTATCGCTACCGGTTCGGGTGTTGGCCCGATGTACATCGACTACATCCTCGGTATCACCAAGGCTTACACCACCCGTGTTGGCTCGGGTCCGTTCCCGACCGAACTGTTCGATGACGTCGGTGCGTTCCTGGCCAAGCGTGGTCATGAGTTCGGTGCAACCACTGGCCGTGCCCGTCGTTGCGGCTGGTTCGACGCCGTTATCCTGCGTCGTGCCATCGACGTCAACAGTATCTCGGGCCTGTGCCTGACCAAGCTGGACGTACTCGATGGCCTCGAAACCATCCGTATCTGCGTTGGTTACAAGAACGAGAACGGTGCCGTTATCGATGCGCCAACCGACGCTGACAGCTACATCGGCCTGGAGCCTGTGTACGAAGAAATGCCGGGCTGGAGCGAGTCGACCCTGGGTGCCAAAACCCTGGAAGAGCTGCCGGCTAACGCCCGTGCCTACATCAAGCGCGTGGAAGAGTTGGTCGGTGCGCCGATCGATATCATCTCCACTGGCCCGGATCGCAACGAGACCATCGTGCTGCGTCATCCGTTTGCCTGATAAACGTCTGGTGTAAAAACAAAGGCCCCTTTTTAGGGGCCTTTGTCGTTTCTGTCCGCTGTTCGGCACAACCTTTGCTGTAAGAATCGCTTCAGGGTTGCCATCATTTTAATGGCCCCAGTAGTAGAGGGTTCTTACGTGTCTGCCGTTCTCTCACTGTTACGAAGTCGCCTGTTGCGGCCTGTCTTTGTTGCCCTCGGTATCGCTCTTTTGGTGCAGGTGCTGGTTGCGGTCGCGCTGACCCGGAGCACAGTCACTGCGCTGGAGGCGGATCTGGGCAAACGATTGGGTGTCGATAGCCAGAAATTGTCTGCCGAGCTTGAGCAGGCGGGGCAGGAGGTCAGCTCCGGGCTCGATAGCCTCTCCGCGAGCACGCGTCAGCGACTGACTGCGGGTTTGTCGACGCGCCTGCAGGGTGAGCAGGCGCAGTTACGGGCGACCTTGGAGAAAAACCTCAAGGACTCCGCCAACGACATGGCCGAGCTACTGGCCTCGGTTGCGCCAAGGGCAATGTGGGATAACGACTTGCCCACCTTGTCCGAGTTTTCCCGGCGCGCTCAGCGCAATCCCAATGTGTTGTTCGTGGTCTATGACGATGTTCAGGGTCAGCACCTGACTCGCTATTTGAACCGGCAGAACCCGATCAACCAGGCATTATTGGAAAAGGGTCAGGGTGAACGAGCGCTGGACAAGGTCCTGGATGCTGCGCGCAATGATCCGTCGGTGTATTTCGTCGAGGCGTCGATCAATCCCAATGGCGTGGAGATCGGCAAGGTATTGATGGGGGTTTCCACCGCAGCAGTGGACGCCGAGCTGGTTGCCCTCGATAAGCGCTTCTCAGCGCTGATTGCCAGCGGTGACCAGTTGGTGGGCGATAGCCTGGTAGGTGCTGCCGCGGACAGTAATAAAGCCTTGCGCGCACGCCTGGAAGCTGCCCAGGCAAGTGCCGCAGCCATGCAGGCCAATACCTCGCAAAGCGTCCAGGACGCGGCGGCAACCTTGCGCTGGAATATCGGTCTGGGCCTGGCCCTGGTTGGGCTTGGTGTGCTGCTGGTGGTGGCGGTGGTGTTGGGGCGGCGGGTGGTCAACAAGCTGCGCCTGCTTATCGCAGCCTTGAACGACTTGGCCGCCGGGGAGGGCGACTTGACCAAGCGCGTGAGCATCGACAGTCGCGACGAGATTGGCGACATGGCGGCTGCAGTCAACCAGTTCGTCGACAAGCTGCAGCCGATCGTGCGGGAGGCAGGTGAGGTGGCTCAGCGCACAGGCGTTGAAATAGGTGTCATGGCCCAGCGCAATGCCGGTGCCGATGCTGCTGCCGAGCTACAGCGTGATGCCGTGGCGGCTAGCTTGCGCGATCTGTCGACCATGGCTGATGAAGCCCAGGCAGAAAGCCACGCCATGCAGTCTGCCTTGCAACAAGTGGTGGATATTCGCCAGGCCACGGATGAAAACAGCCGTACCTCGACGCAGGTTGCCAAGCTGATCGAAGCGTTGGCGGGGCAGGTGCAAACCGGTTCAGAAGTCATTGAGCGATTGGCTCAACAAAGTGAACAGATTGAAGTGGTGCTCACAGTCATTCACGGCATTGCCGAGCAGACCAACTTGTTGGCGCTCAACGCTGCTATCGAGGCGGCACGGGCGGGAGAAACGGGTCGTGGTTTTGCCGTGGTCGCCGATGAGGTCAGGGCGCTGGCGAGCAAAACACAGAGCTCGACGGGTGACATTCAGGCTCACATCGGTGCACTGCAGCAAGGTGCCAAGGAAGCAGTTGCGGCGATCAGCCAGGCGGGACGCCAGGCCAGCGAGGGCTTGCTGGTGTTGCGTGACAGCGCGCGCCTGCAGCAATCGGTTCAGGTCTCGGTCGAGCAGGTGCATGCAGCAATTGGCCTGGCCACCCGAGCGGCTGAACAGCAGGCACACGGTGCTCAGGCGGTACGTGGGCGGGTGCAGACCATTCATGCCCAGGCCGAGCGGGCAGCAGAGGTAGTGATGCAAACCACTGCCAGCAGCAAAGTGCTCGATGACCTGGCGGCTCAGCTCAAAGCCAGCCTGGGCCAGTTCCGGGCCTGAAACGATCGCGGGGCACGCTCGCTCCTGCAGGGTTGTACGCACACCTGGTAGGAGCGGGCTTGCCCCGCGTAGCGTTCCATAGCCTCAAGCGCGGTTCAGATACATCCGCGTCGTCAGCAGATACACCGGCAGCCCCGACACTAGAATCAGCAGTGCTGCATAAGGAGCCGCTGCTGCGAATTCGACGTTGGCGGTATGTGCCCACACTTCGGTCGCCAAGGTGGTCATGCCTGTGGGGCTAAGCAGTAGCGTCGCCGTCAGTTCTTTCATGGCATCGAGAAATACCAGGGCAAATGCGGCGGCGAGCGCCGGGAAGATAATTGGCAAAGTAACCCGGCAGAACGCGCTGAATTGGCTCGCGCCCAGGGTGCGCGCCGCTTCTTCCAGTTGTGGAGCCGCCTTGTTCAGGGCCGTGCGCACCGGTGCCTGGGCCAGGGGCAAGAACAGCAGGGCGTAAGCCAGCAGCAACAGCCCGGTGGTCTGGTACAGCACCGGCACGTAGTGCAGGGCGAAGTACACCAGGGTCAGGGCTATTACCAGGCCGGGCAGGGCGTGCAGCAAGTACGGCAGGCGCTCGGCCCAGATTGCCAGGCGGCCCTTGTATCGCACCACCAGAAAGCTTATCGGCAATGCCAGGAGCAGGCTCAGGCCGGCGCCTCCCAACGACAGCGACAGCGATGACGCCAGCGCGCGGCTGATATCGGCAACCGGGAAGGCGGCGGAGGAGCCGACGCTCAGCCAGTAGCCAAGCATGCCCAGCGGAATGCCACTGCCGAGCAAAGCCAGGATCAGGCAGTACAGCTGACCTGCCGGCATCCAGGCGCGAAGGCGAACAGGTGCGCCGCGACGTGCTACGCCTTGACCAATGCGGACATGGCGCGCCTTGCCACGTACGCGCAGTTCGAACCACAGCAGCAACAGGCACATGAACAACAACACTGCCGAGAGCATCGCTGCATTGGCGTTGCTGAATTCCAGCTCGAATTGCTGGTAGATCGCCGTGGTGAACGTCTGTAGGCCGAGGATCGACAGGGCGCCGAACTCCACCAGCATATGCAGGGCGATCAGCAGGCTGCCACCCAGAATCGAGGGCCACAGCAGCGGTAGGGTGATCTTGAAAAACACGCCCCATCGGTTTTGCCCAAGTGTTCGTGCCGACTCCTCCAACGAAGTATCGAGATTGCGCAGCGTCGCAGCAACGGGCAGGAATACCAGCGGGTATTTGGATAGGCTCATTACCAGGATTGCCCCGCCCAGGCCTTCGAAGCGTGGGCTCAAGGACACCCAGGTAAAGCCGCTGACGAAAGCGGGTACCGCGAACGGCAGGCACAAGATTACGCCCCACAGTCGTCTGCCTGGCAGGTCGCTTCGTTCCAGCAGCCAGGCGAGGGACACCCCGAGTATCATGCAGACCAGGGTGACGCCGGCCATCAACATCAGCGTATTGCGCATCAGACCCCAGACAAAGGGGCGCCAAAGCAGGTGCAAAGCTTCTCGCCAGCCTGCTTCCCAGGCCTTTAGGCCTACGTACAACAAGGGCAGCAGACTCAGGCCGACCAACAGCAGGACCGGCACCACAACCCAGATCGAAGGTCGCTTGCGCCGAGGGATGTAACGGCTTGCCGCTGCCGGCATGGGTACGGCTACGGTCATCAGAGCAGGCCAACTTCGCGTTCAAGTTCCAGGGCTTCTTCTGCATTGCCCAGGTCGGCCGGGGTGATTTTCGGCGGACGCAGATCCTCGAACGGCTTCAGACCCTGATCCGAGACCATGCCTTTGTGCAAGGGATATTCGGCGGTGGTCTGGGTGATGACTCGTTGGCCTTCTTCGCTGGCCATCCAGGCCAATAGCGCCTGGGCTTCCTTCGGGTGTTTGCTGGCTTTGACGGCAGCAGCGCCGGAAATGGTCATCAAGCCGCCGACGTCACCATCGGCAAGGTAATACAGCTTCGAATCCAGCTGGCCGCGTTCCTTTTTCAGGGCGTACCAGTAGTAGTTGTTCACCAGTACCGCGGCGACTTCGCCATTTTCCACGGCTTTGAGAGCAACCATATTGTTGGTGTAAGTCTTGCCGAAGGCCTTGAGGCCAGTCAGCCATTCTTCGGCTGCATCGCGACCGTGCAGCTTGAGGATGGCGACGGCTTGTTCCTGGAAGGCACCGCTGGTCGGAACGAAGCCAATCTTGCCGTCCCATTCAGGGTTGGCGAAGTCCATCACAGAAGGTGGCAATTCTTTTTCGTCGATTACCTTTGGATTGAACGCCACTACCCGGGTGCGTGCAGTCACACCCATCCAGGTGCCATTGGCGGCGACGAAATCCTTGGGAAGCATCTGCAGGGTCGAGTCGTCGATCTTGGCCAGCAGGCCCAGCTCGCCCAGGTTGTTCAGGGGCGGTGATTCTTCGGTGTAGATAACATCGGCGGGTGAGCGATCACCTTCTTCGATGATCTGGCTGGCCAGCTGGTTGCTGCTGCCTTTGCGGATGTTGATGTGGATACCGGTCTTGGCCTCGTAGGCTTTGGCGATAGCGTCACCGATTTCCTTGTGCTGGCCGTTGTACAGAGTCAGCGACACGGGGTCGGCAGCCATGGCGACAGGGGTGCCTAACAACAGGGCAAAAACAGAAACGGCCAGGCCGCGCAATAGGGGGGAATTGCGGAACGTCATGCGGGTACTTCCTCGCTTGCGGCTACATATCTGGAAACAATGATAATCGATATCGCTTCTCAAATGGCCCTATGAGGGGAATTTCATGAGCAGGCTATCGGTCGTTTCGGGGCGCAAGGAAGGAATGGCAGGGGTAGAAACGAAAAAACCCGCTTTCGCGGGTTTGATCTGAATTGGTGCCCAGAAGAAGACTCGAACTTCCACGACCGTAAGGTCACCAGCACCTGAAGCTGGCGTGTCTACCAATTTCACCATCTGGGCAAAATGAAGCGGTGTAGCTTGTAACAAAAACAGTGTAGCTTGTTGCTGTAAATCTCAGAAGCGCTGTGCAGTTCTAAGATTTGAAATTGGTGCCCAGAAGAAGACTCGAACTTCCACGACCGTAAGGTCACCAGCACCTGAAGCTGGCGTGTCTACCAATTTCACCATCTGGGCATTTCGCTGAGGTCGCATGATGCTTCACATCAGCTAGCATCTCAACTATAACGACGGTGGCCGTCGCTGTGGTGCGCACTATACGGATGCCCCTGAGAGCTGTAAAGCCCCGTTCAGAAAAAATCTACAAAAATTCAAGTTGTTGTTCCTTATGATGGTTTTGGCAGTATCCAGGGGCTCTGTGAGGGCTGTCCAAGCCTGAAATTTCCGGTTTCAATACGCCTATGCCAAACTAACCCTTATATAGACAAGGTGAACCTCTCCTAATGGCCGATTGGCAGTCCCTCGATCCCGAGGCCGCTCGTGAAGCGGAAAAATACGAAAACCCTATTCCTAGCCGTGAGCTGATCCTGCAGCGCCTGGACGAGCGTGGCTCGCCGGCTGCCCGTGAGCAGTTGGTCGAAGAGTTCGGCCTGACCACCGAAGACCAGATCGAAGCCCTGCGCCGCCGTCTGCGAGCAATGGAGCGTGACGGTCAGTTGATCTATACCCGGCGTGGCACCTATGCCCCGGTAGATAAGCTGGACCTGATCCTCGGACGCATTTCCGGCCACCGTGATGGCTTCGGTTTCCTGATTCCGGATGATGGCAGCGACGATCTGTTCCTCAGCCCTGCGCAAATGCGCCTGGTGTTCGATGGTGACCGCGCCCTGGCCCGGGTTTCCGGCGTGGACCGCCGAGGACGCCGTGAAGGCGTAGTGGTCGAAGTGATCTCCCGTGCTCACGAAAGCATCGTCGGTCGTTATTTCGAAGAAGGCGGTATCGGCTTCGTTACTCCGGACAACCCCAAGGTTCAGCAGGAAGTGCTGATTACTCCGGGACGTAACGGTGGTGCGAAGATCGGTCAGTTCGTCGAAGTGAAGATCACCCATTGGCCGACGCCGCGCTTCCAGCCTCAAGGCGATGTTACCGAAGTGATCGGTAACTATATGGCGCCCGGCATGGAAATCGACGTTGCTCTGCGCAGCTACGATATTCCGCACGTTTGGCCAGAGGCGGTGATCAAGGAAGCGCGCAAGCTCAAGCCGGAAGTCGAAGAAAAAGACAAAGAGCATCGCATCGACCTGCGTCATCTGCCGTTCGTCACCATCGACGGTGAAGATGCTCGCGACTTTGACGATGCGGTCTACTGCGAGAGCCTGGGCAAGTTGCGCCTGTTCTCCGGTGGCTGGCGCCTGTACGTGGCGATCGCCGACGTCTCCAGCTATGTGCGTCTGGGCTCGGCCCTGGATAACGAAGCCCAGGTCCGCGGCAACTCAGTGTACTTCCCAGAGCGCGTGATTCCGATGCTGCCGGAGGAGCTCTCCAACGGTCTGTGCTCGCTGAATCCGCACGTCGACCGGTTAGCGATGGTCTGTGAAATGACCATCAACAAGTCCGGGCAAATGGTTGATTACCAGTTCTACGAGGCGGTGATCCACTCCCACGCACGCCTGACCTACAACAAGGTCAGCAGCATGCTCGAACATGCGCGTACCCGTGAGGGCAAGGCACTGCGCGAGCAGTACAGTGAAGTGGTCCCGGACCTCAAACAACTGTATGCCCTGTACAAAGTTCTGTTGGCGGCCCGTCACACCCGTGGCGCTATTGACTTCGAAACCCAGGAAACCCGGATCATCTTCGGTTCCGAGCGCAAGATCGCCGAAATTCGGCCGACGGTGCGCAATGATGCCCACAAGCTGATCGAGGAGTGCATGCTGGCAGCCAACGTTGCCACTGCCGAGTTCCTCAAGAAGCATGAAATCCCGGCGCTGTACCGAGTTCACGATGGTCCGCCACCGGAGCGCCTGGAAAAACTGCGCGCTTTCCTTGGTGAGCTGGGGTTGTCGTTGCACAAAGGCAAGGATGGTCCGTCGCCCAAGGACTACCAGGCCCTGCTGGCCCAGATTTCCGATCGCCCGGATTTCCACCTGATCCAGACCGTGATGCTGCGCTCCTTGAGCCAGGCGGTGTACAGCGCTGACAACAACGGCCACTTCGGCCTGAATTACGAGGCATACACCCACTTCACCTCGCCGATCCGCCGTTATCCGGACTTGTTGACCCACCGCGCTATTCGCAGTGTGATCCGTTCGCGCCAGGATACACCGCACGTCAAGCGTGCCGGCGCCCCGAGCATTCCCAAGGCGCGCATCTATCCGTATGACGAGCCGACCCTGGAGCAGCTTGGCGAGCAGTGCTCGATGAGCGAACGGCGCGCCGACGAGGCCACCCGCGACGTAGTCAACTGGCTCAAGTGCGAGTACATGAAAGACCGCGTCGGCGAAAGCTTCCCGGGGGTGATCACTGCCGTGACCGGTTTTGGTCTGTTCGTCGAGCTGACCGACATCTACGTCGAAGGCATGGTGCATGTCAGCGCCTTGCCGGGCGACTACTACCACTTTGATCCTGTGCACCACCGCTTGGCCGGTGAGCGCACCGGTCGCAGCTTCCGCCTGGGTGACACGGTCGAAGTGCGGGTCATGCGTGTCGATCTCGAACAGCGCAAGATCGACTTCGAGATGGCCGAGAACACCCTGAAAGCGCCGATTGGTCGCAAGCAGCGCTCCGAAGGTGTGCGCCCGCAGGACGGCAAGCCAGTCCCAGTGCTCGACAAGGCTGAGATGCCGAAGGCCGAGCCTGCGCGTCGGAGCAAGAAGAACGAAACTGCCGAAGCTTATTTCCCTTCGCATGCGGCGGCGAAAAACGCCGAGGTGCGCAAAAGCCGGGAAATGAAAAAGGCGCTGATGTCCGGTGCCAAAAGCTCCAGTGGCAAGTCGTCCTCCAAGGCCGGCAAGTCGTCGGAAAAGCCGAGCAAGCATCGTAAAGGGCCGCCAAAAGCGAGCTCTGGATCACGTAAACCCAAGGCCAAGTCATGAGTCAGTTGGAAAAAATCTACGGCGTTCACGCCGTAGAAGCCCTTTTGCGTCATCACCCCAAGCGGGTCAAGCAGATCTGGCTGTCGGAAGGCCGTAGCGATCCGCGTGTCCAGGTTATTGTCGACCTGGCCGGGCAGAACCGCGTTGCGGTCGGCCAGGCCGAGCGCCGTGAGATGGACGCCTGGGTCGAAGGCGTGCACCAGGGTGTCGTCGCTGAGGTCAGTCCGAGCCAGGTGTGGGGTGAGGCAATGCTCGAAGAGCTGCTCGACCGCACTGAGGGCGCCCCGTTGATCCTGGTGCTCGACGGCGTCACCGATCCGCACAACCTCGGTGCTTGCCTGCGTACAGCAGATGCAGCCGGTGCCCTGGCGGTCGTTGTGCCCAAGGACAAGTCGGCAACCTTGACGCCGGCTGTGCGTAAAGTGGCCTGCGGCGCCGCCGAGGTAATCCCGCTGGTGGCCGTGACCAACCTGGCGCGCACACTGGAGAAGCTCCAGCAGCGTGGCCTGTGGGTCGTCGGTACGGCCGGTGAGGCCGAGCAGGAGTTGTACCAGCAGGACCTGACCGGGCCGACCATTCTGATCATGGGGGCCGAAGGCAAGGGCATGCGTCGTCTGACCCGCGAGCACTGCGACTTCCTGGTCAAGCTGCCAATGGCCGGCAGCGTCAGCAGCCTGAACGTGTCGGTGGCGACGGGCGTGTGCCTGTTCGAAGCCGTTCGTCAGCGTAACGCCAAGAAGTAATAACCAGCTTCAGGCTGCAAGCCGCAAGGTGTGGTGTTTCCCTGGGAAGTGCACTGATCTTGTGGCTTGCAACTGTTCAAATCTTCACCAATGACCTTGCTTGTCCTTCGGTGCTTCTCTACAATTGCGCCCCTTGCCATGTCGGCAGGCGTTCACGCGCCTTCAGCCAAGGCAAGACATACAGTGTCATTCACTCCTTGTCTGACCACCCTGGTGGCAGACTACAACCCGTAAGGAGCATTCATGCGTCATTACGAAATCATCTTTCTGGTCCACCCTGACCAGAGCGAGCAAGTCGGCGGCATGGTTGAGCGTTACACCAAGCTGATCGAAGAAGACGGCGGCAAGATCCACCGTCTGGAAGATTGGGGCCGTCGTCAACTGGCCTACGCAATCAACAATGTTCACAAGGCTCACTACGTGATGCTGAACGTTGAGTGCACTGGCAAGGCCCTGGCCGAGCTGGAAGACAACTTCCGCTACAACGATGCCGTGATCCGTAACCTGGTCATCCGTCGCGACGAAGCCGTCACCGGCCAATCCGAGATGCTCAAGGCTGAAGAAAACCGCAGTGAGCGCCGTGAGCGTCGCGACCGTCCTGAGCATTCTGACAGCGCCGATGGCGATGACAGCAATGACAGCGACAACAGCGATAACGCTGACGAGTAATCCACGGACCTTTTGAGGAGCCTATTACATGGCACGTTTCTTCCGTCGTCGTAAATTCTGCCGCTTCACTGCTGAAGACGTGAAAGAGATCGATTACAAAGATCTCAACACCCTGAAAGCTTACGTATCCGAAACCGGCAAGATCGTTCCAAGCCGTATCACCGGTACCAAAGCTCGTTATCAGCGTCAGCTGGCTACCGCTATCAAGCGCGCCCGCTTCCTGGCCCTGCTGCCCTACACCGACAGCCACGGCCGCTGAGACCGGGTCGTCGACAGGTAGCAAAGGATAGAATGCATGCGTGCCTTAGCTGATTTCATCATGCGCGGTCGCGTGCAAGCCACCCTGGTGGTGGTGGGTTGTGCGGCGTTGCCGCTGTTGTTCTGGTTGAGTGCCGCCGCTGGGAGCCTGGTGTTCCTGCGGCGCGGTTTCAAGGACGCCTCCGCAGTCCTCGCCTGGGCATTATTGCCGGCGTTGGTGTGGTGGTTCTTCGGCGAGCCGCGCACCTTGATGGTGTTGCTGGGTACGCTGGGTCTGGCTGCGCTGTTGCGCGCCGGACAGTCCTGGAACCGGGTGCTGTTGTTCAGCATCGCGATGGGCCTGGTGTATGGGGTTGTTCTGGGTTCGGTGTTCCGCGAACCGATCGAAGCGCTGGCTGGCGTGCTTGAAAAAGCCCTGCCGCAGATGCTCGACGGTCTCTACCAACAATTGTCGGTAGAAGAGCGGGCCCGCCTGGGTAGCCTGATCGCACCTGTGCTCATTGGCCTGATAGCGGCATTGATGCAAGCCGTCAGTGTGCTGGCCCTGATGTTGGGTCGTTACTGGCAGGCAGTGTTGTATAACCCGGGAGGTTTTGGTCGCGAGTTTCAAGCGGTCAGGCTTCCTCTGGTGCCAACGCTGGTATTGGTGGTGCTCATGCTGGTGGGGCCGAATTTCGGTTCTGAACTGGCGATGTTGACGCCGCTGTGCAGCGTACCGCTGATGTTCGCAGGGCTTGCCCTGATGCATGGGCTGGTGGCGCAAGGTCGACTGGGCAAGTTCTGGTTGGTCGGGATGTACGTGACACTCCTGCTGTTTATGCAGCTGACTTATCCGTTGCTCGTGGTTTTGGCCATTGTCGACAGCCTGATTGATTTTCGCGGTCGCAAGGCACCCCCTAAAGGTGCTGACAACGATTCCGCGAACGGTGAAGGTTAAAAGTTAAGAGGTTTATACCAAATGGAACTGATCCTGCTGGAAAAAGTCGCCAACCTGGGCAACCTGGGCGACAAGGTAAATGTTAAGGCCGGTTACGGTCGTAACTTCCTGCTGCCATTCGGCAAGGCTACCGCTGCGACCGCCGCCAACCTGGCTGCGTTCGAAGAGCGTCGTGCCGAGCTGGAAAAACTGGCTGCAGACAAAAAAGCTTCGGCTGAAACCCGTGCTGCCCAACTGGCCGAGCTGGAAGTGACCATCACTGCCACCGCGGGTGACGAAGGCAAGCTGTTCGGTTCGATCGGCACCCACGACATCGCTGACGCCCTGACCGCCTCCGGCGTTGAAGTGGCCAAAGCTGAAGTTCGTCTGCCGAACGGCACCATCCGTAACGTCGGCGAATACGACGTTGCCGTGCACCTGCACAGCGACGTTGAAGCCACCGTTCGCGTGGTTGTTGTCGCAGCCTAAGCTGTCCCAATCGGCTAGCACCTTGAGTGTCAGCCGGTTAACATCGGGCACGATCCTGCTTTGCAGGTCGTGCCCTTTGTCTTTTTCATCACCCTGATTCCTGCGTGGCCATGAACGAGATTACCGCCCCCGAGCAATATGATCTGCAAACCTCTGCCCTGAAGGTGCCTCCGCACTCCATCGAGGCCGAACAGGCCGTGCTCGGTGGCCTGATGCTGGACAACAACGCCTGGGAACGAGTGCTTGATCAAGTTTCCGATGGCGATTTCTACCGGCATGACCACCGCCTGATCTTCCGCGCCATCCATAAGCTTGCCGACCTGAACGCCCCGTTCGACGTGGTAACGCTGCACGAGCAGTTGGATAAGGAAGGTGTCAGTTCGCAAGTCGGCGGCCTGGGTTACTTGGGCGAGTTGGCCAAGAACACCCCATCGGTAGCCAACATCAAAGCCTATGCCGCGATCATCCGTGAGCGGGCAACGCTGCGTCAGTTGATCAGCATCAGCAACGAGATTGCCGATAGCGCCTTCAACCCGCAGGGACGCAATGCGGCTGAGATTCTCGATGAAGCCGAGCGACAGATCTTCCAGATCGCCGAGGCACGGCCGAAAACCGGTGGCCCGGTTGGGGTCAATGACCTGCTGACCAAGGCCATCGACCGTATCGATACCTTGTTCAATACCGATAGCGCCATTACCGGCCTGTCCACCGGCTATACCGACCTTGATGAGAAGACCAGCGGCCTGCAGCCAGCCGACTTGATCATCGTTGCTGGTCGTCCGTCCATGGGTAAGACTACCTTTGCCATGAACCTGGTCGAAAACGCCGTGTTGCGTAGTGACAAGGCGGTATTGGTCTACTCCCTGGAGATGCCAGGCGAATCGCTGATCATGCGTATGCTGTCGTCCCTGGGGCGCATCGACCAGACCAAGGTGCGTTCCGGTCAGTTGGAAGACGATGACTGGCCACGCCTGACCTCGGCGGTCAATCTGCTAAACGACCGTAAGCTGTTCATTGACGATACCGCTGGCATCAGCCCTTCGGAGATGCGTGCGCGTACCCGCCGCTTGGTGCGTGAACATGGTGAAGTGGGTCTGATCATGATCGACTACCTGCAATTGATGCAGATTCCAGGTTCCAGCGGTGACAACCGTACCAACGAGATTTCCGAGATCTCGCGCTCGCTCAAGGCCCTGGCCAAGGAATTCAATTGCCCGGTCGTGGCACTGTCGCAGCTCAACCGTTCCCTTGAACAGCGGCCCAACAAGCGCCCGGTGAACTCCGACTTGCGTGAATCGGGTGCGATCGAGCAGGACGCCGACGTCATCATGTTCGTATACCGTGATGAGGTCTATCACCCGGAAACCGAGCATAAAGGCATCGCCGAAATCATCATCGGCAAGCAGCGGAACGGGCCGATCGGCTTTATTCGCCTGGCCTTCATCGGCAAGTACACGCGCTTTGAGAACCTGGCGCCGGGTAGTTACAACTTCGACGACGACGAGTAAGGCAATTCGAGCAATTCCGACCTTTAACGTCGGAATTGGTCAAAATTTGTGCTATATTCCGCGCCCGCGATTTTTCATCGATTAGCCACCGGTCACTGACATGCAAGCAGCCAAACCACTTTTCGACTATCCCAAGTACTGGGCCGAATGCTTCGGACCAGCACCGTTCCTGCCCATGAGCAGGGAGGAGATGGATCAGCTCGGCTGGGATTCCTGCGACATCATCATCGTGACCGGTGATGCCTACGTCGATCATCCGTCGTTCGGCATGGCGATCATTGGCCGCCTGCTTGAAGCCCAAGGCTTTCGCGTGGGCATCATTGCCCAGCCGAACTGGCAGTCCAAAGACGACTTCATGAAGCTTGGTGAGCCGAACCTGTTTTTCGGTGTCGCGGCCGGCAACATGGACTCGATGATCAACCGCTACACCGCCGATAAAAAGATTCGCTCCGACGACGCCTACACGCCAGGCGGCCTGGCCGGCAAGCGTCCGGACCGCGCGAGCCTGGTCTACAGCCAGCGCTGCAAGGAAGCCTACAAGCATGTACCTATCGTGCTGGGTGGTATCGAAGCTTCCCTGCGCCGTATCGCGCACTACGACTACTGGCAGGACAAGGTTCGTCATTCGATCCTGATCGACGCCTGTGCCGATATCCTGCTGTACGGCAACGCCGAGCGCGCCATCGTGGAAGTCGCCCAGCGCCTGTCCTTTGGCCAGAAGATCGAAGACATCACTGATATTCGTGGTACAGCCTTCATTCGACGCGACACGCCGCAAGGCTGGTTCGAAGTCGACTCCACGCGTATCGACCGTCCGGGCAAGATCGACAAGATCATCAACCCGTACGTGAACACCCAGGACACCCAGGCCTGCGCCATCGAGCAGGAAAAAGGCCCGGACGAAGATCCCAACGAAGCCAGGGTCGTACAGATTCTAGACAGCCCGCGCATGACCCGTGACAAAACGGTCATTCGCCTGCCATCGTTCGAGAAAGTCCGTGCTGACGCCGTGCTCTATGCTCACGCCAACCGGGTGTTGCACCTGGAGACCAACCCGGGCAACGCCCGCGCGCTGGTACAGAAGCACGGGGAGGTTGACGTATGGTTCAACCCGCCGCCCATTCCGATGACCACCGAAGAGATGGACTACGTGTTCGGCATGCCCTATGCGCGCATCCCGCACCCGGCGTACGGCAAGGAGAAGATCCCGGCTTACGACATGATCCGTTTCTCGGTGAACATCATGCGCGGCTGCTTCGGCGGCTGCACCTTCTGCTCGATCACCGAACACGAAGGACGCATCATCCAGAACCGATCCCACGATTCGATCATTCGTGAAATCGAAGAAATTCGCGACAAGGTTCCAGGTTTTACCGGTGTCATTTCCGACCTCGGTGGCCCTACCGCGAACATGTACCGTATTGCCTGCAAGAGCCCCGAGATCGAATCGGCGTGCCGCAAGCCGTCGTGCGTGTTCCCGGGGATCTGCCCGAACCTGAATACCGACCACTCGGCCCTTATCAAGCTGTATCGCAGCGCCCGTGAGCTGCCAGGGGTGAAAAAGATCCTCATCGCTTCCGGCCTGCGTTACGACCTGGCGGTGGAATCGCCGGAGTACGTCAAGGAACTGGTGACCCACCACGTTGGCGGCTACCTGAAAATTGCCCCGGAGCACACTGAGGAAGGCCCGCTGAATCAGATGATGAAGCCGGGTATTGGCAGCTACGACCGCTTCAAGCGCATGTTCGAGAAGTACTCCAAAGAAGCAGGTAAAGAACAGTACCTGATCCCGTACTTCATCGCCGCGCATCCGGGTACCACCGACGAAGACATGATGAACCTTGCCTTGTGGCTCAAGGGTAATGGCTTCCGTGCTGATCAGGTGCAGGCGTTCTACCCGTCGCCGATGGCCTCGGCCACTGCCATGTACCACTCCGGCAAGAACCCGCTGCGCAAGGTTACGTACAAGAGTGACCCGGTAACCATCGTCAAGAGTGAGCAGCAGCGTCGCCTGCACAAGGCGTTCCTGCGTTACCACGACCCGAAAGGCTGGCCGATGCTGCGTGAGGCACTGGAGCGCATGGGGCGTGCCGACTTGATTGGTTCTGGCAAGCATCAGCTGATTCCGCTGCACCAGCCGTCGACTGACAGCTACCAGAGTGCTCGACGCAAGAACTCCACGCCAGCGGGTAGCCACAAAGTGGCCAAGGATCAGAAGATCCTGACCCAGCACACGGGCTTGCCGCCTCGCGCAAGCGACGGCTCCAATCCGTGGGACAAGCGCGAGCAAGCCAAGGCAGCGGCATTTGCCCGCAACCAGCAGGCTGCCAAAGAGCGTAAAGAAGCAGCCAAAGGCGGTAAAGGCGGTAAGAAACCCGCCCGCCAACCGGCCGTGCCACGCTAGTTAGCAATTCCCTGGCAATGGGAGCGGGCTTGCCCCGCGATGAGGCCAGCGCACCCTGGAAAAAAGGGGGCCGGATCACGCCGCTCCCCTGCAGTTTTTTCTGGAAAAGCCTCGAATCTGTGCAACGCTTGCACGGCAGCCTCTCTGCGGTGCGCTTTTGGTGCACCTGAATGAGTTGCAGGCCGGAATTCACTGACTTGGCCATATGGCACATGTCTTGCGCGGTTCCGCTCTCTGAATCGACTTGCAGACCTCGATCGCCGCCATGCCTGACTTGTTTGATGCCTACCGGCCAATCCCGGGTGCTTACCACGAAATGCTCGATGACCAAGGCAAAGTCCGTGGTCACTGGCAGCCAGTGTGTGATTATCTGCAGCGGAGCGGCCCGGCACAGTTGACCCAGCGACAAGCGTCACTGACTCGCCAACTCCGCGAAAACGGCGTCACTCACAGTATTTATGCCGATCCCAAAGGCGCCGACCGTCCTTGGGAACTGGATTTGTTGCCGCACCTGATTCCTGCCGCCGAGTGGCAGGCGTTGGCCTCGGGCATCGCCCAGCGCGCACGTCTGCTCAATGCGGTTCTGGCCGACGTTTATGGTCAGCAACAGCTGATCCGTAACGGGTTGCTGCCAAGCGAGCTGATCTATGGGCACAACAATTTCCTCTGGCCCTGCCAAGGAATCAGCCCGCCCGGTGGGACCTTTCTGCATGTCTACGCGGTGGATCTGGCGAGGGCACCGGATGGTCGTTGGTGGGTGACGGCTGACCGTACCCAAGCACCTTCCGGCGCGGGTTATGCACTGGAAAATCGGACCATCGTTTCCCGCGCGCTGCCTGAGTTGTATCGCGACCTGCGGGTTCAGCATCTGGCAGGCTTTTTCGCTGCATTGCAGCACACGCTGGTGCGCCTGGCACCCAGCGAGAAGGAGGTGCCACTGGTCGTCTTGCTAACGCCGGGCCGTTTCAACGAAAGCTATTTTGAGCATTTGTACCTTGCCCGCCAATTGGGCTACCCGCTGGTAGAGGGTGCAGACTTGACCGTGCGCAACGCCACGGTCTTTCTCAAGACGCTCAGCGGTTTACGCCGGGTTCACGCAATCATGCGTCGTCTGGACGATGATTTTTGCGATCCGCTGGAGCTGCGTACTGACTCGGCACTCGGCGTTCCCGGATTGCTCGATGCGGTGCGTCAGGGTCGTGTTCTGGTAGCCAACGCACTGGGTACCGGGGTGTTGGAATCGCCTGGTTTGCTGGGCTTTTTACCAGCCATCAACCAACATCTGTTTGCCGAGGAACTCAGCTTGCCGTCGATAGCCACGTGGTGGTGCGGCGAACCTGCGGTGATGGCGCAAGCACTGGAGCAGCTCCCGCAGTTGTTGGTAAAACCTGCCTTTCCTTCACAGCGCTTCAATCCAGTATTGGGTCGTGCGCTGAACGAGGCCGAGCGCCAGGCGCTTTGCCAGCGGATTCAGGCGCGCCCTTATGCCTATGTAGCTCAGCAACTGGCGCAATTGTCACAAGCGCCGGTATGGCAGCAGGACCAAGGTCAATTGCAGTCGCGGGCCATTGGTATGCGGGTGTATGCGGTGGCAACGGCTGAAGGATACCGGGTCTTGCCCGGTGGCCTTACCCGGGTGGCTGCGCTGGCGGACGCTGAAGTGGTGTCGATGCAGCGCGGAGGCGCCAGCAAAGATGTCTGGGTGCTGGGGGACACAGCGCCTGTCGATGAGCCGTGGCGAAGCTTGCACACGCTTGGCGTGGCTGACCTGGTGCGGCAGGATCCGTACTTGCCGTCGCGCCTGGTCGAGAACCTGTTCTGGTTCGGACGGTATTGCGAGCGCTGCGATGCCAGTGCGCGTTTGCTGCGGATCATCCTTACCCGTTATCTCGATGGCGACGATCCTCTGGCCCTGCAGGCCGCGGTGACGCTGGCGGGTGAACGTTCGTTGCTGCCGCCCGAGGGCAGGCTGCTCGAGCGTTTGCGCGCCGCTTTGGCCGGCCAGGACTGGGCCTTCAGCCTCAGCAATAACCTGCAGCGCTTGCACTGGGCAGCGTCACAGGTGCGCGGCAAACTTTCGCGGGAAAACTGGCAGGCGTTGGTGGAGTTGCAACGGGAGGCGCAGAGCCTTGCCGATGACAGCGCGGGTCTTGGGGAGCAGGTGGATTTTCTCAACCGCCTGGTCATGTCGATGGCGGCGCTGTCGGGCTTTGCCCTGGATGACATGACCCGCGACGAAGGCTGGCGCTTTTTGATGATTGGTCGGCGCATCGAGCGTTTGCAGTCACTGTGCAGCAGCCTGGCAGCCTTCCTGCGCGGGCCGGCGGTATACGATCAGGCTGGACTTGAGTGGCTGCTGGAGTTGGGCAACAGCAGCATTACTTATCGCTCGCGTTATCTGGCGGTAGCTCAACTGATTCCAGTGCTCGACCTTTTGCTGCTGGATGAACAGAACCCGCACGCCGTGATGTTCCAGCTCAACCTACTGGTGCGTACCTACCGACGCTTGTGCGAAGCGTTCGCCAGCCCCGTTGATCCGGGCCTGGCGTTGCTGGCTCAGCAGCTCAAACAGTTCGACTTGCGCAACCTCGAGACCTCGTTGTTTGGCAGCGCGAGTGTTCATGCGGTGTTGACTGGATTGGCCGACCTGTTGCAATCGGTCGCTGCAGCCAGCAGCGGTATTTCCGAGCGCTTGGCCCTGCGCCACTTCGCTCATGTCGACGATGTCAGTCAGCAAACGGTGTCGGTCTGATGAGTGCGCGTTATCATGTTGTTCACGACACCCATTATCGCTATGACAGTCCGGTGTCCCTTGCCCAGCAGTTGGCTCACCTATGGCCACGGCCTTGTGCCTGGCAGCGTTGTACGGAGCAGGTGCTCCAGATCAGCCCCGAGCCGACCCAGCGACGGGACGAATGGGATGTGTTCGGAAATCCGCTTACGCGCCTGGCCTTTGAACGCCAGCATGAGCAGTTGCGTGTGGTCGCGCGCTTGCATGTCGAGGTGTTGCCGCGAAGCGCTCCACAATTGAGTGTTTCACCGGCGTGGGAGCAGGTTCGTGATGCACTGAGCTATACCAGCAAGCCGCTGTCGAGCGAGCATCTGCAGGCTTGTCGCTACCGTTTTGAATCGCCCTACGTGCGTCTGAAGCAGCGTTTCGTTGCTTTCAGCGCATCGTGCTTTGCCCCAGGCCGACCTTTGCTCGCGGGCTCCCAGGCATTAATGGAAAAAATCTTCAGCGAGTTCACCTTCGAGGCCGGCGCGACCGAGGTCGCTACGCCGTTGGAGCAAGTGCTTGAGCGCAGGCGGGGCGTTTGCCAGGACTTTGCTCACCTGATGCTTGCCTGCCTGCGTTCAAGGGGGCTGGCGGCGCGCTATGTCAGTGGCTATCTGCTGACTCGACCGCCGCCTGGGCAACCGCGCCTGGTGGGGGCTGACGCCTCGCACGCGTGGGTCTCGGTATTTTGTCCAATCCAGGGCTGGGTCGACTTTGACCCAACCAACAACCTGCTGCCTGCGCTGGAGCACATCACCTTGGCCTGGGGCCGGGACTTCTTTGATGTGTCACCGCTGCGTGGCGTGATTCTCGGCGGCGGCACGCATGATCCGCAGGTGCAGGTTACGGTGATGCCATTGGAAGGCGCCCAGGCTTAGTCAGGCTTTTTGTCTACCCATTTAGGGGCGACCGGCGCCTGGAAGTTTTCCATGGCGTCGAGTAGTTCGCCAGGGGCGTCGGCAAGTTGCAGCATGGCCCGATGTTGTGGGCGCACAAAGCCTTCTTCCACCACATGGTCGAGGAAGCTGCCAAGTTTGCTGTAGAAACCGTTGACATCGAGCAGCCCCAGGGGCTTGGCGTGGTAACCCAGTTGGCCCCAGGTCCAGACTTCAAACAACTCTTCCAGGGTGCCCAGGCCGCCGGGCAGGGCGACGAATGCGTCGCTCAGTTCAGCCATGCGTGCCTTGCGCGCATGCATACCGTCGACGACTTCCAGGCGGGTCAACCCGGTATGGCCGATCTCGGCGCTTTTCAGAGCCTGCGGGATTATCCCGATAACTTCACCGCCAGCGGCCATGGCCGCGTCAGCCACGATCCCCATCAGGCCGACGGCACCGCCGCCGTAAACCAGGGTGAGGCCACGCTGGGCGATGGTCTGGCCAAGGGCGATGGCTGCATCGCGGTAGGCAGGGTTGACGCCGGTGCTGGCGCCACAGAATACGCAAATGGAACGTACAGGCATTTCATCTCTCCGATAACAAGCACACAGAGAGTAAGGCGCATACCCGCCGCTTCCAAGGGCGGATCTTATTCGGAACGACAGAACTCGCAAGTGGCGCCACTGGCACCGCAGGCATAAGCGGCGAGCAAGCTGTTCATCAAGCTGTTGAGGGACATGGCTTCTACTCCTGAATGAGAGGTTGTTTCATCCTCCCGGAATGGCGCATGATGTGCACTTTGATTGGCTGTATACAATCCATAGAACAAATCTACTGTCCGGCGCTTCTCCGGCCTCTTGATTCATATCAGGGAAGGGATGAAGTGATTCAGGCAGTCTGCAAACTGATCAAAACCCTGCCAAGGAGATTCACGATGTTTGCCAAAGTTGTAGCTGTATCTTTGCTGACTCTGGCCAGCACTCAGGTGTTTGCCGCTGAGTGTAAGGTTACCGTCGACTCCACCGACCAGATGTCCTTCAACACCAAAGACATCGCCATCGACAAAAGCTGCAAGACTTTCACCGTTGAACTGACTCACTCCGGCTCGCTGCCGAAGAACGTCATGGGCCACAACCTGGTGATCAGCAAAGAAGCTGACATGCAGCCAATTGCTACCGATGGCCTGTCGGCTGGTATCGACAAGCAATACCTGAAAGACGGTGATGCACGTGTTATCGCTCACACCAAAGTCATTGGTGCGGGCGAGAAAGACTCGGTTACTTTCGACGTGTCGAAACTGGCAGCGGGTGAGAAGTACGGCTTCTTCTGCTCGTTCCCAGGCCACATCTCGATGATGAAAGGCACCGTTACTCTGAAGTAACGCGTTACCTTTGAAATCGCTGGGCAATCATGCTCCTACAGACAAACTGTAGGAGCGTGCTTGCCCCGCGATGCTTTCATCAAGGCGCGAATGGCATCTCGCGCTTGTGCTGGGTCTTCTCGTAGGTGCCCTTGATAATCTCGAAGGCTTCTTCGCTCACGGGTTCTCCGTGCAGAAACGCATCAATCTGCTCATAGGTAACACCATGAGAAGCTTCGTCCGGTTTACCCGGGGCCAGGTCTTCCAAATCAGCAGTGGGCACTTTCTCTACCAGTGACTCCGGAGCGCCAAAGCTGCGGGCGATTGCCCGTACCTGGTTTTTTACCAGGCCGCTCAACGGGGCCAGGTCGCAGGATCCATCGCCAAACTTGGTAAAGAAGCCCATCACCGCTTCGGCGGCATGGTCGGTGCCGATCACCAGGCCCTGGCGAGCGCCGGCGATGGTGTACTGAGCGACCATACGCATGCGTGCCTTGGTGTTGCCAACCACGAAGTCGACCATCGCCGGCTTGCCGTTTTCCAGCGCCTGCACCTCTTTGGCCAGCGCCTGTACCGCTGGGGCGATGTTCACCGTGTGCAGCTCGTCCGGCTTGATCACATCCAGGCAAGCCTGGGCGTCGTGTTCATCCTGCTGCACGTGGTAGGGCAGCCGCACAGCGATGAAGCAATAGGCCGGGTCGCCGGTTTCGCTGCGCAGCTCATTGATGGCCCGTTGCGCCAACAGTGCTGCAGTCAGCGAGTCGACACCACCACTGATGCCCAGGACCAGGGTCTTCATCCGTGCGTTGTTCAAGCATTGCTTGATGAATGCCACGCGCCGGGCCACTTCGGCATCGAGCGCGGCGCGGTCGGCGAATGGCGGCTGGACCTTGAGCGCTTGCGCGATCTCTCGCTGGACGGCTTGCATGAATTACTCCTTGGGCACTTTGAAGACATGGCGCAGGTAAGCGACGAAATTTTCGTCGCGGCATTGGGTCTTGGCTGCCTCGTCGGAAATCTTGGCGACAGGCTGGCCGTTGCAGTCGGTCATTTTAAGCACGATGCTCATCGGCGCCACCCCTGGAATGTCACAGGTCAGGTTGGTACCAATGCCAAAGCTGACATTGATCCGACCGCGCAGGGCACGGAAGATTTCCAGTGACTTGGTCAGGTTCAGGCCATCGGAAAACACCAGGGTCTTGGTCATCGGGTCGATACCCAGCTTGCGGTAGTGAGCGATGGCCTTTTCCGCCCAAAGCACCGGGTCGCCCGAGTCATGGCGCAGACCGTCGAACAGCTTGGCGAAGAACAGATCGAAGTCGCCCAAAAAAGCATCCATGGTGATGCAGTCGGTCAGGGCGATGCCAAGCAGGCCGCGGTACTCACGCACCCAGCAGTCGAGGGCGGCGATCTGGCTGTCGATCAGTCGAGGCCCCAGTTGCTGATGGGCCATGATCCATTCATGGGCCATGGTCCCCAGGGGCTTGATATCCAGTTTTCGTGCCAGGTGAACGTTACTGGTGCCAACGAAACGCGCAGGGAAGTCTTCCTTCAGCACCCTTACCACTTCTTCCTGAACCTTGTAGGAGAAGCGTCGGCGGGTGCCGAAGTCGGCTACCTGCAACTCGGCCAGTTCATCGCTGCTGGCATGGGCCCTGAGCCAGTCGAATTTGCGGTACAGCTGGTCGCGCGCTTCGCTCAGCTTGACCAACGGGTGACGCTGACGGTTGCGCACTTCACTGATGATCGCCAGCAAGGGCACTTCGAAGAGGATTACATGCAGCCAGGGGCCGCGGATGCGCAGGTACAACTGGTCGTTCTCGATGCCCAGGTGCAGATAACGCAAATTGAAGCGAAACAGGCCAAGGAAACGCAGGAAGTCCGGCTTGATGAAGTTGATCTGCTCAAGAAATCCCAGTTGACCATTGGCCAGGCTCAGCTCGCACAACTGGTCAATCTGCTCACGGATCTGCGCCAGATAAGGGCGCAGGTCTTCGCCGTTGCGGCAGCGAAACTCCCACTCCACCTCGACGTTGGGATAGTTGTGCAGCACCGCCTGCATCATGCTCAGTTTGTAGAAGTCAGTGTCGAGCAGGTTCTGCACAATGCGATCGGCGAAGGCGCTCTCGCTCATAAGGGGCTCCGTAAGGGGCGCGCGCCATCATTTGTCAGCAACGACACGCAGACCTTGTCATTGTGCCAGCCTTTTTCTGTCGGCGGGCGGGTACGCCAGGGGTACATCGGTAGCAGGCAACTGTGGCAGCGCTTTTACAGGACACCAGCTAGCCTGTAATGGTGCCCGCTGTAGCAGTCGCGCACCAAGGATGTGCAGTTCGGTTACGCATCCTGTTACAGGCTGGTTGCACGTAAACACTTGCCGGGGTTGCAATGATGGCACTAGGCGGTTGCTCTTTCTGTTTGCAGGCGGTGGCGCTTTGCGTGAAGCAGACGGTTGCACGGCCAATAAAAAAAGGACGCGGTTCAAGCCCCGACAACTTCTTCACGAGTTTTTCCAGAATAAAAAACCAATGGCACGGCCCTTGCTCAGAGCAATTGCTGAACGTTGTAGTGCCAACCAAAAAAATTCCAAGGAGCACCACCTCATGTCGCAGACGTTTTACAAGAAAGGCTTTTTGGCCCTCGCCGTAGCTACGGCGCTGGGTGTTTCTTCGTATGTTCAGGCCGACATCAAGATCGGCGTAGCAGGCCCGATGACCGGTGCCAACGCAGCGTTTGGTGAGCAGTACATGAAAGGTGCCCAGGCAGCGGCCGATGCCGTCAATGCCGCGGGAGGGGTTAACGGCGAGAAGATCGTTCTGGTCAAAGGCGATGACGCCTGTGAGCCGAAGCAGGCTGTTGCGGTGGCCAACCGCCTGGTGGATCAGGACAAGGTGGCGGGCGTGGTCGGGCACTTCTGCTCGTCCAACACCATTCCTGCTTCCGAGGTGTACGACGAAGCCGGGGTCATCGCAATCACCCCAGGCTCGACCAACCCACAGGTTACCGAGCGCGGCCTGAGCGCCATGTTCCGTATGTGCGGGCGTGACGACCAGCAGGGCATCGTCGCCGGTGATTACATCGTTGATGTGCTCAAGGGCAAGAAGGTCGTGGTGCTGCACGACAAGGATACCTATGGCCAGGGTCTGGCTGATGCCACCAAGGCTCAGTTGGCCAAGCGTGGCGTGACCCCGGTGCTGTATGAAGGCCTGACGCGGGGCGAGAAAGACTTCAGTGCCGTGGTGACCAAGATCCGTGCCGCGGGTGCCGACGTTGTGTACTTCGGCGGCCTGCACCCGGAAGCCGGCCCACTGGTTCGCCAGCTTCGTGAGCAAGGCCTCAAGGACGTCAAGTTCATGTCCGACGACGGAATTGTCACCGATGAACTGGTCACCACCGCCGGCGGCGCGCAATACGTCGATGGCGTGTACATGACCTTTGGCGCCGACCCACGTCTGCTGCCAGACAGCAAGGCGGTGGTGGAGGAGTTCCGCAAGGCTGGCACCGAACCTGAAGGCTACACCCTGTATGCCTACGCCTCGGTCCAGGCGCTGGCCGCTGCCTTCAACGGCGCCAAGTCGAACAAGGGCGAAGACGCCGCCAAATGGCTCAAGGCCAACCCGGTGAAAACCGTGATGGGCGAGAAAAAATGGGACTCCAAAGGTGACCTGACGGTGTCCGACTACGTGGTCTACCAGTGGGATGCCCAAGGCAAGTACCACCAACTGGAAAAACAAAAATAACAACGGTATTCGACCCGGGCGCCTGCCCGGGTCGCTACCCGGTTTGCGCAGTACCTGTCTTTTCTCGTAGATCTGCACAACCCTGCGCTGCGAGGGCCGCTTGATCCGGGCCTCACCGTAGTCGGCGCTGTGCAATCTCAAATACGTGAGATTGCGTTATGGATGGTATTTTCCTGCAGCAACTGATCAATGGGCTGACCCTGGGGTCTGTCTATGGTCTGATCGCCATCGGCTACACAATGGTCTATGGCATTATCGGCATGATCAACTTCGCGCACGGCGAGGTTTATATGATTTCCGCCTACCTGGCGGCGATCAGTCTGGCATTGCTGGCTTACTTCGGTATCGAATCCTTCCCGTTGCTGATGCTCGGGACGCTGATCTTCACCATTGTGGTAACAGGCGTCTATGGCTGGACCATTGAACGCATCGCCTACAAGCCCCTGCGAAACTCCACCCGCCTGGCACCCTTGATCAGTGCCATCGGTATTTCGCTCATCCTGCAAAACTACGCACAGATCAGCCAGGGCGCACGCCAGCAAGGCGTACCGACCCTGCTCGAAGGCGCCTGGCGCCTGGAAGTGGGCACCGGCTTCGTGCAACTGACCTACACCAAGATATTCATTCTGGTCGCCGCTTTTGTCGGTATGGCCGCGCTTACCTACATCATCAAGTTCACCAAGTTGGGGCGCATGTGCCGTGCTACCCAGCAGGATCGCAAGATGGCTTCGATCTTGGGCATCAACACTGACCGGGTGATTTCCTATGTGTTCGTCATCGGTGCCGTAATGGCTGCGCTGGCGGGCGTACTGATCACCATGAACTACGGCACCTTCGACTTCTATGCCGGCTTCATCATCGGCATCAAGGCTTTCACCGCTGCGGTGTTGGGTGGGATTGGCTCACTGCCGGGGGCCATGCTCGGCGGGATCATCCTTGGTATTTCCGAGTCGCTGTTCTCCGGGATGATCAACTCCGACTACAAAGACGTGTTCAGTTTCTCCCTCCTGGTGCTGATTCTGATCTTCCGTCCCCAAGGCCTGCTGGGTCGCCCTCTCGTGGCGAAGGTATAAGTATGTCTGCTGCCAAAACCAACTCATTCGATATCAAGCGCAGCCTGATCGACGCGATTCTCGCCGGGCTGATTTCCCTGATTGTCTTCGGACCCATCGTCGGCGTCGTGCTCGATGGTTACAGCTTCAACATGGAGCCCACCCGTGTCGCCTGGCTGGTAGCCGGCGTGATGGCCGGGCGTTTCCTGCTCAGCCTGTTTCTGCAAACTCCTAAAGGCCAGTCGATCCTGCAAGGTTTCGAAGGCAGCGGTTCGGGCGTGCACGTGTTGGCGCCGGACTACAAATCACGCCTGCGCTGGATTATTCCGGCGCTGGTGGTGATCGCCATTGTCTTCCCCTTCTTTGCCAACAAGTACCTGCTCACGGTCGTCATCCTTGGCCTGATCTACGTGCTGCTTGGGCTGGGCCTGAACATTGTGGTCGGGCTGGCTGGGCTGCTCGACCTGGGTTACGTGGCGTTCTACGCCATCGGTGCCTATGGCCTGGCGCTGGGCTATCAGTACCTTGGCCTGGGCTTCTGGACCGTATTGCCACTGGCAGCGATTGCAGCGGCGCTGGCTGGGTGCATATTGGGTTTCCCGGTGCTGAGGATGCACGGTGACTACCTGGCCATTGTGACCCTGGGCTTTGGTGAAATCATTCGCCTGGTGCTCAACAACTGGCTGTCGCTCACCGGCGGCCCCAATGGCATGCCGGTGCCTTCGCCAACGTTTCTGGGCATCGAGTTTGGACGTCGAGCCAAGGACGGCGGGATCCCGTTCCATGAGTTCTTTGGCATCGACTACAACCCCAACGTGAAATTCCTGTTCATCTACATCGTGCTGTTCCTGGTGGTGATGGCGGTGTTGTACATCAAGCACCGGTTGACCCGTATGCCGGTGGGGCGCGCCTGGGAAGCCTTGCGTGAAGACGAAATTGCCTGCCGCTCAATGGGCCTGAACCATGTATTGGTAAAACTTTCTGCGTTCACCCTCGGTGCCTCTACCGCCGGCTTGGCCGGAGTGTTCTTCGCCAGCTACCAGGGCTTTGTAAACCCGTCTTCGTTCACCTTCTTCGAGTCGGCGTTGATCCTGGCCATCGTGGTACTGGGTGGCATGGGCTCCACGGTCGGTGTGGTGATCGCTGCCTTCGTTCTGACTGTTGCCCCGGAACTGCTGCGTAGCTTCTCCGAATACCGAGTGCTGCTATTCGGGGTGCTCATGGTGTTGATGATGATCTGGAGACCGCGTGGCCTGATTCGTATCAGCCGCACCGGTGTAGTTCCGCGTAAAGGAGTAGCGCCATGAGCGACGACGTGATTCTTTCGGTCGACAACCTGATGATGCACTTTGGCGGGATCAAGGCGCTCAGCGATGTCAGTCTCAAGGTCAAGCGCAACTCCATCTTCGCCTTGATCGGCCCGAACGGTGCGGGAAAAACCACGGTGTTCAACTGCCTGACCGGTTTCTACAAAGCCAGTGGCGGCAAGATCGAACTGAACATGCGCGGCACGCGTACCAACGTTATCCAACTGCTTGGCGAGCGCTTTCGGTTGGGTGATTTCGTTTCGCCCAAACGCTTCATCAACCGACTGCACTACAAAATGTTTGGCGGTACCCATTTGGTCAACCGGGCGGGGCTGGCGCGGACTTTCCAGAACATTCGCCTGTTCAAGGAAATGTCGGTGGTGGAGAACCTGCTGGTGGCCCAGCACATGTGGGTAAACCGCAGTCTGCTGGCCGGTGTGCTCAATACCAAGGGCTACCGAAAAGCCGAAAGCGATGCCCTCGATCACGCCTTCTACTGGTTGGAAGTGGTCGACCTGGTGGACTGCGCCAACCGCTTGGCCGGTGAGCTGTCCTACGGACAGCAGCGCCGACTGGAAATCGCCCGCGCCATGTGCACACGGCCTCAGATCATCTGTCTGGACGAACCGGCAGCGGGACTGAACCCGCAGGAAACCGAAGCGCTGAGCAGGATGATTCGAGTGCTGCGCGATGAGCATGACCTGACCGTCGTGCTCATCGAGCATGACATGGGTATGGTCATGAGCATTTCCGACCACATCGTGGTGCTTGACCATGGCAAGCTGATCGCCGAAGGCGCGCCACAGGATATTCGCAACAACCCGACGGTAATCGCCGCCTACCTGGGTGCCGACGAAGAGGAGCTGGTATGACTGCCCCCATTCTCGAACTCAAGGACCTGGATGTGTTCTATGGTCCGATCCAGGCCCTGAAAAAAGTCTCGATGCACATCGACGAAGGCGAAACCGTGAGCCTGATCGGCTCCAACGGTGCCGGCAAGTCGACCCTGCTGATGTCAATCTTCGGCCAACCGCGGGCGGCTGGCGGGCAGATTGTCTATCGCGGTACTGACATCACCCACAAGTCTTCGCACTACATTGCCTCGAACGGCATCGCCCAGTCGCCTGAAGGGCGCCGGGTGTTCCCGGACATGTCGGTAGAAGAAAACCTGATGATGGGCACCATTCCTATCGGCGATAAACATGCCAGTGAAGACATGCAACGCATGTTCGAGTTGTTCCCGCGGCTCAAGGAGCGGCGCAATCAGCGGGCCATGACCATGTCGGGTGGTGAGCAGCAGATGTTGGCCATCGCCCGGGCGTTGATGAGTCGGCCTAAGTTATTGCTGCTCGATGAGCCGTCGCTGGGCCTGGCGCCGATCGTGGTCAAACAGATCTTCGCCACGCTCAGAGAACTGGCCAAGACCGGCATGACCATCTTCCTGGTCGAGCAAAACGCCAACCACGCCCTGAAGCTGTCTGATCGTGCCTACGTGATGGTCAACGGACAGATCCGCCTTACCGGCACCGGGCAAGAACTGCTGGTCAACGAGGAAGTACGAAACGCCTATCTCGGCGGGCATTGATTCGATCGGAAAAACAGCCCTGCGATGCGGGGCTTTTTTTGTCCACAGCTTTGTGGAAAACCTTACGAGTACTTCCTTTGCGCCGCGACACAAAGTCGCTGCAAGCGGATGTTTTGTCGAGGTTTTGAGTTGTCCACCATTGGTGTGGAAGCGGCTGTGGGTAACTTGGTAGCACCTTGCTGTAAGCCTTTATCTATAAGGCTTTCAGCGCTATGATCGTTTTTTGATCAAGTGTTCGATAAAGATTTTTGCCAGCCTTTGTCAAGTCTTTTATAGGTACTCTGCTTTGGCGCAAAACCCCTCTGCGTGCCTGTGGATAAGTCTGTGGGCAAGCATTGGAAAGAACGCTGTAAGCAGCGTGTTGATAGGCCTTGAGCCATCATCGAAAATGCCGTCATGACGGTCGCGGATGGACTGAGGTCAATTCGACAGGTTGCGGTCAAGGAAAATACTTTTGAGTTATCCATCAGGCCAGCAATGCCGAGGAAAAGTTGCCCCCGGATTTTGTGCAAGAGACTGTGGATAAGGTGAGTAAAGCTTGCTACAGCCCTTGTAGATCAAGGTGTTGATGTTTTTGGTTGTTTTTTGTACAGAAGATGTGCGCTTGCTGGCAAGGTTGCCGCCGGGCATTCTGCCGCTCCGTGATACTGACTTTGCAAGGAGTAACCGATGACTTCCACTCTATTCATCACTGGCGCGACCTCAGGTTTCGGCGAAGCCTGTGCCCGTCGATTCGCCGAAGCAGGTTGGTCGCTGGTGTTGACTGGTCGCCGTCAGGAGCGCCTGGACGCGCTATGTGAAGAGCTTGCGAAAAAGACTGAAGTGCATGGCCTGGTCCTGGATGTACGGGACCGTGGGGCCATGGAGGAGGCGATTGCCAATTTGCCGCCATCGTTCGCCAAACTACGCGGGCTGATCAACAACGCAGGCCTGGCGCTGGGGGCCGAACCTGCTCCCAAGTGCGACCTGGACGACTGGGACACCATGGTCGACACCAATATCAAGGGCTTGATGTACAGCACCCGCTTGTTGCTGCCACGTTTGATCGCGCATGGCCGTGGCGCCACCATTTTGAACGTGGGGTCGGTGGCGGGCACTTATCCGTACCCTGGCAGCCATGTCTACGGCGGTACCAAGGCCTTTGTCGCTCAGTTTTCCTCGAGCCTGCGCTGTGACCTGCAAGGCACGGGCGTGCGCGTGAGCAACATTGAGCCGGGAATGTGCGAAAGCGAATTCTCATTGGTGCGTTTCGGCGGCGACCAGGCGCGCTATGACGCCACTTACGCTGGCATCGAAGCGATCCAGCCGCAGGATATTGCCGAGACTATCTTCTGGATTCTCAATCAGCCGGCGCACATCAACATCAACAGCATTGAGCTGATGCCGGTGCGTCAGACTTTGGCCGGGTTTGCAATCGACAGGTCGGGGAAGGCCTGAGGAAGGTATCGCGGGACGCGTCCCGCGATAGCATCAGATTTGCTGCTCAAGCCCCTGCAGGCAGGTGGCCAGATGGTAAGGCGTGGTCGACGGCATATCGCTGCGGCTGACAGCACCATTGGCATCGCGGCACTCGTACCAGCCACCGGCATGCAAGAAGTCGCGTTGTAGCGCTAGGAGCTGGGTGAGCACCTTGTCGGCACTGTTACAGCGCAGGGCCAAGGCCCGCAGGTACTCGGCTTGAGCCCAGATGCGCTGGGTGGCATCGCGGAGCTGGCCCTCGCTGCCGAGCATGGACAAGACCGCCGTACCTTTCACCCCGTATTGTTCGGCGTAGGCAAATGCGCGGTCGAGGGACGCGTGCAGCTCGCCACCACGCAATAGTGGCGAAGACTCGAGTAGATAGAACCATTCGAACTGGTGCCCTGGCTCGAACCAGTTGTCCACAGCGCCGCGAGGCTTTTCCAACATCACCCCATGATCAGGATCGACGAAGTGCGTTTGCATGGCAGCCGCCAGGTTTTGCAACGCGCTCTGCACCGCCGCATCGTCGCGCACGGCCAATGTGGCAAGAAACGCTTCGGCCAGGTGCATCAGTGGGTTCTGAAGCGGGCCGCTATGCAGATCTGACCAGTCCTCATCAAGACTGGCTTCATACAGCCCATCATCACGGCCGAAACGCTCAGCGACGATGCTCAGGGCAGCATTGAGCGTGGACTCGACCAATTGTTCACGAACCTGTCCCCAGTAATGAGCGCAGGCAAAAATGATGAAGGCGTGGGTATAAAGGTCTTTGCGCCGATCCAGCGGTTTACCCTGGGCATCGATGCTGTAGAACCAGCCGCCATGCTCGGCATCGTGGAAGTGCCGTTGCAGCGAGCGAAACAGCGCGCCAGCACGCTCGCGGGCACCAGGCTGTTCGATCCGGCTGCTGAACAGGTACAGCTGGCGCGCACAGGCCATGGCCCGGTATCGCTGCACTGGCAGGGGCTGATGCTGGGGATCGAGGGCTTCGAAAGGCAGCGCCATTTCTGCATTCCAGCCCGGACCTTGCCAGAGCGGCACAATGCGCTGGGTAAAGTGCGTTTGCACCTGTTCAAACAGGGCAGGCAGTTCAGGCTGGGCAGTACGAAGGTCGGGCATGGAGAAGTGTCGTCGCGATCAGTGCGTTTGCGCGCATGTTAGCAGGAAACGGCCATCAGATTGGCGTGCCGAGCCCTTGCCAATGCTTGGCACCGACAAAGATGAAGCGCAACTGTTGGGTGATCTTGTCCTGGGCGCTCAGCGACTGTGCGCTGCCGTCGGCGGGCTCGTCGATCAGCTCTGGCAAGGTCGCAAACACGGTTTTCACCACCAGGTCGGCTATGACCGAAAGGGCGTCGTTATCCAGGTGTTGCCAGCGCGGCATGCGGGCAAGGTCAGTGGCCAGGTCCGAGCTGATGCCGTCGCGCAACGTGGCGATCGCCTGGCGCACAGGCTGTGAGCCGCCGTATTGCTCGCGCGCCAGGAATAGAAACTGTGCACGGTTAGCGGCCACCACATCGAGGAAGATCCGCACCGAGGCGTCGGTGATACCACCGAGTTCGATCTCATTGTGGCGCACCAGGCGGATGGTCTGGCGAAAGGTTTCGCCGACTTCGTTTACCAGGGCCAGGCCGAGCTGGTCCATGTCGGTAAAGTGGCGGTAGAAGCCTGTTGGCACGATACCCGCGCACTTGCTCACTTCACGCAGGCTGATACTGCCGAAACCCCGGCCACTTTCCATCAGTTGGCGGGCGGCATCCAGTAGGGCTTGGCGGGTCTGTAGTTTTTGTTCGGCGCGCGGCAGCATGGCGAGTATCGGCTGGCAGTGAAACAGCCCTGCACTCTAATAGCCTGCGCCAGGAAAACAAAGCCCGGTCAGTTGACCGGGCTGGGAGGGGAACCGTTGCAAGGCTGGTAACTCTTGTTTTCTGGCATGGGCGTTAGCTCACGCGTTGGTTTTTTTCGATCAGGCGATCAGAGCCACCTTCAGCAACACGCACGTTGCGCTCCAGCAGACGATCCGAGCCACCTTCGGCGACGCGGTTATTGCGCTCCAGGAGACGATCCGAGCCACCTTCGGCGACGCGATTGTTGCGTTCCAACAGACGATCGGAACCGCCTTCGGCCAGGGTGTTCAGCGGTTGCGAGATGACCGTAGTACTGCTACGTGATTCAGCGGTCAGGCTTTGTTCGCTGGCTGGGATGGCGAAAGCATTGGCAGCCAGGATGGACAGGGAAAGGCTCAGCAGCAATTGGCGTTTCATTGTTCGGTGCTCCTAGGTGGGGCTGGAAAGTGAGTACGGAGCCAATGCTACGCCCGGGGGCGGCAGATAAAAGTTCATAAAGATAATGGTAACAATCAACCGAATTGATGTTTTGCAGCGATGGCTCTAGCACAGTATTTACAGGGCTATCGAGAGAGTTCGCAGGTGCTGCTGGCGAGATTGATTGCGGCGTTCATTGATGAGTGACCGAGGGAAAAACCTGTTTTTTCGTCGTCAATTTAAACCCCTGGGGTTTTCATCAGTCCCATAGTTTAAGTGCCATCAAAACGCCCACCTTTTATCTGGTGGTCGTCAGGAGAATCATGCAATGACGCGCCCCGTGAAAATCCTTACCTGGACCCTCGCCAGCTTGCTACTGGTTCTCGCACTTGTGGTGATCGTCATTGCCACATTCGACTGGAACCGGATCAAGCCGACCCTCAATGCCAAGGTCTCGGAGGCACTGCACAGGCCCTTCGCCATTAACGGCAACCTCGCTGTACGTTGGCAGCGCGAGCCTGAGGAGGGGGGGTGGCGAGCTTGGGTACCGTGGCCGCGCTTCATCGCGGACGACTTGACGTTGGGTAACCCGCAGTGGCTCAAGGAGCCGCAAATGGTGGGTCTCAAACGTGTCGAGTTTCGCTTGTCACCCCTGCCGTTGCTGTTCCAGCGTATCGTGATTCCGCGTATCGATTTGAACCAACCCACAGCCAGCCTGAAACGCCTGGCAGATGGGCGCGCCAACTGGACCTTCGACTTCGGCCCCAAGGATGAGAATGCCGAACCGTCGCCGTGGGTGCTGGATATCGGCGCCATTGGTTTCGACAAGGGCCAAGTAAGCCTTGATGACCAAACGCTGAAAACGACCCTGGATGTGCAGATTGATCCGCTCGGCAAGCCCATACCTTTCAGCGATATTGTTGGTAAGGCCTCGGCGCAGAAAGCTGGCAATGCCCAGGACTATGCATTCGGTCTCAAGGCCAAGGGACGTTACAAGGGCCAGGCGCTTTCCGGCTCTGGCAAGATTGGCGGGCTGCTGGCGTTGCAGGACGCCAGTCAGCCGTTCCCTTTGCAGGCCGACATACAGATCGCCGATACCCGGGTAGCCCTTGCCGGTACCCTGACGGATCCGCGTAACCTCGGCGGGCTGGACCTGCGTCTGCGCCTTTCGGGTGCCAGCCTGGGTAATCTCTATCCGCTTACCGGTGTAACCCTGCCGGATTCGCCGCCTTATTCCACTGATGGGCATCTGACGGCCAAACTACATGAGCCTGGGGGGGCGCTGTTTCGCTACCAAGGCTTCAACGGCAAGATCGGTGACAGTGATATTCACGGCGACCTCACCTTCGCCTCCAGACAGCCACGGCCCAAACTCAGTGGCAACCTTGTTTCCAATCAATTGCTGTTCAAGGACCTTGCACCGCTGATCGGTGCAGACTCCAACGCTGAGCAAAAGGCGCGGGGCGGGGCCAGCAAACAACCTGCGGGCAAGGTGCTGCCGGTCGAGGAATTTCGTACCGAGCGTTGGCGGACCATGGATGCCGACGTGACCTTCAGCGGCAAACGGATCGTTCACAGCGAGGATTTGCCCTTCACTGATCTCTCCAGTCACTTTGTACTTGACGATGGCGTGCTGCGCCTGGAGCCGCTGCGCTTTGGTGTGGCAGGCGGCAAGCTCGATGCGCAGATACGTCTCGATGGACGTGCAGTTCCTTTGCAGGGGCGGGCCAAACTCAGTGCCAGAGGCTTCAAGCTCAAGCAGTTGTTCCCGACTTTCGAGCCGATGAAGACCAGCTTCGGCCAGCTCAATGGCGATGCGGACTTGAGCGGACGGGGCAACTCGGTGGCGAAGTTGCTGGCAACCTCAAATGGTGAGCTGAAGATGCTCATCAACGATGGTGCGATCAGCCGCGGCTTGATGGAAATTGCCGGGCTTAATGTTGGCAACTATGTGGTGGGGCAATTGTTCGGTGACAAGGAAGTGAAGATCAACTGCGCGGCAGCCGACTTCGGGATCAAGGACGGCTTGGCGACCACTCGGCTGTTCGTATTCGATACTGAGAACGCGATCATCTATATCGACGGAACGGCCAACTTTGCCAGTGAACAGCTGGATCTGAAAATCAATCCCGAGTCCAAGGGCTTGCGGCTGTTTTCATTGCGCTCGCCCCTGTATGTGCGCGGGCCTTTTGCCAAACCAAGCGCAGGTGTACAGGCGGTGCCGTTGGCCTTGCGCGGCGCGGGTATGGTAGCGCTGGGGCTGGCGGTCGGCCCGGCGGCGGGCTTGCTGGCGTTGGTGGCGCCGGGTGGCGATGTGCCCAATCAGTGCACGCCGTTGCTGGAGCAAATGAAGTCGGGCAAGGCACCGCGATCGGTCAAAGCGGGTTAAAAAGTCCAGGAGGTGTCGCCGATGGGGGAGGGCTTGCTCAGCGATGGAGCAAGCCCTGCTTGCTGGGAGCGGGTAAGGTTCAAAGCCCTTTGAGCAGGTCCGCCATGTCGTCGGCGTGTTCTTCTTCCTGCGCCAGGATGTCTTCGAAGATGCGTCGGGTCGTTGGGTCGGATTCCCCAATGTACTGGATGATTTCGCGGTAGCTGTCGATGGCGATCCGTTCGGCAATCAGGTCTTCGAGGACCATTTCCTTGAGATTGCTGCCGGCAACGTATTGGGCATGGGAGTTTTTACTCAAGTTGTCGGGGTTGAGGTCCGGCTCGCCGCCCAACTGCACGATGCGTTCAGCTAGCTTGTCGGCATGCTCGAGTTCCTGGGTGGCGTGTTCGAGAAACTCGTCAGCGGCTACGCTGGCCTTGATCCCGCTGGCCATGTAGTAGTGCCGTTTGTAGCGCAATGCGCAGACCCACTCGGTGGCCAGCGACTCATTGAGCAGGCGCAGGATTTTTTCTCGGTCGGCGCTGTAGCCTTCGGTCACGGCGCCTTGTTCGACATGCTGGCGCGCACGTTCGCGCAAGGTTTTCACATCGGTCAGTTCAACGGTGCTCATTGTCATCTCCAGGCTGAAAACGGATTGCTTCACGCTCTGTAGGCGCATTGCCTGCGCAAGGTTAGAGCAAGCAATGCGTTGAGAGTTTTATACCTTGGCTTTGGCCTTCTCGACGGCGTCGTCATCTTGCTGACGTTGTTCGCAGGTCTTGAAACCCTTGTCGTCGACATGCCCGGTGGCATCAAAGCGCACGTAGTAGGCCTGTTGCTTGCCTTCATGGTTGAGGATGTAGTTGTTGCAGGTGCCACCATGAGGCAGGTCGATCACCGTGGAAGGGCTGCCGCCAATGGCAATGACCCGTTGCATGGTCATGCCGTCCTGCACTTGTTTCACCAGGGGTGCGTCACGGTAGGTGACGTAGTCGACGGGATTTTCCGGACGGCTGCCGCACGCAGTCAGGGCTGTGGTGGCCAGAAGGATTGCCAGGGTCTGTTTGTACATGGTCATGCTCCTTGCTGAAGGTCTACAGGGTTGGAACCACAGCGAGCGTCTGGAGTTCGATTGCGATTGCCATTGAAGTGCCTGTAGTGTTGGGCGACTTTCCACGGAACGGGGATTGCAGTCATGGCCCAAGGGCTCGCCACGCGTTATCCACTGGTGCTGGTACCGGGCATGCTCGGCTTTGTTCGACTGCTGCTGTACCCCTACTGGTTCGGTATCGTTTCAGCGCTGCGCCGGGGCGGCGCCAAGGTCTTCGCTATTCAGGTATCACCGCTCAATTCCACCGAGGTGCGCGGTGAGCAGTTGCTGCAGATCATTGAAGACATTCGGCGCCGTACGGGGGCCGACAAGGTCAATTTGCTCGGCCACAGTCAGGGCGCACTTACCGCCCGCTATGCGGCGGCCAAACGACCGCAATGGGTGGCTTCGGTGACCTCCATTGCCGGCCCCAACCACGGCTCGGAGCTGGCTGACTATGTGTTGGAACATTACCCCGCCGACAGCGCCCGAGGGCGTTTGCTCAAGGCCTTGCTGCATGCACTCGGGATCCTGATGGGCTGGCTCGAAACCGGCTGGCGCGGCCCCCGGTTGCCCATCGATGTGCGCGCTTCGCACCATGCCCTGACCTGCGCTGGCGTTGCCGTGTTCAATCAGTCTTATCCACAGGGTTTGCCCAGCACGTGGGGCGCAGAGGGGGCGGCCGAAGTCAACGGCGTGCGTTATTACTCCTGGTCCGGGACGTTGCAGCCCGGTTTGACTGACAAGGGCTTGAACCGCCTGGATGGCAGCAACCGATTCTGTCGCTTGTTTGCGCGCACCTTCGTGCGCGAGTCCGGACAGTGCGATGGCATGGTCGGGCGCTACAGCTCGCACCTGGGCCAGGTGATCGGCGATGACTACCCGCTCGACCACCTGGATATCGTCAATCAGTCATTGGGCGCGGTAGGCAAGGGCGCCGATCCGCTAAGGCTGTTCACCGAGCATGCGGCGCGACTCAAGGCTGCCGGGTTGTAGCGGGAACCGGACGCACTGGGGTTTTCCAGCGTTCGGCAAGGATTACGCCGGCCAGGGTCATCAGGCCGCCGACCAGGTGATACAGCGCTAGCTGTTCATTCAATACCAAGGCCGCGATCACCGCCGTGATTGCCGGCAGCAGGTTGAAAAACAGCGTGGTGCGGCTTGGCCCCAGGCGGGTAACGGCTTGCATCCAGGCCAGTGGTGCAACCATCGAGGCGAGCACGCAGGCGTACAGCACCAACCCTATGTTGCCGGTGCCCAGACCGGTCTTTTCCGAGAACAGAAACAGCGGGAACAGCACAATGATCGCCACCAGCACCTGCAAATACAGCAACAGCAGTGGCGGGAGCCGTAGCTGCCATTTTTTCAGCAAGGTGCTGTACAGCGCGTAAGCCAGCGTGGCGATCAACATCAGCGCATCGCCGCCGTTGAGGCCATGTTGCAGGAGCAATCCCAGGTCGCCGCCTGACACCACGACCAACACGCCGATAAAAGACACCAGCGCCCCGATCAAGGCGCCGAAGGTCAAGCGCAGGCCCAGACTGATGATGGCCATTGCCAGGGACATCAGCGGCATCAACGAGAGGATGATGCCCATGTTGGTCGCACTGGTTACGGCGGCGGCGAAATAGGCCAGGCTCTGGTACACCGCCATACCCAGCACGCCGAGAATGAAGATCTTGCCCAGGTTCGGGCGGATGTGCGCCCAGTTGCGCAGCATCGGCCTCAGCAGGAAGGGCGTGAACAACAGCCCGGCCAGCAGCCAGCGATAGAAACCGATTTCGGCGGGAAAAATGGCCCCGGCCGACATTTTGGTGATCACGGTGTTGCCGGCCCAGATCAGGATAGCCAACAGCGGAAACGCATAATTCATGTCGCAGAAACTCGTATGGGTACAGGACACTATTATCCACGTGTCTGTTCTGTTGCTTATACTTGTATCCAGACAACCGGCCCATTGATCCAGACAACATGTCGCGCAAATACGTCAATATCCCTACATTCGCCGCCTTACCGGCACCGGTCTATTTCCGCTACGACGAGTTCGGCGCCGATACTCATGGCCCTGCGCATCGTCATGACTGGGGGCAACTCAATTACACCGCCCACGGCATCATGCACCTGGAAATAGACGGGCAGCGTTTTGTCTCGCCGCCGCACTATGCAGTCTGGGTGCCACCAGGCACTGAACACAGTTGCTACAACCCCCAGGCCATCGTCTACCGCTCGGTGTACCTGGATCGTGCGCTGTGTCAGGCATTGCCGGCGCAGCCGTGCACACTGGTCATCAGCGAGATCCTCAAGGCCATCCTCGGCGACTTTGCCCGGCGTGACGTCAATATTCCCGAGGATGACGCGGATCGGCGACTGGCTCAGGTGCTGGTCGATCAACTGCGCCAGGCACCCACCCAAACCTGCTTTCTGCCCTTCGCTCGCAGTGCCGGCCTGGATGGCATTCTCCAGGCGTTACAGGCTGCTCCTGCGGACAACCGGCCATTGGCCAATTGGGCCGCCAGTGTCCATGTCAGTGAACGCACCTTGGCGCGTCAATTTTTGCGTGAGTTGGGCATCAGCTTTGGCGAGTGGCGTTTGCGTCTGCGTTTTCTCCGGGCGATCGACGCGCTGGAGCAGAACCTGCCGATCCAGCAGATTGCCTATGACCTGGGCTACAGCAGCCCCTCGGCGTTTATCGCCATGTTCCAGCGTCATGCCAACTGCACGCCAGAGCAATATCGACGTCAGGCTCGTACTGCCACTATGCCTGCCCGGTGAAGGCTGGCAGACTGCGCCTTTCCCTGCAGTTGCCCTTTGAGGTTGTATGACCTTTACCCCGCGCCAGATCAAAATGGCCAGTTGGATCATCGTTTTCGCCGGCCTGCTGCTGGTGCTTCCGCTCAAGTTGTTGCCCAGCCTGTTGGCGGGCCTGCTGGTGTTCGAGCTGGTCAATATGCTCACCCCCAAGTTGCAGCATTTGATTGCTGGAGAGCGTGCGCGCTGGTTGGCGGTGGCCTTGCTCGGCACCCTGGTGGTCAGCACCCTGACGTTGCTGTTTGCCGGCGCGATCAGCTTTTTGCTGCACGAGGCCGAGAATCCTGGCGCATCGCTGGACAAGTTCATGCTGCTGGTGGATCAGGCTCGCGGACAGTTGCCGCCCTTCGTTGATGCCTACTTGCCCGCCAGCGCAGCGGAGTTCAAGGTGGCTATCGGTGTATGGCTCAAGACCCACCTGGGTGAGCTGCAACTGGTGGGCAAGGGCGCTGCGCACATGTTCGTCACCCTGTTGATCGGCATGATCCTGGGTGCAATCGTGGCGTTGCAGCGTCTGCCTGATATCTCCCGTCGCAAACCGCTGGCTGCAGCGCTGTTCAATCGCCTGGCGCTGCTGGTGCAGGCGTTTCGCAACATCGTTTTCGCACAGATCAAGATTTCCCTGCTCAACACCTTTTTCACCGGCATCTTCCTGGCGCTGGTGTTGCCGATGTTCGATGTGCACCTGCCGCTGACCAAAACCCTGATTGTGCTGACATTCCTGCTGGGCCTGTTGCCGGTGATCGGCAATCTGATGTCCAACACCTTGATTACTATCGTCGGCTTGTCACTGTCGATCTGGGTGGCCATGGCGGCGCTGGGCTATCTGATTGTTATCCACAAGGTCGAGTATTTTCTCAACGCACGGATTGTCGGTGGGCAGATCAGCGCCAAGTCGTGGGAACTGCTCTTGGCGATGCTGGTATGTGAGGCGGCGTTCGGGTTGCCGGGAGTGGTGGCGGGGCCGATCTACTATGCCTACCTCAAGAGTGAGCTGAGGCAGGCTGAGCTGGTGTAAGGCGTTGCTCACGGGGCAAGCCCGCTCCTGCCGGGAGAGTCCGGTGGAGTGGGCTTGTACGAAAAACCATCAGCCGTAGCGTTTACGCGCCTCAATTGCCAGACCGCTGCCGATGCTGCCAAAGATATTGCCTTCAACATGGCGTGCATTGGGCAGCATGGCCGCCACACTCTGGCGCAACGCCGGAATGCCGCTGGAGCCGCCAGTAAAGAACACCGTATCCACTTGGGCGACACCAACGCCAGCCTTGCTCAGCAGCTCGCTGACACTGCCGCGAACCCGCTCGAGCAGGTTATCGATAGAGGCCTCGAACAGTGCGCGGGACAGGTCCACGCTCAGTCCGGCCTCGACGCGCTTGAGGTCTACCAGGCGGCTGTCGGTATGGGTCAGCTCGATCTTGGTTTCTTCCACTTCCATGGCCAGCCAGTGGCCGGCACGCTGTTCGATCAGTTTGAACAGGCGGTCGATACCATTGGTGTCTTCGATGTCATAGCGCATGCTGCCCAGCGCCAGCTGGGATTTTTGCGAATAGACCGAGTTGATCGTGTGCCAGGTGGCCAGGTTCATGTGGTGACTGGTGGGCATGAACGCGCCGCTTTTCATCCGGCTGCCGTAGCCGAACAGCGGCATCACGCCTTGCAGGCTCAGTTGCTTATCGAAGTCGGTACCGCCGATGTGTACGCCGCCCGTGGCTAGAATGTCACTTTGACGGTCATCGATCATATGGCGCTCAGGGGCCAGGCGTACCAGAGAGAAATCCGAGGTACCACCGCCGATGTCGACGATCAATACCAGCTCTTCACCCTGAATGCTCGACTCATAGTCGAACGCTGCGGCAATCGGTTCATATTGGAATGACACTTCTTTGAAGCCGATTTTCTTCGCAACTTCCGCGAGGGTATCTTCGGCTTCTTGGTCGGCAGCCTGGTCGTCATCGACAAAATGTACCGGGCGGCCAAGCACGACTTCATCGAAAGTTCGGCCAGCGTTGGCTTCGGCGCGCTTCTTCAGTTCGCCGATGAACATGCCCAGCAGGTCCTTGAACGGCAGTGCGGTGCCAAGCACGCTGGTGTCGTGCTTGATCAGCTTGGAGCCCAGCAGGCTCTTGAGCGAGCGCATCAGACGGCCTTCATAACCTTCGAGGTATTCGTGCAGGGCAAGCCGGCCGTAGGCCGGGCGGCGCTCCTCGATATTGAAGAACACTACCGACGGCAGGGTGATCTTGCCGTCTTCCAGGGCGATCAACGATTCCTCGCCAGGGCGATGCCAGCCGACGGTGGAATTGGAGGTGCCAAAGTCGATGCCGCAGGCACGGGCCGGGGATGCGTCACTCATGGGTTGTACTTCCGGGGGAAAAACGGCCGCGCAGTTTATGCCAGTGGCCAGCAGAATCAAGACCGATTATCTGCTTTACAGCAAACCCAAGGGTGCCTTGAAAGGCTATGCTTGACCCCAATCTTCAGAAGCATTGAACAACTGATGGTGATTCCTTAGATGGACTTCAAAGACTATTACAAAATACTTGGCGTAGAGCCCACTGCGGATGACAAGGCGATCAAGACAGCCTACCGCAAGCTTGCGCGCAAGTATCACCCCGACGTCAGCAAAGAACGCGACGCCGAAGAAAAATTCAAGGAAGCCAACGAGGCCTATGAGGCCTTGAGCAACCCGGAAAAACGCGCCGAGTACGACGAGCTGCGCAAGTACGGTCAGCATGGCCGTCCGTTTCAGGGGCCGCCGGGCTGGGAAAACCGCAGTTCGGGCGGATTCGAAGGGGGCGACTTTTCCGACTTCTTCAGCTCGATCTTCGGTGCACGTGGCGGCAACGGCAATCCTTTTGGCCGCGGCCAGCAACGTAGCGCCGGTCGGCGAGGGCAAGACGTGGAAATGGAACTGGCGATTTTCCTTGAGGAAACCCTGTCCGGAGAATCGAAGCAGATCAGCTTCCAGGTTCCGCAGTACAACGCCAATGGCCAGCGTACCGGTTTCACCACCAAGACCCTGAACGTGAAAATTCCGGCCGGTGTGACCGACGGCGAGAAAATTCGCCTCAAGGGCCAGGGTGCTTCGGGTATTGGCGGCGGCGCCAACGGCGACCTGTTCCTGACCGTTCGCATGGCACCGCACCCGCTGTTCGATGTCGAAGGTCATGACCTGATCATCACCGTGCCTCTGGCACCCTGGGAAGCCGCGCTTGGCACCAAGGTGGCGGTACCGACGCTGACCGGCAAGATCAACCTGACCATTCGTCCGGACAGTCAGAGCGGCCAACGCCTGCGCGTCAAGGGCATGGGCCTGGCGAACAAGCAGGGCGAGCGTGGTGATCTCTACGCGCAGTTGAAAGTGGTAATGCCTAGCCAGAGCGACGACGCAACCCGCGAGTTGTGGAGCAAGTTGGCGCAAAAGGCAGCGTTCAATCCGAGGACTCAATGGAGTAACTGATCATGCGCAGTACCCTGGTCGTTCAACTGGACATGCAGACCCTTTGTCGGGAAGCCGATCTACCGGCGGCCTATGTGATCGAAATCGTCGAACACGGCATTGTTGAACCTTCCGGGCGAACGCCGGAAGAGTGGTTGTTTGACGATCAGGCCGCGGTGTTGGCCAAACGCGCGGCGAAACTGCAGCGCGAGCTTGAGCTTGAGTGGGAAGGGGTGGCCCTGGCCCTGGAGTTGCTGGAAGAGGTTCAGCAACTGCGCAGTGAGAACAGCATGCTCAAACAGCGCCTGGGCAGGTTTGTACAAGACTGAAAGGCGATCTCACCATTGGGTGGGGGCGGATTTGCCCCGTGATTCCTTAGAGTAATTTGTAATACAGGGCTGTGGGCCGATAGGTGCCGTCTGGGCTGCAGGCGTACTGGGGAATTTCCCCGGCTTTGGTATAGCCAAGCGACTGATAGAAGGCCTCGGCCCCCGAGCCAGCCTCGGTATCGAGGTACAGCAAGCCGCGCTGCTTCTGCCGTGCCGAGGCTTCCAGCGCCTGCATCAACTGCTGCCCCAACCCCCGGCGCCGGGCCGAGTTATGCACCAGTAACTTTTGCACCTCGGCGCGGTTCAGGCCGTTGAGCTTCTGGCACAACCCCAACTGCACACTGCCCAATACTTCCTGGTTGTTGCTGACAACCCAAAGCAGAAGCTCACCGCTGATCATGCGCTGTTTGACTTCATCGAGGTAGCTGTTGGCCTGCTGCGCATCAATGTGTTCCAGAAAGCCTACCGAAGCGCCGTGGCGTACGGCATCAAGCAACAACGTCACCAAACCGTTGCGGTAGTGAGTAAAGCTTTCATGGGTGACACGATTGAGGTGCGCTGCATTCATAAAGCTTCACTCCAATGCGCGTGGGGAGGCGCCGGGGTTGAGGATCAACTGCATAAAGGTCAGGTCGAGCCAGCGCCCGAACTTGACGCCCACCTGTGGCATTTGCCCGTTCAGGGTAAAACCCAGGCGCTCGTGCACACGGATCGAGGCCGCGTTACCGCTCTCGATGGCAGCGACCATCACATGCTTGTCGCACGCTCGGGCGCGCTCGATCAGTGCCACCATCAGCTTGGGGCCCAGGCCGTTGCCGCGTTGATCGTTGCGGATATAAACCGAGTGTTCGACCGTATGGCGAAAGCCTTCAAAGGGTCGCCAGTCGCCGAATGAAGCATAGCCGAGCACTTCACCACTGATGCTGTCCGCCGCCACCAGAATCGGGTAGCGCTGGGCCTGGCGGGCATCGAACCAGGCCTGGCGATTGGCTAGATCAACGGGTTGTTCATTCCAGATCGCCGTGGTGTTGAGCACGGCGTCGTTGTAGATGTCGCGAATGCCCGGCAGATCGGAAGTTCCGGCGTCACGAATCAGATAAGTCATGGCAGCTTCTCGGACGTTTGCAAAATAGTGTTCAGGTTAAATGGTTACCAGGCCGCGTACACCTTCGGCCGCCATGTTTTCGCCGCGTCCGGCCTGAACAATTTCGCCCCGGGACATCACCAGGTACTGGTCAGCCAGCTCGGCGGCAAAGTCGTAGAACTGCTCGACCAGCAGGATGGCCATGTCCCCTCGGGCGGCCAGCTTACTGATAACCGCACCGATCTCCTTGATGACCGAGGGTTGGATACCTTCTGTAGGCTCATCGAGGATCAGTAAACGGGGCTTGCTGGCCAGGGCGCGGCCGATTGCCAGTTGCTGTTGCTGGCCACCCGATAAGTCCCCACCACGGCGGTGCTTCATTTGCAGCAGGACCGGGAACAGCTCATAGATGAATGGCGGGACGCTTTTGGCCTGACTGGCGCCGAAGCGCGACAGCCCCATCAGCAGGTTTTCTTCAACGCTCAAACGCGGAAAAATCTCCCGGCCCTGAGGTACATAGGCAATCCCGGCCTGCACGCGCTGGTGTGGCTTGAGTGCGGTGATGGTCTTGCCTTCCCAGTGCACGCTGCCTTCGCGGGTGGGCAGCAGGCCCATCAGGCAGCGCAGCAACGTGGTCTTGCCAACACCGTTGCGACCCAGCAGGCAGGTGACCTCACCCACCTTGGCCTCGAACGACAGGCCGCGAAGAATATGGCTGCCACCGTAATATTGGTGCAGAGAGTCAATTTTCAGCATGTAGTTGTCCTTGCCCCGCGATAGGGTCAAATCAGCGCCCCAGATAAACCTCGATCACCCGATCATCTGCCTGCACCTGCTCAAGCGAGCCTTCGGCCAGCACGCTGCCTTGATGCAGCACCGTGACATGGTCGGCAATGCTGCCGACAAAGCCCATGTCGTGTTCCACCACCATCAGCGAATGCTTGCCCGCCAGGCCCTTGAACAGTTCGGCGGTAAACTCGGTTTCGGCGTCGGTCATGCCCGCCACTGGCTCGTCGAGCAGCAGCAGTTGCGGGTCCTGCATCAACAGCATGCCGATTTCCAGAAATTGCTTTTGGCCATGCGAGAGCAAGCCGGCCGGGCGCTGAGCTTGGGTGTGCAGGCGAATGGTGTGCAGGACTTCGTCGATACGGTCCTTCTGCTCGCCGTTCAAGCGTGCGAGCAGGCTCGCCATTACCGACTTGTCAGCCTTCTGCGCCAGCTCCAGGTTCTCGAACACACTCAAGGCTTCGAACACCGTGGGCTTCTGGAACTTGCGGCCAATACCGGCCTGGGCGATCTGCACTTCGCTCATGCGGGTCAGATCCAGGGTTTCGCCAAACCAGGCCATGCCTGTTGTTGGCCGGGTCTTGCCGGTAATCACATCCATCAGCGTGGTTTTACCGGCGCCGTTGGGGCCAATGATGCAGCGCAACTCACCGACGCCGATGTACAGATTCAGGGCGTTGAGTGCCTTGAAACCGTCGAAGCTGACACTGATGTCCTCAAGGGTCAGGACGGTGCCGTGCCGTGTATCCAGACCTTCGCCTCGCGCTTGCCCAAGACCGATGGCCTCGCGCCCGCTACCTGCACCAAGGACCGGTTCGAGCATGAATTCCAGATGGACTGGCGGCAGGGGTATCGCTCTCATTGTTCACCTCGTTTCTTCAACAGCCCGACCACCCCTTTGGGCAGGTACAGGGTGACCAGAATGAACAGCGCCCCCAGGCAGAACAGCCAGTACTCGGGGAACGCCACGGTGAACCAGCTCTTCATGCCGTTGACCAGACCTGCGCCCAGCAGCGGGCCGATCAGGGTGCCGCGACCGCCCAGGGCCACCCACACCGCAGCCTCGATGGAGTTGGTCGGCGACATCTCGCTGGGGTTGATAATGCCTACCTGCGGCACATACAGCGCCCCAGCCAAGCCACAGAGCACGGCGCTGAGTACCCAGACAAACAGCTTGAATCCCCGTGGATCGTAGCCACAGAACATCAAGCGGTTTTCGGCATCGCGTAGCGCGGTCAGCACCCGGCCGAACTTGCTTCGCGCCAGGCGCCAGCCCAGGTAAAGGCTCAGTACCAGTAATGCGACAGTCAGCAGGAACAGCACCGCGCGGGTGCTTTGCGCGGTGATCTGAAAACCGAGAATACTGCGAAAGTTGGTGAAGCCATTGTTGCCACCGAAGCCGGTTTCGTTGCGAAAGAACAGCAACATCCCGGCGAACGTCAGGGCCTGGGTCATGATCGAGAAGTACACCCCCTTGATGCGCGAGCGGAAGGCGAAGAAGCCAAACACCAACGCCAGCAAACCAGGCGCCAGCACCACCAGGCACAAGGCCCAGGCAAAGTGCTGGGTGCCCGCCCAATACCAGGGCAGTTCGGTCCAGGACAAGAAGGTCATGAATGCTGGCAAGCCATCACCCGCGGCTTCGCGCATCAGGTACATGCCCATCGCATAGCCGCCAAGGGCAAAGAACAGGCCGTGGCCCAGTGAAAGCATGCCGGCATAGCCCCATACCAGATCAAGTGCCAGGGCAACAATGGCGTAGCAGAGGATCTTGCCGACCAGCGTCAGGGTGTAGGCCGACACCTGCAGGCTGTGCCCCTCGGGCAGCAACGACAGCAACGGCAAGGCCAGCAATACCGACAGGACCATAGCGCCAACCGCCAGGGTCCAACGCGCGCCGGCCTTCTGGCTGGCGATAACAAGCAGAGGCTGGTTCATCAGTCGATTACCCGTCCCTTGAGTGCGAAGAGACCTTGCGGGCGTTTCTGGATGAACAGAATGATCAGCGCAAGGATGAGGATCTTGCCGAGCACAGCACCGATCTGCGGCTCCAGCAGTTTGTTGGCGATTCCCAGGCCGAATGCCGCCCAGAGGCTGCCTGCCAGTTGGCCGACGCCCCCAAGTACCACCACCAGGAAAGAGTCGATGATGTAGCTCTGGCCGAGGTCCGGGCCGACGTTGCCAACCTGGCTCAGGGCAACCCCCCCAAGCCCGGCAATGCCGGATCCCAGGCCAAACGCGAGCATGTCCACGCGCCCGGTGGGTACGCCGCAGCAGGCCGCCATGTTGCGGTTCTGGGTGACGGCGCGCACGTTCAGGCCCAGGCGCGTGCGGTTGAGCAGCAGCCAGGTCAGCAACACCACGAACAGGGCGAAGCCGATGATCACCAAGCGGCTGTAGGGCAGGACAAGATTGGGCAGCACCTGAATTCCGCCAGAGAGCCAGCCAGGATTGGCCACTTCGACGTTTTGCGCGCCGAACAACAGGCGTATGGCCTGGATCAGGATCAGGCTGATACCCCAGGTAGCCAACAGGGTTTCCAAAGGTCGCCCATATAGATGGCGGATCACCGTGCGTTCCAGCAACATGCCCACGCCGGCACTGACGCAGAAGGCCACGGGCAAGGCGATCAGCGGGTAGAACTCGATGGCGCTCGGCGCGTAGCGTTGCAGCACAACCTGCACCACGTAGGTGGCATAGGCACCAAGCATCAGCATTTCACCGTGGGCCATGTTGATCACCCCGAGCAGGCCGAAGGTGATCGCCAGCCCCAAGGCAGCCAGCAGCAGAATCGAGCCCAGTGACAGGCCACTGAAAGCCTGGCCGAGCAACTCGCCAATCAACAACTTGCGCTTGACCTGGGCCAGGCTGGTTTCGGCAGCGGTGCGCACCTTGCTGTCGCTTTCTACGCCCGCTTCGAGCAAGGCTTCAAGCCGTGTACGGGCCATGGGGTCGCCGGTTTCACCGAGCAGGCGCACGGCCGCAAGGCGAACGGCAGGGTCGGCGGCAACCAGTTGCAGATTGGCCAGCGCCAGCCCGAGGGCGGCATGTACGGCGGCGTCTGCTTCGCTGGCGAAACGCCGGTCGAGGAACGCTACCTGTGCGGGTTGCGCACTTTTCTGCAACTGCTGGGCGGCAGCCAGGCGTACCTGGGCGTCATTGCTGAGCAGTTGGTGGCTGGCCAGGGCGTTATCCACAAGCCCGCGCAGTCGGTTGTTAAGGCGCAGCTTGCGCGTGTCGGTGGCGCTCAGGCGGCCTTGCTGCAGTTGAGTGAGCAGTTCAAGCCGGGCAGGGTCCGGTTGCGCTGCCCAGTCCTGAAGCAAGCGAGCCTGCTCGTTGGCTTTGGCAGCAACGAAATAGTCGGCATCGCTGGCCTGGGCGCTGAAGGGCAGCAGCAAGAGACCGAAGAAAAGGCACCAGAGAGCCTTGGGCATGACAATGTCCTTGTGGTGTGGGTGGGGGGCGCTATCGCGGGGCAAGCCCGCTGCCACAGGCGTTCGCGGTGGCAGCGGGTGTGCTCAGCGATTGGCTCAGTTACCCTTCACCGCATAGTCCGGTCGCTTGTCATTGCCGGGAATGAACGGGCTCCAGGGTTGCGCACGCAGCGGCTGCTCGGTTTCCCAGACCACATTGAACTGACCGTCGTCCTGGATTTCGCCGATCATCACCGGTTTGTGCAGGTGGTGGTTGGTCTTGTCCATGGTCAGGGTGTAGCCCGACGGGGCCTTGAAGCTTTGCCCGGCCAGGGCTTCGCGGACCTTGTCGACGTCAGTGGACTTGGCCTTTTCCACCGCTTGGGCCCACATGTGGATGCCGACGTAAGTGGCTTCCATTGGGTCGTTGGTTACCGCTTTGTCGGCGCCCGGCAGATTCTTGGCCTTGGCGTAGGCCTTCCAGTCACTGACGAATTGGCTGTTGACCGGGTTTTCCACTGACTCGAAGTAGTTCCACGCGGCCAGATGCCCGACCAACGGTTTGGTATCGATGCCGCGCAACTCTTCCTCACCTACCGAGAAGGCCACCACTGGCACGTCGGTGGCTTTCAGGCCCTGGTTGGCCAACTCTTTGTAGAACGGCACGTTGGAGTCGCCGTTGACCGTGGAAATCACTGCGGTCTTGCCGCCTGCAGAGAATTTTTTGATATTGGCAACAATGGTCTGGTAATCGCTGTGGCCGAAGGGGGTGTAGACCTCTTCGATGTCCTTGTCTGCTACGCCTTTGCTGTGCAGGAAGGCGCGCAGGATTTTGTTGGTGGTGCGCGGGTAGACATAGTCGGTGCCGAGCAGGAAGTAGCGCTTGGCCGCGCCGCCGTCTTCGCTCATCAGGTATTCCACTGCCGGGATCGCCTGCTGATTAGGCGCAGCACCGGTGTAGAACACGTTGGGCGACATTTCTTCACCCTCGTACTGCACGGGGTAGAACAGCAGGCCGTTGAGCTCCTCGAACACCGGCAGTACCGATTTGCGCGACACCGAGGTCCAGCAACCGAAGACCACCGCGACCTTGTCCTGAGTCAGCAACTGGCGGCCTTTCTCGGCAAACAGCGGCCAGTTCGACGCCGGATCGACCACCACCGCCTCGAGCATCTTGCCGTTGACGCCACCCTTGGCGTTGATCTGCTCGATGGTCATCAAGGCCATGTCCTTGAGTGAAGTCTCGGAGATCGCCATGGTCCCGGACAGCGAATGCAGGATGCCGACCTTGATGGTCTCGGCGGCCTGGATACTCCAGCTCAACCCCATCGCTACGATGGACGCGCTGAGGGTGAATGCCTTGATCAGACTGCGACGCTTCATAGTGCTCTCTCCGATGAGTTCGAATGTGCGGTAAGACAGATGGCGACTTCGAGGGAGAGCTTTAGCAAGGGCTGTGCCGGAACCTGCAATGGCTCTGGCACGGGCATCCGGAGATGGGAAGGAGAAAATCTGCACCCGCCTGGGGCTTTACCTGACAGGCGGTGCAGCCGATTGCGCCGCGTTGGTGCGCAATCGGCTTGAGGATCAGTTCTGCTGGGATTCCAGCTGCTGACGACTACGTCGCACGAACTGATAGGTCACTGCCAACAGTAGGAACCATAGCGGCGTGACGATCAACGCCTGACGGGTGTCGTTTTCAAGGCTCAACAACACCAGGATGAACGCGAAGAACACCAGGCACACGACGGACATGAAACGCCCGCCAGGCATCTTGTACTTCGAGGCCAGGTGCAGCGCCATGCGATTCTTGCGGTAGCTCAGGTACGACAACAGGATCAGGGTCCAGACGAACATGAACAGAATCGCGGACACCGTGGTCACCAGGGTGAAGGCTTCGATCAAGTCGGGAATCACGTACATCAGCGCCGCACCCAGGAGCAGGCAGGTGCAGGAGAAGTACAGGCCGTTGGCCGGCACCTTGCGGCTGGAGAGGTGTTCGAAGCTACGTGGTGCGTCGCCTTGTTGAGCCAGGCCAAAGAGCATACGGCTGGTTGAGAACACACCGCTGTTGGCCGATGAAGCCGCTGAGGTCAGAACCACAAAGTTGATGATGCTCGCCGCCGCCGGCAGACCCGCGAGAACGAACAACTCTACGAACGGGCTCTTGCCCGGCACCACATCGCGCCACGGGGTAACGACCATGATGGTGATCAGCGCGAGCACGTAGAAAATAATGATTCGCACGGGAATCGAGTTGATCGCGCGCGGTAGCGTGCGCTCCGGGTTCTTCGCTTCGGCGGCAGTGGTGCCTACCAGTTCGATACCGACGAAGGCGAACACGGCAATCTGGAAGCCGGCGAAGAAACCCATCAGGCCATGGGGAAACATGCCACCATCGTTCCACAGGTTGGCCAGATCGGCGGTGCGACCGGCGGGCGACTCGAAGCCCACCAGCACCATGTACAGACCGGTGCCGACCAGGGCCAGGATGGCGACGATCTTGATCATGGCGAACCAGAACTCGATTTCACCGAACATCTTCACCGTGATCAGGTTCAGCGACAGCAGCAGGCCGACACAGGCCAACGCTGGCGCCCACTGGGGAATATCGGGAAACCAGAACTGCGAGTAGGCGGAGATGGCAATGACGTCGGCAATACCGGTAATGATCCAGCAGAACCAGTAGGTCCAGCCGGTGAAGTAGCCCGCCCAGGGACCGAGCAGGTCGGCGGAGAAGTCGATGAACGACTTGTATTCCAGATTCGATAGCAGCAGTTCGCCCATGGCGCGCATGACGAAGAACAGCATGAAGCCGATGATCATGTACACGAAGATGATGGACGGGCCAGCCAGACTGATGGTTTTGCCCGAGCCCATGAACAGGCCGGTGCCGATAGCGCCGCCGATGGCGATTAGCTGGATATGACGGTTGGAGAGACTGCGTTCGAGGTGTTCGTGTGCATCAGGCGAGGGGTGTTGCGGGGACAGATTCGCGGTCATAGGCTAGGCATTCCGTTCAGTGCAATTTCTTGTGCGCGTTAGGCTAACACGCGCCTTCCTGGCGCAACCGCGACAATATGCCTCAAGACCAAAGCGCGGTTGACGCCGGTCAACGCTTGCGCATCATGGCGATGAAAAACAGACCGCCGGTAGCTGCGGTGGCAATGCCGATGGGAAGGTCCTCGGGCGAGATCAGCGTGCGCGCGGCGACATCGACCCAGATCAGGAACAGGCTGCCGAGCAACAGACACACCGGTAGCAGGCGCGTGTGTTCGGCACCGACCAGGCGCCGGGCAATATGCGGGATCATCAGGCCGACAAAGCCGATGGAACCGCTGATCGCCACCAGTACACCGGTCAACAGCGAGCAGATCAGAAACGCTGCCAGACGGACCGATCGGGCATTCAAACCGAGGGTCACCGCTGTCTGTTCGCCGGCCATCAGTGCATTGAGCGCCCGGGCCATGCCCAGCAACAGGGTGAGGCCGAGCAATACGCTGATCGCCGGTATCGGCAGCAGCTCCCAGCGAGCCAGGCCCAGGCCGCCGAGCATCCAGAACATGACCGCGGAGCTGGCGCGGTGGTCGCCGAGAAACAGCAGCAGGTTGGCGATAGCCATCATCACGAACGCGACCGCCACGCCGCACAGCAGCAGGCGGTCGCTGTCGAGCCGGCCGCCGCGGCTGGCTATCGCCAGCACCAGCAGCATGCTGCAGAGGGCGCCGATGAACGCTGCAAGTGGCAGCGTCAGCATACCCAGCACTTCACCGATGTGCAGTACCACCAGTACCGCACCGAGGGTGGCGCCGGACGTGACGCCGAGCAGATGCGGATCGGCCAATGGGTTGCGAGTCACCGCTTGTAATACGGCGCCGATCATGGCCAACCCACCGCCGACCAGCGCGGCGAGGAGCATGCGTGGTACGCGAATGAGCCAGACAATATGCTCCTGACCTGTGCTCCAGGCAGGTACTTCGGGGGCGATACCAAAGACCTTGAATGCCAGTACGCGCCACACCACCTCGACGGGCACCGGCGCTGCGCCAAAGCCCAGGGATACCACGCAGGACACCAGCAGCAGGCCAACCAGGGCGAGCAACAGCAACCGATAGCGATTCATGCGCCGTGCAGGCCTGCGGCAATGGCTTCGATGGCCTCGACGTTTTCCAGGCTGGGCGTGGCCGCCACATAGGGAATGACCACGAAGCGCTTGTCGCGGATCGCCTGCACCGACTGCAATGCCGGGTGCTGCTCGAGGAAGGTCTGCTTCTGTGCAGCACTGATTTCGCCGTAGTCGACGATGACGATCACTTCGGGGTTGCGCTCGACCACGCTCTCCCAGTTCACCCGCGTCCAGCTGGCTTCGATATCGTCGAGCACGTTGTGACCACCGGCAGCCTCGATCAGTGCCTGGGGCATACCCAGGCGCCCGGAGGTCATGGCCCGGTCTTCGCCACTGTCATACAGAAACACGCGCGGGCGCTGTGCGGGCAAGCGCTGTTGCACCACGGCGATGCGTTGCTGCATCTGCTCGATCAACTGCTCGGCTCGCGCCTGCACATCGAAGATTCTGCCCAGGTTGCGCAAGTCGGTGTAGGTGTCGTCGAGGCTGGCTGGCGGGCGCTTCATGACAAAGGCACAGGACTCCGTCAGTTCGTACACCGCAATGTCCAGGGGCGCCAGGGTCTGTGGGGTGAGGTCGCCACCGACACGCATACCGTAGTCCCAGCCGGCGAAGAGAAAATCGACATTGGCGTTGAGCAGGGTCTCCACCGAAGGATACTTGCTGGCCAGCTCCGGCAATCCATCGAGCTCTTTGCGCAGTTCAGGGGTGACGGCTTTCCAGCCACTGACACCGCTGTAACCGACCATGCGTTGGCGCAGGCCGAGGGCGAGCATCATCTGCGTCATATTGATGTCATGGCTCAAGGCATGCTCAGGGGCCTTGTTGAAGGTGACCTGGCGATTGCAGCTCTGCACGGTCAACGGGTACTGGGTGGCCTGGGCGAAAACGCGGGTGCTGGCCAGCAGGCCCAACAGCAGGAGCAGGGTGATTCGAATCATCGCTGGGTTATCCAGGTAAGGCGTGGGTGGTCGGCGAGAGGGTGGCGGTCGATCAGGGCCTGTACACCAAAGACCTCGTGCAGTAGTTCGGTTGTGAGCACTTCGCTTGGCGTGCCGCTGGCAACGATTCGGCCGTGGTCGAGCACATACAGACGGTCACAGAAAGCCGCGGCCAGGTTCAGGTCGTGAATACTCGCCAGGGTACCGATGCGCAGGCGGCGCACTTGCTGCAAAAGCTCCAACTGATAACGAGGGTCCAGATGGTTGGTTGGCTCATCGAGAATCAATAGCTGTGGCTGCTGAACCAACGCCCGGGCCAGAATCACGCGCTGCTTTTCGCCGCCCGACAGGCTGGCAAAACTGTGGTCGTCAAAACCTTCCAGGCCGACGGCGTGCAACGCCGTTTTCACCAACTGGCGATCTTCGTCGTTGTCGCCATCGAACAGGCCTTTGTGCGGCGTACGTCCCATGGCAACCACTTCTTCGACGTTCAGGCCGAAGGCATCGGGAAATTCCTGCAGTACCACGGCGATGCGCTGGGCACACCATCGCGGCGACTGTCGCCACAGATCGTGCTCATCGAGCCTTACCTGGCCGCGCTCGGGTTTGTTGAAGCGGTAGGCACAGCGCAACAGGCTGGTCTTGCCACTGCCGTTGGGGCCGATCAGACCGACGAACTCACCGGCGTTGACCCGCAGGTTGACCTCGCGAAGCTGGAACTGATGATGGCAATGGCCGTGGCCCAACGGCGACCAGTGCAGGTCGCTGATGCTCAGGGTACTCATGACAATCCTGTCGTAAACGGGCGCACATGTTAGCAGCTAACAGCTCGGGTCCGGTGTTATGCCATCCGGACCACAGGCTGGCGCCCACTCAAGACACTGCCCCACAGACGCTGCGCATTAACGGTTTCAGTGGGCAGTTGTTTGCACGCTTCGCACCAGCCACATCCGATCGAGCAACCACACCAGCAGCATCGATCCTCCAACCAATGGGAACACCGCACCCAGTATCAGCATGATCACGGTGGCGGTCTTCCAGCGTGGCAGGTCATGACGCAAGGGTGGCACCCCAAGGCCAGCCTCGGGGCGCCGTTTCCACCACATCACCAGGCCGCTGACGGAGCCGAGCAGGATCATCAGGCACACCAGCAGTATGATGATCTGATTGAGCGGGCCGAACATTTTCCCCTCATGCAACATCACACCGAGTTCCGTGGCGCGGGCAACATTGTTGTAGTCCTGCCAGCGCACATCCACCAACACCTTGCCGGTGTACTGGTCGACATGCAGGGTGGCGTCGTTGCGTGGATCGTCGGCAAATACGGCAATGGTGTATACGCCATCGGCGCTGGTGGGCAGGGTGATGCTGTAGCCCGGTTCGACAGAGCGTGTGCTGGCCAGGTTCTGGATTTGCTCCAGGCTGACTTGCGGTGCAGCAGGCGCACTCATCGCCATGGCGTGACCGGCATGCTCGGCATGCGCGCCGGACTGCGGCATGGGCGTGTTTTCAACAGCCCACGGCACTGTCTGGCGCGTGGCGCTGTTGAGCTCACGGGCCTGCTGGTCGGATTTCGGTACATCGTTCCACATTGCCGCGGGGAAGGTGTTCCACACATCGGCATACTTGGCGCCCCAAAAGCCGGTCCAGGTCATGCCGCTGAGCAGCATCAACAGCAACAGGGCCGAGCCCCAGAAGCCGGTGACGGCATGCAGGTCGCGCCATAGCAGGCGCCCGCGGGCATTCAGGCGTGGCCAAAGCACGCCGCCGGTGCGCTTGCCGCGCGGCCACCAGAGGTACAAGCCGGAGACCACCAGCACGATGCCCCAGCCTGCGGCCAGCTCCACCACGCGATCGCCGATGGTGCCGACCATCAACTCGCCATGCAGGGCCCGCGCAACCGCCTGCAGGTTGTTCTTGGCATCTTGCTCGCCGAGCAATTGGCCGTCGTAGGGATTGATGAAGACATTCAGTTCGCGCCCGCCGTCCTTGACCACGAACTGCGCGCTACGGTCGGTAGCAATGGCCGGCAGATACTGGCTCACCTGACCTTTGGGGTAAGCCTGTTGCACGTGCTGCAGCAAGCTGTCGGCGCTTTGTCTGTGGTGCCCGGTCTCGACCACCATCAGGTTGCGATAGAGCAGCGGGTCAAGTTGTGGCTTGAACAGGTAGATGATTCCGGTGATCGCCAGCAGGATCATGATCGGGGCGACGAAAAGTCCTGCATAAAAGTGCCAACGCCAGGCCAGGTTGTAAAAGCTTATCGGGGGTTTGCTCATGGTGTGCTCCCATGTTGGCAGGGGAAGGCGCGATCGACGATCGCGCCTAGAACAGGATCAAAAACTCAGGTCGACCTTGGTCCAGAGCGTACGCCCCGGCTCATTGATTGCCTGTGGATCACTTGCGGGATAGCCAAAGCCGGCATTGCCCGCCAGGTTCAGGTGTTCTGCGTAAGCCTTGTCGAACAGGTTGTCGACCCCGGCGCTGAGCTTGAGGTGCTTGCTGACCTTGTAGCTGCCATTGAGCGAAAACACGCCGAAGCCCGCACTTTTTTCATAGTCCTTGCCGACCACGTTGCCGTAGTTCTCTTCGATACGGTTTTGCGCAGCCACCACGCGCCAGAGCGCGCCAGCGCTCCAGTCGTCACGGGTATAAGTCAGGCCCAGGCGGCTCTCCAATGGCGGCATTTGTGGGAGCGCCGTGCCATCACTGCTGTTCTTGCCCCAAGCGTAGGCCAGGGTTGCGTCAGCTTTCCAGTTGGAGGTCAACCTATACGCTGCACCGAGTTCGCCACCCATGATCCGCGCGTCGATGTTCTGCGCACGGGAGCTGCTCATGCCCATCATGTTGGTACGGTAGTCGAACAGAATGTAGTCGCGGATCTGCCCGACGTAGCCCGATGCCCAGGCCTGCAGGTCGTCAGTCTGGTACTGGATACCGAAGTCCAGCTGGGTGGTCTTCTCCGGCTTGATGCTGTCGAAGGCATTGACCGAACCTGCGGGGCCCGACTTGGGTGAAAACAGCTCCCAGTAGTCCGGGAAGCGTTGGGCGTGCCCGAGGCCCACGTAGGTGGTGGCCGGAATTTCCGTCAGGTCATGCTCGTAGCGAACAAAACCACTGGGCAGGGTATCTGCACGGGTATCGCCGTAGGTGGCGCTGGTTGCCCGATAGTCCTTGGCCGACGCGCGGTCCAGGCGAGCACCGCTAATCACCCGGTCCTGGTCGGCGGCGTACCAGGTCAGTTCGCCGAAGGCACCGTAGTTGTGGAAGTCGGCATCTTTGGTCCAGGCCATGTCCTTGTGTACATCGATGCCCATGCCGCCGCGCTGGCGATGCTCGTTGGTCTGAGCGTCGACGCCTGCGATCAGTTGCAGTTCGCTCCAGCGCCAGGTGCCCTTGATGCGCCCGCCCAGGGTGCGCCGGTCGACGTTGCTGACCATTGGCATGCCCATCATGCCCATGCCTGAAGGTGTGCGCAGGCTGTAGTTGTCCATCACGTGGTCGGCATAGTTGTAGTAGACCTGGGCTTCGAGCTTGTCCCAGACCTCGCCAATGTTGGACTTTTCAACGCGCAGGCCGAGGCTTTCGCGTTTGAATTGCGAACCGTCCATGCCGCGCCCGGCATAACGCGCCTCGCCGTCGCCCTTGCCGGCGGTAAGCTCGACCAGGGTGTCGGTATCGGGCGTCCAGCCCAACGCCACATCACCGTTCCATTTGTCCCAACGTGACGGCACGGTGTCGCCATTGCCATCCGCGTAGTCGTCGGAGTGCGATTGGTTGCCGACAAAGCGTACGTAGCCAAGCTGGTTACCCGCAGCGGTGTCGAGGACCTTGTCGAAACGGCCGTTGGAGCCGGCCAGCAGGCTTGCGTTGACGCGACTGCCAAGCTCGCCGAATTTTTCCGGATCTCGGTCAAAGAGAATGGTCCCCGCCGATGCGCCGGGGCCCCAGATCACGCTTTGTGGGCCTTTGATCACGGTCAGGCGGTCATAAGTTTCCGGCGAGATGTATGAGGTGGGTGCATCCATTCGATTCGGGCAGGCGCCGAGCATCACTCCGCCATTGGTGAGGATATTCAAGCGCGAGCCAAACATGCCGCGCAGTACCGGGTCGCCATTGGTGCCGCCAGCGCGGATCGCGGAAAAACCTGGGATGGTTTTCAGGTAGTCCGCACCATCGCTTGCCGGTACCGGTTGGCGTGGGTCTTTGGGGTTGGTGACGATGGTCAACGGCGAGCTTGGAGCAACAGCGGTGATCACCGTCGGACTCAGCTCGGCATTCTCGTGATTGTGTTCCTCGCCTGGCGGGTTGGCCGCCAGGGCGAGGGGGCTGAGCAGGGTGCCGCAGATCACGGCGAGGGTCCCGCGCAGGGACAGACGAAAGACAGCAGTGCAGCTGGACATAGTGATTCCAACATCGATCAGAAATAAGGGCGCCACGGGTCAGCGGCAATACGCCGGACCAGCAAACGCGACAGGGGTGTTCAGACGATGAGGAAGGAGGGTGGCGCGCGGGTCCGGGCTCCCGGAAATACGCTTTGCCGGGCATGGCCTTGGCGTGGTTGAACGATCAGGGTGCTGCTGGCAGGTGCTGCCTCGGTATTGAGCAGGCTCAGCGCTTGCGGCAAGGCTGGGCAGTGGAAGAACAGGCTGCAGTAGCCGCACTTCTCCCAAATCACATGCAAGGAAGGGTTACTGTCGTGATGACTGTCGCCGTGGCAGGCAGCGCTGTTGTCCATGGCTATGCCACGGTGATCCATCGGCATCGACTGGGAAACCAGTGGACCGATAAAGATCATCAACATTGCAAACAGGCTCAGCCAGCTGCCGCGTGCCCTTTTTATATCAGGGTACGTGGTGCGCGAGAGGCTGCTGCGGACGATGCTCATGGCGAGCTGCCGTCAGCGATCAGTGACTGTGTGCTTCACCTTCGGGGGCCTGCTTTTGAACCGCGACCTCCACGGTTATATCGCCGGCTTTTTCGAAATGCAGGGTCAAGGGGAAGCGCTTGCCGTCGGTTAGCAGGCTGCGATCCTTGGGTTGCATCAACATCACATGGTAGGCGCCAGGGGCGAACACCAGGTCTTTGCCTGCAGGGACCTCGACGCGTTGCACCTGCTGCATCTTCATCAGGCCGTCCTTGTGCACGTGTTCGTGCAACTGGGCGTCGTCGCTGATTGGGCTGTTCACGCTTAACAAGGTATCGGCCGTCGAACCGTTGTTATGGACGACAAAGTAGGCGGCAACGTTAGGCGCGTTGGGCGGCAGTTCCTGTGACCACGGATGAGCGATATGCAGATCGCCCTTGGTGTATTCGTGGGCGTTGGCAAAAGTTGCCGGCAGCACCAGGGCAGCCAGCAGCAGGGCATTCTTGAACATGGTGATTCTCCAGTCGATTCAGGTTCGCAACAGTTAGCGTAGTGAATCAGGCCAGAGGGGAGGCGCGGGGATTCAGGGCCGGCCATAGCTGGCGGGGCGTCGGCTGGCTGGCAGTGAGCAGTACAGGTGGACCCGCGAACGCTTGCGCAGGCAGCAAAAAGCGCGGTGGATGCCCAGGCAGCGCCAACAACGGCGCAGCACCGGAGCAGCACCAGCAATGCTGCATGGTCGAGTGATCATCGTTTTGCTGGGCACCATCGATGGGGCCCAGGGAAATGGCAATCAACTTGGTGCCGCCAGTGGAACAGAACGCGCCCCAGAGCAATTGCTCGCTCGAAGTTTTTGGCGTGGCAGCAGACAACGGCATAGCCAGCAGGTTGAACAGCACTGCAAAGCAGGCGATCCAGGCATGGGCAAGCCGATGTGAGTGCATGGAAAGATCCGGTCAGGAATCGAATGGTGGCTATTTAGCCAGAGTTGAAAGTATATGTAAAAAAGCCAGGCGTGCGATGAAGTGTCGCAGAGGCCCGGCGTTTTGATTGTAGCCGGGTATCAAACCGCTTTATTGCGCCCCATCAATCCGCGCACGGTTTCCTGCAGGTCAGCGGGAAGCACCACGACTTTGGCGTTGTTGCTGCTGGCCAGGTTTTCCATGGCACCGATGTAGCGCTCGCCGAGCAGGTACATCGCTGGGGTGATTTCACTGCCTACGGCTTCCTTCACCAGGGTGATCGCCTGAGCCGAGGCTTGCGCCAGGTTGATCTGTGCTTCGGCGTCGAGCTTGGCTGCTTGCAAGCGTGCTTCTGCTTCAAGAATGGCAGCCTGCTTGGCGCCCTCGGCGCGGGTGACGTCGGCTTTACGCTCACGTTCGGCAGCGGCCTGGCGCTCCATGGCGGCCTGCATATTTTCCGAGGGCTTGATGTCCTGGATCTCGACCGAGCGCACGGTGACGCCCCAATCTTCGGTTTGCTCCGACATGGCTTCGCGCAGACGGGCCTTGATTTGTTCGCGGCTGGACAGCGCTTCATCGAGGTCCATGGCGCCGACAATGGCACGCAGCGAGGTCATGGTCAGGCTGGTGACTGCGTAGGCGAAGTCTTGCACGCCGTAGGCAGCTTTCTGCGGGTCAACGACCTTGGCAAAACACAGGGCATTGGCAACGATGACCGCGTTGTCACGGGTGATGATTTCTTGCTGCTGCACGTCGAGGATCATGTCCTTGGTAGGCAGGCGATAGGCGACCACGTCCATGTACGGAATGAGAATGTTCAGGCCTGGCTTCAGGGTGCTGTGGTAGCGCCCCAGGCGCTCGACGATCCATTCTTCGCCTTGCGGCACGATGCGTACCCCTTTGAACAGGGTAATGATGACGAACGCGGCGATAGTACCGGCGACGATGAGACTGGTCATGAGTCAATGCTTCCTTTTACTGATCAGGCCCGGGTGACCCGGACAATATTGCCTTCGATGGCAGAGATACGAACGCGCTCGCCGGAGGGGATCTGGGCATCTGCGACGCACACCCATTCCTCGTTACCGAGGACCGGCTTCTGAAAACGCACCCGGCCTTTCTGGAATTCAGAGACCTGTGCGGTCAGCAGACCGACTTCACCGATAACATTGTCAGCGGTCCAGCGGGTGTCTGGCTTTTTCCTGCGCAAAACCTTGAACCACAACAGGGTGGTGATCGACGAGAACGCAACCCAAAGCAACACCTGCATATCAAGTTGCAGATTGGGCAGCAGATAGGCGATGAGTGAAACCAGCACCGCACCAACGCCGAACCAGAGAATGAAGAACGTCGGCAGTGCGAGTTCGAGCACAATCAGCCCGAAACCGAACACCAGCCAGATCCACCATTGCATTTCCATATGGGCGAATTCTTCCAGGGGAGGAGGGGCGTAGTGTAAGGCAGCAGGGTAGTGGCGGGCATTCAGAAAATTCTGAAGCCACTGTAAAAAACGGTGGGTTTTTTAGTTGGCTGGGTTCAGCCAGTCCTCCACTCGCAATCCCGGAACTCGCTGAAATTCGCGTAGATTATTGCTTACCAAAATAAGGCCCAGCGAACGGGCATGTCCTGCGATCATTTGATCGTAGGGGCCGACGGGTGTTCCAGCCTTGGCCAATTCCGCGCGTAGCTGACCACTGTGGGCCGCTGCAAGATTGTCGTAACTGAGAACTTCAAGGCGTGCGGCAAAGCCTTCGACCACGGATAAATTACGCTCAGGGGCGGCAGATTTTTCGGCACCGTAAAACAATTCCATAAGTGTAATTGTGCTGATGCACAGCTGACCGTGATGGCGGTTGAACGCTTCCCGGACTTCCTGAGGCCGGTTCTTAAGGGTGAATATGCAGATGTTGGTGTCGAGCATGTACTTGAGCATCAGAACCCTTCGCGCTCCTGATCAGCGGGTTGCGCCCGTGAAGCCATGAAATCCGCGCTGACGCATTCGCCCTCGAACCAGCTATCCCAAGCTTCGCCTGCAGGTGTAATGATCCGCGTTCGGCCGATGGCGACCACATCCACGCGGGTAATTTCTTCCGGAAGTGCGACGGACTTTGGCAAGCGGATGGCCTGACTGCGGTTGCTTTTGAAGACGGCACCTTGGTCCATTGAGGGCCTCCTTGGAAAGTCTGAATGTATGTCAAAGTCTATGCTGAATAAGGTATATGTCAATGGGATATACGCGCCGCCGCTAACGCAGCAAGCAACTCATCGACAGCAAAAAACGCTCGATCGACTGGCGGCAACTCCGGCCGCTTAAGCACCAGCACCGGTACGCCACGTTCCCGAGCCACATCCAGCTTGGGCTCGGTGGCAACGCTGCCGCTGTTCTTGCTGATGAGCACATCGATCTGCCGGCGCTCGAACAATGCGCGCTCGTCTTCCAGGCGGAACGGGCCGCGTGCGCCGATCACTTCGCAGCGCTCATTGGCGGGGCAGGCTTCGAGGGCGCGCAGGGTCCAGAAGTGTGTTGCGGGAATCTCATGCAGATGTTGCAAGGGCTCGCGACCCAGGGTGAACAACGGCCGCCTGAATGCTTGGAGCGCGCGCATTAATTCAGTCCAGTCAGCGACTTCACGCCAGTCATCACCCGGCTGAGCTTGCCAGGCGGGTCGTCTCAGGCCCCAGCAGGCAACCTTGCTGAGCTGTGCGGCGCGGGCTGCATTGGCGCTGATTTGTGCGGCATAGGGGTGGGTGGCGTCGATCAACAGGTCGATTTTTTCGGCAAGCAGGTACGCCGCCAAACCTTCAGCTCCACCAAAGCCGCCAACGCGCACCTGGCAGTTCAGGTCGGTGGGTACCCGACCAATCCCGGCCAGGCTGTAGACATGCTCGGGCCCCAGGGTTCGGGCGATGGCCAGTGCTTCGGTGATGCCGCCCAACAACAGAATACGTTTCATGCAAAGCTCCCGGCATGGCCGACGATGCCGCCCTGACGATCAATTGCGAAGACTTCGACCTGCACATGCGCTGGCACCACGCTGCGAGCGAACGCCAGGGCATGGGCGCAAACCGCATCACCGAGGGCGATGCCTGCAGCGCTGGCCATGGCCAATGCCTGCTGGCTGGTGTTGGCCTGGCAGATCGCGGTTTGCAGATCGCGACTGGCGCCGATGTCGGCAGCCCATTGCGCCAGCTGCGGCAAGTCGATGCTTGAGTGGCGGCTGTGCAGGTCCATGTGGCCGCCCGCAAGCTTGCTGATTTTGCCGAAGCCGCCGCACACGCTGAGTTTATCCACAGGCACCTTGCGCAGATGCTTGAGCACGGCACCGACAAAGTCGCCCATTTCGATTAGCGCGATTTCCGGTAGGTTGTAGACCCGGCGCATGGTGTCTTCGCTGGCGTTGCCGGTGCAGGCAGCGATATGCAGGTAACCGTTGGTCTTGGCCACGTCGATGCCTTGGTGGATCGAGGCGATGTAGGCCGAGCAGGAAAACGGCCGGACGATACCGCTGGTGCCGAGAATCGACAGACCACCAAGAATACCCAGGCGCGGGTTCATGGTTTTCAGTGCCAGGCTTTCACCATTCTGGACGTTCACCGTCACTTCGAAGCCGCCGTGATAGGCGCACTCAACCGCCAGTTGCTGCAGGTGTTCGGTCATCATCCGTCGTGGCACAGGGTTGATGGCCGGTTCTCCCACTGCCAGGACCAGGCCTGGACGAGTCACCGTGCCCACACCAGTGCCGGCGACAAAGCGCACGCCCGGCTCCTGCAGCAGTCGCACGCGGCTGAAGAGTAGGGCGCCGTGGGTCACATCCGGGTCATCACCTGCATCCTTGAGTGTGCCGGCTTCCGCGCCATCCTCGTACAGACGACAGAACTCCAGGCGCATCTGCACGTGCTTGCCTTTGGGCAGGGTGATCTGCACGGCATCGCTTTCGACGCCACTCAGCAGCAGGCGCGCCGCGGCAAGGCTGGTGGCTGTGGCGCAGCTGCCGGTGGTCAGACCGCTGCGTAATGGCGCGGGTTGTTCCTGAGTTTCGTCACGCATCAGCAGGTTTGATCGCTTCTAGCAGGGTGATGGGCAGGGCCTGGCGCCACGTGTCGAACTCCCCCAGCGGCTGCGCCTGGGCGATGTGGATGCGGGTCAACTCACCGCCATTCTGCTCACGCCAGTTCACCAGGGCCAGCTCGCTTTGCAGGGTTACTGCATTGGCTATCAGGCGCCCCCCCGGGCGCAGCTGCTCCCAGCAGCCTTGCAAAACCCCTGCACGAGTTACGCCACCGCCGATAAAGATTGCATCGGGACGCTCCAGGCCTGCCAGCGCTTGCGGTGCTCGGCCGCGGATCAACTGCAGGCCGGGAACACCAAGGGCATCGCGGTTGTGCTCGATCAACAGCTGGCGCCCTTCATCGGACTCAATGGCCAGCGCCCGACAACTGGGGTGGGCGCGCATCCACTCGATGCTGATCGAGCCACTGCCCGCGCCCACGTCCCAAAGCAATTGTCCCGGCTGGGGTGCCAGGCGGGCGAGGGTGATGGCGCGTACATCACGCTTGGTCAACTGGCCGTCATGTTTGAAGGCCGTGTCTGGCAACCCTGCCAGTGGCGAGAGACGTGGGGCATCGGCGGACGCCAGGCATTCGATGGCGAGTAGATTGAGGTCTGCGACGCGGGTATGCGACCACTGCTCGGCGGTGCCTTGCAGGTGGTCTTCGCCAGCGCCGCCGAGGTGCTCAAATACATGCAAGCGGCTAGGACCGAAGCCGCGCTCGCGCAACAGTCTGGCGATGGCTGCGGGGCTGCTGCCGTCGTTACTCAACACCAGCAAGCGTACGCCGCTGTACACATGGGCGTTTAGCGTCGCCAGCGGACGGGCGACCACTGACAGTATCGTCACCTCCTGTAGTGGCCAGCCCAACCGAGCTGCAGCCAGGCTGCAGGAGGAGGGCATCGACAATACGCGCATTTCTTCAGGTACAAGTTGGCGGGCGAGGCTGGCACCGACCCCGAAGAACATCGGATCGCCGCTGGCCAGTACGCACACTGGCTCCCCACGCAGTGCCAGCAACGGAGCCAGGGAGAAGGGGCTGGGCCACAGCAGGCGTTCGCCGCTTATGCAGCGTGGTAGCAGATCCAGCTGGCGCTGGCCGCCAAAAACCTTGGTGGCGCCCAGCAGCGCGCGTCGGGCAGGTTTGCCCAAACCACTGAAACCGTCTTCACCGATACCTACTACTGTCAGCCAGGGCGACATGTGTTTTCCTCAATACCCAGCAATCCGACCGGCAGGCTTTTCATGCCTTTGGACAAAGCAGGCATAATACCGCGCCTTCTACACTGAAGTGCCTTTTCACGATTCTCGGGTGACCTTTTGAACCAGCCTGTTTCGGCCCACCAGCCCCCTGCTCCGTTACGTCCCTCGGGTTGTCCGGGGTTGCTGCGCATTGTCCAGGCCAAGGATGGTGGAATCTGCCGGATCAAACTGGCCGGTGGCGCGATAACGGCCGATCAAGCCGACGCCGTTGCCACTGCCGCCGAATGCTTTTCGGCTGGGGAAATAGAGGCCACCAACCGTGGCAACTTGCAGATTCGGGGTATCGGCAGCGCACACGCCGGGTTGATCGAGATGTTGCTGGCCAGCGGCCTCGGGCCGCGCGCAGCCGCCGGTGATGATGTGCGCAACCTGATGCTCAGCCCTACAGCAGGCGTAGATCCGCTGATGCTGTTCGACACTCGGCCGCTGGCCGCGCAGGTGCTGGAGTCGCTGGAAACCACTGCGCGCTTGCATGAGTTGTCGGCAAAGTTTGCCGTGCAGATCGATGGCGGCGAAGGGTTGGCGATGCTTGAACACCACCACGACCTGTGGCTGAGTCCGTTGCACCTGGACGACGAGATCTGGCTGGCGTTCGGGCTGGCAGGGTGCCCGGCAGACGACTCGCCGCTCGGCGCTGTTCCTTTGGCCCAGGGGCATGAGTTGGTGCTGGCGGTGTTGAATCGCTTTCTCGACCTGGCCCGGCCGGAGCAGACGCGGATGCGTCACTTGCTGGTCGAGCAGTCACCCGCAGACGTCGTTGCAGGGTTAGGCCTGAGCGTCCGTGCTGATTCGAGCGTGCTGCAATGGCGGCGTGAAACTACCGCAGGCTGCGACTACCTGGGTCGTTATCCACAGCAACAAGCGGGCATCAGCGCTGTTGGCGGCGCCGCGCCACTGGGCCGTTTGAGCCCGAGCATGCTGCGTGGCGCTGCACGGCTTGCGCGCACGTGGGGCGACGGCACCTTGCGCGTGACGCCCTGGCAAAGCTTGCTGCTGCCCAATATTGCCCAGTGCCAGGTAGACCCCGTACTTACCGAGCTGGCCCAATTGGGCCTGCTTTGCTCGGCTGATGAAGCGCTCGCCCGCCTGGTTGCCTGCACCGGCTCGGACGGCTGCGCCAAGGCTCAGGCCGACACCAAGGGCGACGCGCGTCTGCTGGCCACATTGCTCGCCAGCGGCGCACCGGCCAGTGTGCACCTGAGCGCCTGCCCGCGTTCCTGTGCCCTGGCCCATGTCGCCCCGGCGACGCTGTTGGCACAAAGCCCGGGGCACTACGACTTATATCTGCGTGACGCAGGCCTGCCGGGCTTCGGCAGCTTGCACGCACGCAACCTCACACTGAAAGAAGCCGGCGCACTGCTAGACGCCCGCTCACGGAGCACCCTTGATGATTGATTACATCCGCGATGGTCAGGAGATCTATCGCAATTCCTTCGCGATCATTCGACAGGAGGCTCGGCTCGATCGCATTCCTGCCGATCTGGAAAAGCTCGCGGTTCGAGTCATTCATGCCTGTGGCATGGTCGACGCCATCGATGGCCTGCAGTTCTCGCCGGGGGCGGGTGCTGCCGGACGCGAAGCCTTGGCCAAGGGCGCGCCGATTCTCTGTGATGCACGCATGGTGTCCGAGGGCATCACCCGCGCTCGCCTTCCGGCGAACAACGAGGTGATCTGCACCCTGCGCGACGAGCAAGTACCGGCGCTTGCCCGTGAACTGGGCAACACCCGGTCGGCGGTCGCCCTGGAGCTTTGGCGCCCGCACCTGGAAGGTAGCGTGGTGGTGATCGGCAATGCGCCGACCGCCTTGTTCTACCTGCTGGAGATGCTCGATGCCGGCGCACCTAAACCCGCCTTGATTCTTGGCTTCCCGGTAGGCTTTGTCGGCGCCGCCGAATCCAAGGCGATGCTCGCTGCCGATAGCCGCGGCGTACCTTTTGTGATCATGCAGGGGCGCCTGGGTGGCAGCGCCATGGCCGCTGCGGCAGTCAATGCTCTGGCCACGGAGGTCGAATGATGCAGGCGCGTGGACGTTTGCTGGGCTTGGGCGTAGGGCCTGGCGATCCAGAACTGATTACCGTAAAGGCCCTGCGCTTGCTGCGCGAATCGCCGGTGGTCGCGTACTTCGTTGCCAAAGGCAAGCGTGGTAACGCCTTCGGCATTATCGAAGGCCATTTGCAGCAAGCCCAGACCCTTCTGCCGCTGGTGTATCCAGTGACCACCGAGGTACTGCCAGCGCCGCTGTCCTATGAACAGGTCATCAGCGATTTTTATGATGCTGCCAGCCTGGAAGTCGCCGCGCATCTGGACGCCGGGCGTGATGTCGCGGTGATCTGCGAAGGCGATCCGTTCTTCTACGGCTCCTACATGTACCTGCACGACCGTCTTGCCGAACGTTACGAGGCTCAGGTGATTCCAGGGGTCTGCTCGATGCTTGGCGGCGCTTCGGTATTGGGTGCCCCTCTGGTTTACCGCAATCAAAGCCTGTCGGTACTTTCTGGTGTGCTGCCGCATGCCGAGCTCAAGCGCCGTCTGGCCGATGCTGATGCAGCCGTGATCATGAAGCTTGGACGCAACTTCCCCAAGGTGCGCGAAGTACTGACCGAGTTGGGCATGGCAGATCGCGCTTTGTATGTGGAGCGAGCGACCATGGCCAACCAGAAGATCGTCGCTCTGGATGAGGTCGATCCGCAGTCCTCGCCATATTTCTCGTTGATTATTGTTCCCGGTGAAAGGTGGCAGGGCTGATGACTCGTAAAGCACCGGCGATTGTCATTCTTGGCAAAGGCAGCCTGAGCACTGCTCGCAAGATCCAGCAAATGTACCCCGATGCAGTGATCCATGGACTGCAAGGGCGGGTCGAGGACGTTGACTGCAGCTACCCGGAGTTCGGCGCTACGCTGCGACAGCTCTATCAACGGGACACGCCAATCATCGCCCTGTGCGCTGCTGGCATCGTGATTCGCACCCTGGCGGGCGTGTTGCTGGAAAAAGGTGCCGAGCCGCCGGTACTGGCTGTGGCTGAGGATGGCAGTGCAGTCGTGCCTTTGCTCGGGGGGCTGGGTGGCGTCAACGTCATGGCGCGCGAAATCGCTGCCGGGTTGGGCGTCGCCCCGGCAATCACTACCAGCGGAGAGCTGCGTTTCGGTACTTGCCTGCTCAATCCGCCAACGGGCTACGCCCTGGCCGACCTGGAACTGGGCAAACGCTTTGTTTCCGATTTACTCGCGGGCGAGTCGGTGCGCATCGAGGGGCATGCGCCCTGGTTGGCGCAAGCACAATTGCCGCAAAGCGAGCAGGCACAACTGGCTATTCATGTGGGCTGTGACGCGCGGGAAGTTTCGGCTCAGGAACTCGTCATCTATCCACGCTGCGTGCTGATTGCGGTGAACGCTGCAGTGCCGGCGCTGGCAACCGTAGTGCGTGATGCGCTGCGCGAGCTACGCATTGCCGAGCCAGCACTTGCCTGTCTGTTGGCGAGCGATGCATTGATGGCCGATGCGTCGCTGCACGCGGCAGCAACAGCGTTGAATATACCGGTACGCTTTGCACCCACCGCCCAGAGCGCCAGTGCGCTGGCAGAGCAGGTCATGCCGCAATTGCTGCCACCGCAACCGGTTACCGATGGTTTGGCCATTCTGGTTGCCAATCAGCCGATCGATCCAGCGCAAATTGGCCGTGCTCGCGGACGACTGGCAGTGATCGGTTTGGGGCCTGGCGCGGCCGAGTTCATGGTCCCAGCAGTCAAGGCCGAGCTGGCCCGAGCCAACGACATCCTTGGTTATGAAACCTATGTGCGCATGGCTGGCCCTTTCCGCGCCGATCAGGTCATGCACTGCACTGACAACCGTGAAGAGATGCAGCGTGCCCGGCACGCCTTCGAGCTGGCCGCACAGGGCCGTTCGGTGGTAGTGGTGTCTTCAGGTGACCCTGGCGTGTTCGCCATGGCCGCTGCGGTGCTGGAAGCGTTGCACGAATCGAGCGATCCGCAGTGGCACGCTGTCGACCTGCAAATGCTGCCAGGTGTTTCTGCTTCCCTGGCAACCGCCGCTCAGGCTGGCGCTCCCTTGGGTCATGACTTCTGCGTATTGTCGCTTTCGGACAATCTGAAACCCTGGTCGATTATCGAGAAACGTCTGGACCTGGCTTGCCAGGCCGACCTGGCATTGGCGTTCTACAATCCGATCTCGCGCTCACGGCCTTGGCAATTGGGCCGGGCCCTGGAGATCGTTCGCCAGCATCGTACCGCAGATACCCCTGTGGTACTTGGTCGAGACATTGGCAGGCCAGGGCAGACATTGAAGGTCGTCACCCTCGGCGAACTGCAGCCGGAAATGGTCGACATGCGCACCATGGTGCTGGTCGGTTCGTCGACCACCTGCGGCTTCGACCGTGCTGATGGTGGACAGTGGGTGTACACCCCGCGCTGGTATCCAGCACAGGACTGAGGTTGCAGGGGAAAGCCTTCGATCCTGATCCAAACAGCTGTCTCGAATAGTGTGGGGCCCCGGCGATTGCGACCGGGGCTTCATGAAAAGGACTATTCGAAATGAGCGAAAACACAGAAATCCTGAGCACCAACACCGCTGCCGTCGTTGAGCAATCGTTGATGGCTTTTGGCGCCGGCATGTCGCTGCAAAGCCGCACCGATGTGAAGAACGCCTACCACTTCGCCTCGTTGGTCGCCAGCAAACTTTATGACCAGGAAGGTCAGGGCGAGGCCTGGTTCAAGCAGTTTCTCAAAGTCATGCAGGACTGTGGCTGGGTCACCGCTCGCCGGAGCTACGAGCGGGAAAGCGCCTCTTCCCAGGCGCTGACAATCGCGGCCATCACTTCCAAGGCCATCGGCGCCATGGGAACCGCTGTTCTGGGGGGCGCGCCTGGTGAGCTGTTGAGCAAGCTTGCTGGGGATGCCATGAAAAAACTTGGTCTGGTCAGCGAGGCCCAGAAGCTTTTCGATCGCAACGTCAAAAACAGAAACACCGCCAATATTGGCCTGGCTTCCTGCATCGAGACCAGCGAAGGTGAAGTGGTACTTGCGATGGGCTGTGTCCACACCAATACCTCAAAGCACGATCTGGATCTGTTTGTACTCGAGTGGAACAGCACCGCCGAGGAGTTCTATACGGGCACTGCAGCATTGTCATTCAACAAATCCCTCTATGAGCGTGTACGCAGCGCCATCGAAGACAAGTTGGGCGAGCGTTCCATGGCCAACGTCCTGGATTACGAAATCTGATCACTCGGGATGGCTCGTGCGCGAGTCATCTGATCTGCACAAGGAAGGGACATGAGAACAGACAACTATTCGGTATGGATGGCCGCTGGCACCTTGCTGTTGATTGCACCTGAGGTATCGCTCAGTGAACGCCAGGCGGTGCTCGACTCGCTGCTGTATGCGCAACTGGTGGCCAATAAAGCCGTAGGCTCGCGATTCGCTGATTACCCCCAATGGTACAGCCGCTACCGCCACGGATTGTCCGCGCGCGACTGGATCTTGACCCAGCTGTTCCAGGATACACACACGCCAAGTGGTCGAGCATCGATGGTGGCGCCCATCCAGCCCCTGGCTTTGTGGTTGGAAGGCCGACACGCAGGGGCTTCGAGTGTCGTCGAGCAGGGTTTGCAAGCGCTCGGGAGCACGCAGGGTGGCCTGGACATTTTTCGTCCATTTGCCTTTGAAGGCGATGCCAGCGGTACTCGAATTGCGCTGGAAATAGGTTTGGTCCACAAGGGACCGATTATCGATATGTGCAGCATCGCATTGCAGACTTCCTTGCTACTGGAGCAAGTGACGATCGAGCAGCCGCTGTACGCCAATACGATTCAAGGCGATGTACTCATCAAGGGGCAGTCTGCGCAACTGGACTGTGCACTGTTTGAACCGCGCCGCGAAGAGTTGCGCAGGTTGATCGAGCGTAAACAACAGGAACGATGCTACCTGTTGGAACTGGGCAAGAAGCAAGGAGGCAACCATGAATAAGCCACAAGCTGCAGTAATCGGGGCAGGTCTTGTATCGTTCATGGCTGATGTGTCCTTGGCCCAAAGAAGTTCGGTGAAGTTGGCATTACTGCAAGCCGAACAGGAAACCCGCTTTGCCTTTGAGCATGGTCTGATCACGGACTGGTACGGTTTCTACAAGAACAAACTGAAGTTTTATGGCTGGGATGCGTTGTCCGCGAGTGAGGTGCATTGGCCAGACAATGAGCGATCCGAGATCGTCGATAAGGCGCTGTTGGCTATTTCGGCTGTGGCCGGCAGCCAATACGCTAGAGGGATGCAACTGGCCATGCATGGGCTTAATTTAAATACCACGGCCAGGCTGCAGTTCGAGCAGCGAACCCGTGAGCAGGGTGTTTTTCAGTTGTTACCCTGTGCTCCGGCCCGTAATGGCTGCGTGGATATGGTGGTCTACCACGAAGCGCTCGAGCAATCTCAGCTCTGTGCAGGCTTTCTGTTTCGCGAGCGCACACACCAGCGGGTCAAGGCCGAACTGGTACGTTTCAATGTGCGTCTGTTTGAACAGCAGTTCCGCGCCAAAGTGGAAAAAAGCCTTGAGGCTGTTGCTCTGCGCGAGATTATCGAGCTGCAGATCTAGGGCACCAGATAGCCCTTGATCCCGGTAAAGATAATCTGCGCGGCCAGCGCGCAAACAAACAGCCCCATCAAGCGGCTGACAATCTGCAGGCCCTGGTCACCCAGGATCCGTTCGATGCGGTGCGAAAGGTACAGCACCAGGCCGACGGTGAAGCTGGCCAGGGCGATGCTGATGATGGCGAGCAGCTTGTCTTCCCATTCCGGATGGCCGACGCCCATCACCAGCAAGGCGCCGATCGTACCCGGACCAACGGTCAAGGGAATGGTCAGCGGGACAATGGTAACGTCCTGCTGCACATTGTCGGTTTGCACCGTGGATTTACCTTGTGCCATTCCCAATGCGGAAATGAACAGCACACTGCCAGCACCAATGCGAAAGGCGTCGGCGGTAATGCCGAATACGCCAAAGATGGCCCTGCCAAACAAATACAGCACCACGCTTGCGATCAGCGCCGCAAATGCCACGCGCCAGGCCAATTGCTTACGCTCTTTGGTGGAGTGGCCGCGGGTCAGGCTGATGAAGCACGAGAGCACGAAGAATGGGCTGTAGAGCACAAGCATTTTCATGTAAACGCTGAACAACTCATGGAGCATAGTGGTGGCTCGCGGCAGAAGGGACAGTCAAGCAAGTGTATCAGCGCCTGTCGCGCTCAAGAGGTTGGTATCTCATTGGTTTCCGCTTCTCGGTGTGCAACCCAATGCTCGATCAATGCACGCAACTGTGACAGTTCTACCGGCTTGGCCATGTGGCCATCCATGCCGGCCAGTCGTGCGCGCTCCTTGTGCTCGGCCAGGATGTGCGCAGTCAGGGCCACCACGGGCGTGCGCTTGCGCTGAGTGCTGATTTCCCAGATGCGTAATTGCTGCGTAGCGGAGAAGCCGTCGAGCACGGGCATTTCGCAATCCATCAACACCAGGTCATAGCGGTGGGCCTTCATCAATTGCAGCGCTTCTTCACCGTTGCTGGCGGTATCGGGCTCCAGGCTGAGTTTGCCAAGCATGCCGCGGATGACCTTGGTGGAAATACTGTTGTCTTCAGCCACCAGAATGCGGAAATCACTGGGCAGATGCAGCGGCGTGCCGAGGTTTACCGGAGCCGGGATGATCGGCTGGTCTTTGCTGCGCTGCGACAGCTCCTCCGCCAGGGTGGTCTTGAGGGTGTAGCCCGCGACCGGTTTGGCCAGGATTCGTTTGACCCCCGCATTGCGTGCAATCACCTTGCTTGGTGCATTGCTGATGCCAGTGAGCATGATCAGCAGAATGTCGTGGTTCAGGCTCGGGTCTTCTTTGATCTTGGCGGCCAATTGCATGCCGGTCATGCCTGGCATGTTCTGGTCAAGCAGCACGGCATCGAAGTAGTCGCGCAGGTGTGCCTTGGTGCGCAACATGGCCAGGGCTTCCTTGCCGGAAGGCACGGCGCTGACGTTCATGCCCCAGGCACTGCACTGCTGCACCAGGACCTTGCGACAGGTGTCGTTGTCATCCACCACCAGTACCCGGGCGCCGCGCAGCGGGCCATCGAGGTCGGCGGCAGGCTGTTCGAGACGTTGCGGGTCCAGCGGCAAGGTCAGCCACAAGGTGTTGCCCAGGCCATGGTTGGCCTTGATACCGAATTCGCCCTGCATCAGGGCTATCAGTTGCTTGGCAATGACCAGGCCCAGATGCCCGCCCAGTTTATTGCTGGAAAGGAAATTCTTGCTGTGCAGTTCGGCCTGCAGCAGTGCCTCACGCTCGCCGGGTGCCATGGCCTCGCCGCTGTCCTGCACAGCGATGCGCAGGCGCGGTGAGCTGCCGCGTTGATCGAGTGCCACAACCAGGAGGATTTCGCCCTGCTCGGTCTTTTTCAGGGCGTTTTCCAAAAGGCTCAGCAGCGCCTGGCGCAGGCGTGTCGGGTCGCCACTGATGACCCTTGGCACTTGTGGCTGGGTGAAACTGATCAGCTCTATGTTCTGCTGCTCGGCCTTGGCGCGGAAAATACTCAGGCAATCTTCGATCAGTGCGTTGAGGTCGAACTGCACATCGTCGAGTTCGATCTGCCCCGATTCAAGCTTGGAAATATCGAGAATTTCGTTGATCAGGGTGAGCAGCTCGTTACCTGCACTATGGATGGTCTGCACATAGTCACGTTGCTTTACCGACAGGGGGGTGCCCAGCAGCAACTCGGTCATGCCCAGTACGCCATTCATGGGCGTACGGATTTCATGGCTGATCTTGGCCAAGAACTCGGCCTTGGCGTTGATTTCGGCGTTGCTGGCTGCCAGTTCGCGACTGGCGCTGAAGCGTTCCTCGCTGATCCGCCGCAAGCGCTCGCTGACTGACAGGTTGAGCAGCAATCCGCTCAGGCTGGTCAAGCCCAGCAACGTGAACAGCAACCATTGTGTCGGCGTGCGGGTCAGCCCGAGCAACGCAGGGAGAACCACCAGGCAGCCCAGGTTGAAGAGCAGCATCGCCAAGGCGAACATGCGTGCAGGCGCATAGCCCTTGTACCAGTGGTAACCGGCAATAAGCAGCATGCTCACGCTACCCAGGGCAAACAGCACGTAGGTCATCAGGTTCAGCGGCAGGGTATCGACAAACAGCAGCAGCAAGCCGCAGAGCCCGATCAGGATCATTTCTGCCTGCAGCAGACGGCTCAGGCGCGGTTGGCCGCAGGGGGCAAAAAAACGCAGGGTAAAGGTCAGCCCGGCCAGGCTCGCCAGCAGCGCCGTAAGGTAGGCTGCCGGGGTCTGAGCGGAGTGCCAGAGACTCCACCACGGGCCACTGAGGTTGAGCAGGATCAGCGCGCTGAGCAGCATCAGCCCGTGATACGCCGCCAGGCTCAAGCTGGTTGAGGAGCGCGAATAGGCAAAGCGGATGAGGTTGTGCAGCATCAGCATCAGCAGGCAACCGAACAACAGACCGAACATCAGGGTCTGGCGTTGGTCTGCGGCGACCTTGGTGGCAGGCTCGAGGCTGATGCTAGGGCGCAGTTGGTGCTCGGACACCAGTCGCAGGTAGATGTCCAGCGTGCGTGAACTGTTGGGCAGCGCCAGCTGATGGTCGCTGCTGCGAACACTCAATTCACCATTATCGGAGACCTGGCCATTGTGTATGTGTTTTACCAGGTGATCGCCGTCCAGGGCATACAGGTCCAGGCGGGAGAGATCCGGTGCAAAGACCCGCAGCAATTGTTCGTGCTGTCCGGGGTCCAGGCGGTAATGCAACCACAGCGCCTCGTTTGGCGTTGCGGCATCGAGTTGGTCTAGCTGGAGGGGGCTGAATTGCGTGCGGTAGCGTTCGGAGCGTACGTCACTGAGTTGCAGGCTTGCCTGTTCGTCGAGCAAAACGGCCCAGCCACTGCCTTGTTCGGCCGCAGCCGGAAACAGGCAGAGCATTGTCAGCAAACTGACGGTGAGGCCTATGGCGATCCTGAGCCAACGCACGACGAGATCCCTTCTTAGCAAAGTGCCGAATGATAACTATGCGCGGCGCGCCAAGGTGAAGGCAAGGCCCACGTGGGGCCCTGTCGACAGGCTGGAAGCAGGGTGCCGTTGGCAGCGCTGCTTTCTGGCGCTTTGTTACTGCTGGTGTTCACCGCGTTCGCGGGCAATGGCGCGGTAGCCGATGTCCTTGCGGTAGAAGCTGCCTTCCCAGTTGATTTCTGCGGCCAGGCGGTAGGCCTGCTGTTGCGCAGCCTCGACGGTTTCGCCCATGGCCGTGGCACAGAGTACCCGGCCACCGGTGGCAACCACGTTGCCGTCCTTCAGGGCAGTACCGGCGTGGAATACCTTGCCGGCCAGTTTGGCGGCAGCGTCCAGACCGTTGATGACAGCACCTTTGCTGTAGTCACCCGGATAGCCGCCAGCGGCCAGGACAACACCCAGGCTAGGCTGCGGGTTCCACTGCGCTTCGACCTTGTTCAGGGCCTTGGCAAATGCGGCCTCGATCAGCAGCACCAGGCTCGACTCCAGGCGCAGCATGATTGGCTGGGTTTCCGGATCGCCGAAGCGGCAGTTGAATTCGATGACTTTCGGGTTACCGGCCTTGTCGATCATCAAACCGGCATACAGGAAGCCGGTATAGACATTGCCCTCTGCAGCCATGCCACGCACGGTCGGCCAGATCACCAGGTCCATCACGCGCTGGTGTACTTCGGCAGTGACAACCGGGGCAGGCGAGTAGGCACCCATGCCGCCGGTGTTCGGGCCGGTATCGCCGTCGCCAACACGTTTGTGGTCCTGGCTGGTGGCCATTGGTAGTACGTTTTCACCATCGACCATGACGATGAAGCTGGCTTCTTCGCCGTCGAGGAACTCTTCGATAACCACGCGCGAACCGGCGTCACCGAAAGCGTTGCCAGCAAGCATGTCGCGTACGGCGTCTTCGGCTTCGGCCAGGGTCATGGCGACGATCACGCCTTTACCGGCGGCCAGACCGTCGGCTTTGATCACGATCGGAGCGCCTTTTTCACGCAGGTAAGCCAGGGCAGGCTCGACCTCGGTGAAGTTCTGGTAGTCGGCTGTAGGGATCTTGTGGCGGGCCAGGAAGTCCTTGGTGAACGCCTTGGAGCCTTCCAGTTGGGCTGCGCCCTTGGTTGGACCGAAGCAGTCCAGGCCGCGGCTGCGGAACAAATCAACGACACCGGCAACCAACGGACCTTCAGGGCCAACGATGGTCAGGGCGACGTTCTGTTCGGCGAAGTCGGCCAGTTGTTCCAGGGCAGTGACGTCGATGTCGACGTTCTCGCACTTGGCTTCGATGGCTGTGCCGGCATTGCCAGGCGCTACGAAAACTTTCTCGACTCGTGGGTCCTGAGCGACTTTCCAGGCCAGCGCGTGTTCACGACCGCCGCTACCGATAATCAAAATGTTCATGAAGGCTCCTTCGGAGAAGCTGCGAGCTGCAAGCTAGAGGTCAAAGCAGCCAATGCGGCGCTTTTGTGTAGCTTGCAACGCTGAAATTTAAGGGGCTGCAACTGCAAGAAGATGCGACGCGATGCGCACTTCTTGCAGCTTGCAGCTTGAAGCGTGCCGCAGGCTCACTTAGTGACGGAAGTGGCGCATGCCGGTGAAGACCATGGCGATACCGGCCTCGTCAGCTGCAGCAATCACTTCGGCATCACGCATCGAGCCGCCTGGCTGGATTACCGCAGTGATACCCACTTTAGCCGCGTTATCGATACCGTCACGGAACGGGAAGAAAGCATCCGATGCCATGACTGCGCCCTGCACCTGCAGGCCAGCATGCTCAGCTTTGATTGCAGCGATACGAGCGGAGTTGACGCGGCTCATCTGGCCTGCGCCGACACCGATGGTCTGGCGGTTCTTGGCGTAGACGATGGCGTTGGACTTGACGTACTTGGCCACTTTCCAGGCGAAGATCAGGTCGTGGATTTCCTGCTCGGTCGGCGCACGCTGGGTGACAACCTTGAGGTCATCGGCACCGATCATGCCAATGTCGCGGCTCTGTACCAGCAGGCCGCCAGTTACGCGCTTGAAGTCCCAGGCAGCAGCGCGCTCGGCCGTCCATTCGCCGCAAGCGAGCAGGCGTACGTTGGCTTTAGCGGCTACCACGGCACGGGCTTCGTCGCTGACGCTTGGCGCAATGATCACTTCGACGAACTGACGCTCGACGATGGCCTTGGCGGTTTCGGCGTCCAGCTCGCGGTTAAAGGCGATGATGCCGCCGAATGCCGATTCGGTATCGGTCGCATAGGCCAGCTCGTAGGCCTGGCGGATACCGCCTTCGGCGTCCGGGCTTACGGCTACGCCGCACGGGTTGGCGTGCTTGACGATGACACAGGCTGGCTTGACGAAGCTCTTCACGCATTCCAGCGCAGCGTCGGTATCGGCCACGTTGTTGTACGAAAGTTCTTTGCCTTGCAACTGCACGGCGGTAGCGATACCGGCCTCGGCAGGCTTGGCTTCGACATAGAACGCCGCGCTCTGGTGCGGGTTCTCGCCGTAGCGCATTTCCTGAGCCTTGACGAACTGGCTGTTGAAGGTGCGCGGGAATTCGCTGCGGCCTTCAGTGCTCAGGGTTTCAGCCGTTTGGTTAACGGTGCCCATGTAATTGGCGATCATGCCGTCGTAGGCGGCCGTGTGTTCGAAGGCCTTGAGCATCAGGTCGAAACGCTGGGCGTAGGTCAGGCCACCGGCCTTCAGGCCCTCGAGCACCTGGGCATAGTCACTGGCGTTGACGACGATGGCGACGTCCTTGTGGTTCTTGGCTGCCGAGCGAACCATGGTCGGGCCACCGATATCGATGTTCTCGATGGCGGTAGGCAGGTCACAACCCGGTTTGGAGATGGTGGCTTCGAATGGGTAGAGGTTGACCGCGACCAGATCGATTGGCTTGATGCCGTGCTCGGCCATGATGGCGTCGTCGGTGCCGCGACGGCCAAGGATACCGCCGTGGATTTTTGGGTGCAGGGTCTTGACCCGGCCGTCCATCATTTCGGCAAAGCCGGTGTAGTCGGCAACTTCCACCGCGGCAACGCCGTTGTCCTGGAGCAGCTTGAAGGTGCCGCCAGTGGACAGGATCTCGACGCCGAGCTGTTGCAGCTCACGGGCGAACTCAAGAATTCCGGTCTTGTCGGAGACACTGATCAAAGCGCGGCGGATCGGCAGGCGGGTAGTCTGGTCGGTCATTTCAGATTCCATAACGCGGTGGAGTCAGCAAAAAAGGCGACCTCATCGAATGGGAGCCGCCTTTTCTGGTTTGGATGCTTGCTTACAACAAATCGTACTGCTTAAGCTTTTTTCGCAAGGTGCCTCGGTTGAGTCCGAGCAGCTCGCTGGCCTTGGTCTGGTTACCCTTAACGTAATTCATTACGCTTTCGAGCAGCGGCGCTTCGACTTCCGAGAGCACCAGGTTGTACACGTCCGTGACGGCCGCGCCCTCAAGATGGGCGAAATAGTTGTGCAGCGCCTTTTCCACACTGCCGCGAAGGGTTTGGCCTTCTTCGCTCGGTGTATTCAGGTGCTGTTTCAGGTTGACGTTGTCGCTCACGGGCGTTGTTCCACTCACTAAAGTCTCGGTCATCATCGTCATGCGGCCACCCCTTGTCCGTCCTCTGTCTCAAGGCTCTGTTCACGATCGCGGAAAAAGCCGCGAACGTCGGCGCACTGCGCTTGCGTATCTTCCAAACGATTGAACTGGGCGCGAAACTCCTTGGCGCCCGGAAGCGTTGCCAAGTACCAGCCGACATGCTTGCGGGCGATGCGTACGCCCATCACATCGCCGTAAAAGGCGTGCAGTGCAGTCAGGTGCTCCAGCAAAATGCTTTCCACTTCTTTCAACTGCGGCGCCGGTAATTGCTCACCGGTGCGCAGGTAATGCTCGATCTCGCGAAAAATCCATGGCCGCCCTTGGGCTGCCCGGCCAATCAACAGGCCGTCGGCTCCGGTCGCGTGAAGCACTTCCCGGGCCTTTTCTGGCGAAGTGATATCGCCATTGGCAAAAACCGGGATCGACACCGCCTGCTTGATTGCAGCGATGGTGTCGTACTCGGCGTCACCGGTGTAAAGGTCGGCGCGGGTTCGTCCGTGTACCGCCAGTGCCTGGATCCCGGCCTGTTCGGCAATCTTTGCCACTATCAGGCCGTTCTTGTTCGCTCTGTCCCAACCTGTGCGGATTTTCAGTGTGACCGGCACATCCACGGCGGCAACTACCGCATGGAGGATCTCACTGACCAGAGCTTCATCTTTCAATAAAGCAGAGCCTGCAGCCTTGTTGCAGACTTTTTTTGCCGGACAGCCCATATTGATATCAATGATCTGTGCCCCGGCCTCGACATTGGCTCGTGCTGCAGCGGCGAGCATCTGTGCGTCTCCACCGGCGATCTGTACCGAGCGTGGCTCGGGATCACCTTCGTGAATCATGCGCAGACGCGACTTGCGGCTGTTCCACAAGCTCATGTCACTGCTGACCATCTCCGACACCACCAGGCCTGCGCCCATTCGTCGGCACAACTGACGAAAGGGTTGATCCGTGACCCCGGCCATTGGCGCGAGGATCAGGTTGTTCTGCAGTGTATATGGGCCGATGCGTACCGCCGACATAGGAGTTCCCTGTTGTGGGGCCGGATCATTAGAGTTCGAAAAAGGGTGGGCATGATACCCGCTCTCGGTGACCGGATAAAGATAGATTTGGATAAAATCTGAACAACTGCGGCGTTAGGCCGCGAAGTTGTAAGCGCCAAGCATCAAGCTGCAAGCCAAGGTAGATCGGTGTATGGCCGACTTTTCTTGAGGCTTGCAGCTCGCAGCTTGCAACTGCCCCGCTCATTCCGGCGAGCGGAAGCTCAAGCTGTAGTTGACCGCCTTGGGCCCCGGATCGAGGATGTCCAGGGCAATGTGGATCGGTACCTGGCTAGGCATTTCGCCCTTGCCGGCCAGTTCTCCGCTGAGATACTCGACGGGTTTGAAGCGTCGGCTGGCAATCAATTGACCATTAAGGTCGGCGAAGCGCAGTTCCAGCAAAGGGAACGGCTGGGAGAAGGGCGCACGGTTGTAGATGATTGCATCGACGATCAGGGCGCCATTGAAGTCCGGGTGACTGCGTACCACCAGGTTGCTGCTTTTGATCCGCTCGATGTCGACGCGTGAAGGCACCTTGCAGCCCACCTGCGGGCAGATCTGCTGGAACCACGGGCGATACTGGTCCTGGCGCGCCAGTTCATCGAAGTGATACCAGATGTACTGACCCGCCAAGACGGCCGCGGCCAGCAGCACCAGCAGGATCCACAGTAGACGCTTACCCCAGTGTGCTTTGGGTTTCTGCCAATCCAGTTGCAGCGGGTCGTCGACCAAGTCAAGCAGCGGCTCTTTACGCACGGGACGGTTTGATACCGCGCCCAAGCCGGGTTCGCGGCGCTCATCAAGGTCGCTGTCGAGGGTGTCGAGATCGTCCTCGGGCGCTTTGGCCGACAGGCGCTCGCCAGGCATTTCATCAGGATCGGCTGAAATTGGCTGGGAACGATGCGGGGTTTCGTCCAGATCGTCGTCGAGAGTGTCCGGATCCAGCGATAACGACGGCTCGGTGCGCTCGCCCGGTGCTGGCGCGAGGTCCAGTGGTTCTTGCTCAATCAGCGGCGGCTGGGGCTCGTCTGGCTCGGCCACGGGGGCGCGCTCGCTGGCTGGGGTGCTGAACAGGCTGTCGGGCCAGTGCTGGTCGTCGCTCTCCGGCTCGTCGCGCTGGGCACTGAGGCTTTCCTCGCGAGGTGGAACGGCCCTGAACTCGGTGGTCGGCTGGATTTCGCGTTGTTCCAGGCGCGCCAGCTCCTGGTCCAGGTCAAGCTGGTCGAGGTCCAGCTCGGCAGCGCTCCATCCGCGCGTACTGGCAGGCGCCGCGGGAGAGGGAGTCGGTGTAGGTGCTGGCACTGCTGGCTCAACGCTAGTGGGTTCGACCACAGGTTGTTGCGCCGCACTTTGCTCCAACAGCTGTTTGGCAGCGTTGAACACCTGCAGGCAGGCGCCGCAACGCACCACGCCGCGCGCCACGCTCAACTGGTTGTGGTTGACGCGAAAGCTGGTCTGGCAATGCGGGCACTGGGTGACGAAACTGTCGGTCATGCGGCGGTCCGGGTTATACAGAAGTTTATTCTAGGCGCGCTTAACGGCGACGACCACTGATGCGTACCCAGCCGTCACGAACGGTGATCGGATCGAGATCGAAGTCCTTGGCGTAGGCTGCGGCAACCTCTTCGCCTTGCTCGGCGAGGATTCCGGAAAGTGCCAGCAGGCCGCCTGGGCGGACCAGCGTCGACAATTGCGGCGCCAGGGAAACCAGTGGGCCGGCCAGAATGTTGGCGACCAGCACATCAGCCTGCATGGCCGGCATGTGTTCTGGCAGGTACAAGGCGAACTTCTCGTCGGCAATGCCATTGCGTCCGGCATTGTCGCGGGAGGCTTCCAGGGCCTGTACATCGATGTCAGTGCCCACGGCTTCGCGGGCGCCAAGTAGCAGCGAAGCGATGGCCAGAATCCCGGAACCACAACCGAAGTCGAGCACCTGCGCGTCTTTCAGGTCCTGGCCGTCCAGCCACTCAAGGCACAGGGCGGTGGTCGGGTGGGTGCCTGTGCCGAAGGCAAGCCCAGGATCGAGCAACAGGTTGACGGCGTCTGGCTCCGGCGCGGTATGCCAGCTTGGCACGATCCACAGGCGTTGACCGAAACGCATCGGCTGGAAGTTGTCCATCCAGCTTCGTTCCCAATCCTGGTCTTCGATGACCTCTGCCTGGTGCTCGGGCAATGCGGCGTCGGTCAGCAGTTGCAGGTGAGCGAACACGGCGTCGGCATCGGTATCGGCCTCGAACAGCGCCAGCAGGTGCGTGTGCGACCACAACGGTGTGGTGTTGAGGTCCGGTTCGAAAATCGGCTGATCTTCGGCGTCCATGAAGGTGACCGAAACCGCGCCTACTTCGAGCAGGGCATCTTCATAGGTTTCGGCTTGTTCCGGGCTGATGGCCAGACGTACTTGCAGCCAAGGCATGGCGGGCACCTTTGGAAAAATCTACTGGGGCAGCTCAAGGCTGCGCGAAGCCCGCCAGTTTACTTGAGTGGAGGCGGTTTGTGGAAATGCATCGCCTGCTGCGGTGTGCTGAAAAATCGGGTGCAAAAAAAAGGTTCTTCACGGAATCCCGGGGGTATGATCTTGGGGCTGGGCTGGGATTTGAGTCTGCGAGCTTATCCATTCAATGCGGCGGCGCTGTTGGCCCCTTCCGCCCTTACGGCGGGTCCCTTTTGTCTTGGCAAAAGGAACCAAAACCGTGTGTCCCTGCAT
>NZ_JAZDCU010000011.1:0-193699 GCF_036324085.1 Pseudomonas auratipiscis
ACACGGTTTTGGTTCCTTTTGCCAAGACAAAAGGGACCCGCCGTAAGGGCGGAAGGGGCCAACAGCGCCGCCGCATTAAATGGATAAGCTCACAGACTCAAATCCCAGCCCAGCCCAGCCCAGCCCAGCCCAGCCCAGCCCCAAGATCGTACCCCCGGAATTTCGTGAAGAACCAAAAAAAAAGCCCCGCATTAAGCGGGGCTCTTTTCGTAGCGAGGTAAGGCTGGCTTACATCATGCCGCCCATGCCGCCCATACCACCCATGCCGCCCATGTCTGGCATACCGCCGCCAGCAGAGGCTTCAACAGGAGCATCGGCAACCATGGCTTCAGTAGTGATCATCAGACCACCGATCGAAGCGGCAGCTTGCAGCGCCGAACGAGTTACCTTGGCTGGGTCCAGGATGCCCATTTCGATCATGTCGCCGTACTCACCGGTAGCAGCGTTGTAACCGAAGTTACCCGAACCTTGCTTGACCTTGTCGACAACTACGCTTGGCTCGTCGCCGGCGTTGGCAACGATCTGACGCAGTGGGGACTCAACAGCGCGACGCAGCAGTTGGATACCAACGTTCTGGTCTTCGTTGTCGCCTTTAAGGTCAGCAATGGCTTGCAGCGAGCGAACCAGCGCAACACCACCGCCAGGTACCACGCCTTCCTCAACGGCTGCACGGGTAGCGTGCAGGGCGTCTTCAACGCGGGCCTTCTTCTCTTTCATCTCAACTTCGGTGCCAGCACCGACCTTGATCACGGCAACACCGCCAGCCAGCTTGGCCAGACGCTCTTGCAGTTTTTCACGGTCGTAGTCCGAAGAGGTTTCTTCGATCTGGGCACGGATCTGCTTGACGCGTGCTTCGATGTCCGATTCCTGGCCAGCACCGTCGATGATGGTGGTGTTTTCCTTGGACAGGGTTACGCGCTTGGCGTTGCCCAGGTGCTCCAGGGTAGCCGATTCCAGGCTCAGGCCGATTTCTTCGGAAATCACGGTACCGCCAGTCAGGACGGCGATGTCCTGCAGCATGGCTTTGCGGCGGTCGCCGAAGCCTGGTGCCTTGACTGCAGCAACTTTGACGATGCCGCGCATGTTGTTGACTACCAGGGTAGCCAGCGCTTCGCCTTCAACGTCTTCAGCCACGATCAGCAGCGGACGGCCGGCCTTGGCAACAGCTTCCAGAACTGGCAGCAGTTCACGGATGTTGGAGATTTTCTTGTCAACCAGCAGCAGCAGAGGGCCATCCAGCTCGGCGACCATGGTGTCTGGCTTGTTGACGAAGTAAGGAGACAGATAGCCGCGGTCAAACTGCATGCCTTCAACGACAGACAGTTCGTTTTCCAGGCCCGAGCCTTCTTCAACGGTGATCACGCCTTCTTTACCGACTTTTTCCATGGCTTCGGCAATGATGTCGCCGATGGAGTTGTCGGAGTTGGCAGAGATGGTACCTACCTGAGCGATGGCCTTGGAGTCGGCGCAAGGCTTGGACAGGGTCTTCAGTTCTTTAACGATAGCGATGGTAGCTTTGTCGATACCGCGCTTGAGGTCCATCGGGTTCATGCCGGCAGCAACGGCTTTCAGGCCTTCGCTGACGATGGCTTGAGCCAGAACGGTGGCGGTGGTGGTGCCGTCACCAGCTTCGTCGTTGGCCTTGGAGGCAACGTCTTTGAGCAACTGGGCGCCCATGTTCTCGAAAGCGTCTTTGAGTTCGATTTCTTTGGCAACCGAAACACCGTCTTTGGTGATGGTTGGCGCGCCGAAGCTCTTGGCCAGAACAACGTTACGGCCTTTTGGGCCCAGGGTCGCTTTTACAGCGTCAGCCAGAACGTTGACACCAACGAGCATTTTCTTGCGGGCGGAGTCGCCGAATTTTACGTCTTTAGCAGCCATGATCGTTTAATCCTTGAATACTTTGGAGTAACGGGAAACCAGCGGAATCAGCCTTCGATAACAGCGAGAATTTCGTTCTCAGCCATTACCAGCAGGTCTTCGCCGTCAACTTTCACAGTGTTGCTGCCCGAGTAAGGGCCGAAAACCACCTTGTCACCCACTTTCACGGCCAGCGCACGCACTTCACCGTTGTCCAGGATGCGACCGGTACCTACAGCGACGATTTCGCCACGGTTAGGTTTTTCAGCGGCCGAACCTGGCAGAACGATACCGCCAGCGGTTTTCGATTCTTCTTCGCTGCGACGGATAACGACGCGGTCATGCAGAGGACGAAGCTTCATTGTCGATCTCTCCTAATTGTGGTTTTCATCGGCCGGTGTCGACACCGGCAGGTTGATGCTTGCGGCGTAGCCGCTCGTAGCTCGCAGTGCGAACCACCCATGTTATGTCCGGGGCAGATCCCCAGAAACCTTGCGGTAACCCCTACATGAGGTCGCCAAGATCAATTACAAGGCTTGTACATGAAATATTTTGCATTCCAAGCCTCTACAGCAGAACGGCCCCATCAGGGGCCGTTCGGACAAACGTTTGCAGGCTTACAAATCGCGTGGATCGCGGGGCTCACGAGAATCACGATGCTCGTACTCACCCTCGATCACATTCGGTTGACGCGGGTGCGCACCGGGGCCCGGACGGCTTACGAATGGCTCGTCACCAAAGGCACGCTGACGCATTGCCTGGGCTTCGGCGCGCTCACGCATCTTGCGCGCCAGCAGGCGGCGGGTAAACGGCAGCAGAAACACCAGGCCGATCACGTCGCTGATAAAACCAGGCAACAGCAGCAGGCCGCCGCCCAACGCGAGCATCAAACCGTGAAACATGTCTTCGGCTGGCAGTTCTCCGCGCTGCAGGCTCTCACGGGCACGCAGGGCGGTAGCAAGGCCTGCCACCCGCACGACCAGCACACCCAGGGCGGAGCCCGCGATAATCAGCAGCAGCGCCGGGAAGAAGCCGATCGCGGTGCTGACCTTGAAGAACACATACAGCTCCAGCACCGGAAAAATCAGAAACAGCAATAGAAAAGCACGCATCAACGGTTCCTCTGCGCAAGAAGTCCTTGCAGTTAACCTTTAATGGTTGCGAGCAACGGCTTTTTCAAGCCTCGGCGCGCTCACGGGCCGGCCATTGATCCGCGCGGGCCAGAAAAACCAGCGCTTCGCGCACTTGTATCGGCGTATTGCAAGGTACCGCGAACGGCAGCCAGTGTACGCCCTGTCCGATACGCAGGTGCATGCCTTCGCTGTCGATCCCGACCATCTGCGCTGGCGTTTCGCGCGGCAGGCCGCTGAGCTGGACGTAATGTTCTATGGCGCTGGCATGATCGCTGTTCATGTGCTCGATCATGCTCAGCTCGGCCTTGCCCGCAAATGGATTGGCCAGGCTCAGGTGATCCACCCAGTGAATGGCACCAAAGCCGCCGATGTAGCGGTGGCGCACTGGCTCGAGCACCCAGAAGTCAAAGTCATGGGCCTTGTGGTAGTTGGCCGATTCGGGGAAATAGCGATAGTAGCGCTCGGCAGCAGCTTCGACGGCCGCTGGATCTTCAATCCTGCGCGCTTGCGCCAGAACCGTCAGGCGGCCGACCGCTTGCACATCCTCGGCATCGCGCTCCCCCACCAGCAAGGAGCACTTGGGGTCTTTCTGCAGGTTATGGGTGTGTTGGGCAATGCGGCTGATCAGTATCAGCGGATTACCCTGTGCATCAAGGCAATACGGCACTACCGAACCGAAGGGAAAGCCAGGCATCGACTTGGAATGGGTCGAGAGGACGCCTCGGTATTCCTTGAGCAGCAATTCCCGGGCTTGTTGTGCGACTTTTGCGCTCACGGTGTAACTCCCGATTCGATAATGTTCTGAGGGCGGGCCGCAGGTGCGATGCGGTCCTTTGGATAACCGTCAAAATAATCATTATCGCCGGGAGTTGCCAGCAGACTTACCAGGCCACACCAAAGCCTGCGGTATAGCGGGTCTTGTCCAGGTCGCTGTCACGGGTACCACTGATGACGTCTTTCTCGGCCTTGAGGTTGAGCGACGCCCATTCGGTGACCTTGTAACGCAGGCCAACCTCGGCATCCAACGCATAGTTGGCCACGCCATCGAGCGGCTTGCCGACTTCGCCGTTGGTGAAGAACTCGACACGCTTGCCAATCAGGTAGCGGTTGTAGTCCCACTTCATGGCCAGGGAATAGAAGTTGTCCTTGCCGCCATCGGCATATTCATAGTCGGTGCGGTTGACCAGCGAGCCCAGGGAGAAAGCGCCCAACTCGTCATCCCAGAACTGGTAACCAGGGCCGGTACCCACGGTACGCTGGCGGGCCAGGTCTTCGATGTGATCACGCTTGTACTCCAGACGCCCCTGCCAGAACCACTTTTCGGTTATGAAGCGGTCGAGTGCGTATTCGGCGCTCCAGTTGTTGGTGGTGGTAACGTCGTCCTTGCTTTCGCGGTTGTATTCACCTTCCGCTTGATGACGCCAGCGGCCGTGGCGTGCGGTGGTCTTGAAGTCGATGTCGTAATCATCGCTATCGGACTCGGCCCGCTTGTAGTCCATGGCCAGGTCGACATTGCCCTTCCACGACAGATCCTCAAGCACAGGCTTGGGTTTCATGATCTGCTGAATACTGGCCAGTTCGACAGTCTTGGGCGCCTCACCATTGGCCAGGATCACCTTGCCATCTTCGGCAGCAGTCAACGACTTGGCTTTCTCGCCAGTGTAAGCATCCTGTTTGACCAGCAGTTCCTGATCGCTTTCCAGCGTCTTGACCTGTTTCCAGTCCAGGGCGATGGAGCCACCGTACTCGGTTTGCAGCAACAGCTTGCCACCATCAAAGACACTGATCTTGCCGCTGAGCCGGTCACCGTTTTTCATCCAGACGGTATCAGCGACCGCCGGCGAACAGGCGGCAACAACAGCGAGGGACAACAAGACTCTAGAAAACATAAGCAATAACGGGCTCTGATTGGCAAAAAGTCGGGCATTATCCAGATACCCGCCTATAGAGCAAGGACAGACCGACCTGATGCAGATGAGTTCAATTAGTGTTTGCCCGATAAGCGGGCCAGTTTCTGCGCCAATGCCTGTGAGGGCGCGATGAAGCAGCCCTCTGGTGATCCATCGGAAGATGCCCAGGCCCGACGAATGGCGCTCTACTTGGTGCTTGGGCAAGTGCCCGCGGGCAAGGTGGTCAGCTATGGACAACTTGCCGAATGGGCCGGCCTTGGTCGCGCCGCACGCTGGGTTGGGCGCACCTTGAGCCAATTGCCAGCCGATACCCAGTTGCCTTGGCACAGAGTCCTTGGCGCCGGAGGGCGCTTGAGCCTGGCACTGGGCACACCTTCTGGCGACGAACAACGCGCTCGGCTACGAGCAGAAGGCGTCACTCTGCACAATAATCGTGTGGATATGTTACGCCATGGCTGGCGCCCGATGGAGCACAGCGGTTAGAGTGCGCGCTTTGTTTTCGTAAACTTGAGGCAGATGTTGGCCCATGCCCCGTAAAACCTGGCGCGCTGCGCTCGCTGCCTATGCCAGCCCGTCTACCCTGGTGCTGTTGCTGCTCGGCTTTGCCGCCGGCTTGCCCTACATGCTGGTGTTTTCAACCCTATCGGTATGGCTGCGCGAGGCTGGGGTGGCCCGTGAAACCATTGGTTATGCCAGCCTGATTGGCTTGGCCTATGCCTTTAAATGGGTCTGGTCGCCGCTGCTCGACCAATGGCGCCTGCCCTTGCTCGGCAAGCTGGGCCGACGCCGCTCCTGGCTGGTGTTGTCACAGATCCTGGTGGTTATCGGCCTGGTAGGCATGGGTTTCTGTGATCCGCAAAAGCACTTGTCCTGGCTGATTGCCCTGGCCGTACTGGTCGCCTTCGCTTCTGCCACACAAGATATCGCTGTCGACGCCTATCGTCTGGAAATTGCTGACGATCAGCGCCAGGCTGCCCTGGCCGCCAGTTACATGGCCGGTTACCGGGTCGCAGCGTTGCTCGCCACGGCCGGTGCTTTGTTCTTTGCCGAAGGCTTTGGCTCAACCGGTTTCAGTTACCTGCACAGTGCCTGGACCGGAACTTACGTACTGTTCGGCGTACTCATGCTGCCCGCGGTGATCACCACCCTGCTGATGCGCGAGCCGCCCGTCCCGCTTCGCACCCAATTGTCGGCCGCCCGCTACGGGCTGGTGCACCAGTTGGTGTCAGTGTTCGTGCTGATCATTCTGTTGGTTTCGGTACCTGCAACCTTCACTCAGTTGTACAACACCGACTTCGCCAGCGTGCTGTTCGACGGTATGAGCATGCTCGATCTGCTGCTCGAAGACCGAGCCTTCCTGCGGGCGATCCTGTACATCACCTTGACCACGCTATGCCTGTCGTCCATGGGCCGCCGCGGCCTGGCCCCGGTACTGACGCCGGTCAATGACTTCATTCTTCGCTACCGTTGGCAGGCACTGCTGCTGCTCGGGCTGATCGCGACCTATCGGATGTCCGATACGGTGATGGGCGTGATGGCCAACGTTTTCTACATCGACCAGGGTTTCACCAAGGATCAGATTGCCAGTGTCAGCAAGATCTTCGGCCTGATCATGACGTTGGTCGGTGCCGGGATGGGCGGATTGCTGATTGTGCGTTTCGGCATTTTGCCGATTCTGTTCATTGGCGGCGTAGCGTCGGCGGCGACCAATATCCTGTTCCTGATGCTGGCTGACATGGGCCCCAACTTGCAGATGCTGGTGGTGACCATTTCCCTCGACAACTTCAGCTCAGGCTTGGCCACATCGGCTTTCGTTGCCTACCTGTCGAGCCTGACCAACCTGAAGTTCTCGGCCACCCAATATGCCCTGCTGAGCTCGATCATGCTGCTGTTGCCGCGCCTGATCGGCGGCTACTCCGGCGTTATGGTAGAGAAGTTCGGTTACCACGACTTCTTCCTGATCACCGCGCTGCTCGGTGTGCCCACCTTGATCCTGATCGCCCTGCACTGGCATCAGGAGCAAGGTCGCGGCAAACAGCTACCCGTCGACAGTACTGCGGCCGAACAACGCCCCTGACCGCCCCTGAGGCTGTTGCCGGGGTTACCCCGGCACAGCTTCGGAAGGTACGCTGGATGCGTTCAGAACGATCTTCAGCGGCCATAGCGCCAGCAACCCGGCCAGCCCGGCGGCCATGGCGAAACTCAGCAAGCTGGCACCAGCCCCCATCATCGCCAACAAGGCACCACCCACACCCAACAGAGCAATGGTGATCATCCCGAGCATTGCCGACACCAACCCTTTGCTCTGCTCGCTGGAAAAAAGCGTCATGCGGTACAACACCGCGTTGGCGATACCCAGGCCCAGGGCATACACCGACATGCCCGCTACCAGGGCGGCGACACTTGGCACCAGCCAGGTACCGAGCATCATCGCGAACAACCCCAACAGGAATGGCCAGAGCGCACCGCGAATCAAGGTAGTGAGTGCATAGCGATCGGCAATGCGATTGATCACCAGGTTGCCGAGAATCAGGCCACCGAACACAGGCAACTGCCACAAGGCGTAATGCAGGGTACTCAAGCCTTCATCGTGGATCAGCAGCACCGGCGAAAGTCCGATCCAGCCGATCAGTGGCAAGCCAATCAGTCCCAAGGCTGCGCTGCCAGCAACAAAACGTCGGTTGCCAAGCAGTTGGGCGTAACCGGCCAACAAGGTTTTCAGGTGAATCGGCTGGAACGCCAGGCGCGTACCATCGCTGCGTGCTACCCCCAAGGTCTCGGGCATGAACCGGTACAACGCCAGCCACGCCACTACAGCGCTGGCACCAAAGATGACGAACAACCAGCGCCAGGACACCCACTCCAGCAACAAGGTGCCCACCAAAGGCCCAAGTAACGGCGAGAGCAGCGCGATATTGGCCAACAAGGCCATCATCCGCACCGCGTCCGCCTCGCTGAATGCTTCGTTCAAGGCCGGGTAACTGACCGTCACCACGAAGCCCAGGCCAATCCCCTGCAACAGTCGCAGCAGGTTGAAAAACTCGATGCTCTGCACCCAGAAAGTAGCCAGGCACGTCGCACCAAAAATGGCACAACCAACCAGCAACATCGGCCTGCGGCCATAACGATCCGCCAGCGGGCCGATCAGCCATTGCAGCAGCACACCGCCGAGCAAGTACAAATTGAGTGCGTGAGGAATGAACGCCGGGCTGGCATTCAGATCACTGACCACAACCGGCATGGCTGGCATCACCACATCGCTGGCAACGTAGGTCAGCAACTCGAACAGCGCCAGGGTCATGGCGAACCAGAACGCTCGCAATGGGGTGATATGGATCAAGGGGGTAAGCATGATAAGACCGGACAAACAGAAGTAAGCCAGCCTATATGCCAGAAACACCGAAACGCAGAAAGCGCGAAGACGTGAACAAGTGTAATCCCGGGACCGGCCCGCTCCCACAGGGGATCCTGTGGCAGCGGGCCCGCCCCGCGATCGAGCCGCTGCTTACTGCACAGCCGCTTCCTGCACTACACGGATAACCCGCTGCGGAAAGGGAATGTCGATACCCTCTTCCTTCAGGCGGTCACGTGCATGCTCGTTGAGCATGAACATCACATCCCAGTAGTCAGCCGTGTTGACCCAAACCCGCAAAGACAAGGTGATCGAACTATCGCCTAGCAGCGAGACCACCGCCTGCGGAGCCGGATCCTGGTGGATACGTGGATCCTTGGCCAGGTCCAGCAGCACCTGACGAGCTTTTTGCAGATCGGCTTCGTAATCGACACCTACATCAAAGACCACCTTGCGGGTGGGCTGACGGTTGGTGTTGGTGATGATGCCGTTGGACAGGCTGCCGTTAGGCAGAATCACTGTCTTGTTGTCACCGGTACGCAGCACGGTGTGGAAAATCTGGATGCTGTCGACAGTACCGGCAACGCCCTGAGCCTCGATCCAGTCGCCCAGGCGGAATGGACGGAACAGCAGAATCAGCACGCCGCCGGCGAAGTTCGCCAGACTGCCTTGCAAGGCCAGACCGATAGCCAGACCCGCGGCACCGATCGCGGCGACGAACGAGGTGGTCTCGATGCCGATCATCGAGGCAACGCTGACCACCAGCAGAATTTTCAGAATGATGTTCGCCAGGCTGCTGATGAAGCCTTGCAGCGCCAGGTCGGCATTGCGCAGCGCCAGCAATTTGCCCAGGCGATAGGTCACCTTGTTGATCACCCACCAGCCAATGGCAAGGGTCAGCAGCGCCAGCAACAGGCGGCTACCGTACTCCATAATCAACGGAACCCACGTTTGCGACGTTTTAACCAGCTGATCGACTTCAGCACTCAAATCCATAATGTTCTCCTGATGCCGAGGGGGCAAAAGCTGTAAAAATCGCGCCGCAATCGTTTCAGCGGCAACAGGAACCTCGGACGCCAAAACAGCGCCAAGGTTCCAAGGCCGCGCAATCAGTCGCGGAAGTTGTTGAACTGCAGTGGCATGCCGAATTCCTTGGCCCGCAAAGCGGCGATGGCTTCCTGCAGGTCGTCACGCTTCTTGCCGGTCACACGTACCTGCTCACCCTGGATGGCCGCCTGGACCTTGAGCTTGGCATCCTTGATGTGGGCGACGATTTTCTTCGCCAGCTCCTTGTCGATACCTTCCTTGAGGGTGGCTTCCTGCTTCATCACCTTGCCCGACGCGTAGGCATCCTTCACTTCCAGGCACTGAACGTCGATCTTGCGCTTGACCAGGGCCAGCTTGAGGATCTCGATCATCGCTTCCAGCTGGAACTCGGCTTCTGCAGTCAGGGTGATGGCCAGATCCTTTTCCTTGAATTCGAAGCTACCCTTGCCCTTGAGGTCATAACGGCGATCCAGATCCTTGACCGCGTTTTCCACTGCGTTGGTGACTTCGTGTTTGTCCAGTTCCGATACCACGTCGAACGACGGCATACCTTCTCTCCAAAAAAATAAACGCACGCTCTCGGCTCTATTGAAAGAGGGCGATGGAGCGCGCAGGGTTTGACGGTTAAAATACCGGCTCATTATAACGGTTGCGAAACGCTGATGAGCAGCACCTGGCATATTCTCGGCGCCGGCAGTCTGGGCAGCCTCTGGGCGTGTCGACTGGCCCGTGCAGGCAAAGCGGTCCGCCTGATCCTACGTGATTGCGCACGTCTTGAAGCCTATCAAGCGACCGGGGGCCTGACCCTGATCGAAAAAGGCCAGGCGCAACTGCATGCAATCCCGGCGCAAACCGTGCAGGACGCCACGCCGATCCACCGACTGCTGGTCGCCTGCAAGGCCTATGATGCCGAACAGGCGGTCGCGCAACTGGCGCCCCGGCTGGTCCATGGCGCCGAACTGATCTTGTTGCAGAACGGCCTCGGCAGCCAGGATGCGGTCGCCAATCAGGCTCCGCACGCCCGCTGTATTTTCGCCTCAAGCACCGAAGGCGCCTTCCGCGAGGCGGACTGGCAGGTGAACTTCGCCGGTCACGGCTTCAACTGGCTGGGCGACCAGGCCAACCCACTGACGCCTGAATGGCTCGCTGACCTCGACGATGCGGAAATTCCCCACCAATGGACGCCAGACATCCTCACCCGCCTGTGGCGCAAGCTGGCGCTCAACTGCGCGATCAATCCGCTGACCGTGTTGCATGACTGCCGCAACGGCGGCCTACAGGAGCACCACTGTGAAGTGGCGACCCTCTGCGCCGAGCTCGCCGAACTGCTACGGTGTTGCGGCCAGACCGAAGCGGCGCAGGGCCTCAACGAGGAAGTGGAACGGGTGATCAAGGCGACCGCAGCCAACTACTCTTCCATGTACCAGGACGTGCGACAGGGCCGCCGTACCGAAATTCATTACTTGCTTGGTCACGCTTGCCGCGTTGCCAGCCGGCATCACCTTGAGCTGCCGCACCTGGAACGCCTCTACCGACGCCTGCTCGAACACTTGAGCGCACGTGGTTTGCCCTGCGACTGAGCACAGCGTTACCCTGCCCTTCACCTTCACACCGGGATCCCGCTCACACATGACATTGCGCGAACGCCTGGAAAACCTGCCGGTCGGGCAAAAATTGCTGGCCGCCCTACTGGTGCTGTTGATCACCATTTTGCTGGTGGCCAACCTGACTTTCATCAGTGCCGCCTACTGGATTTCCCAGGAAAGCATGGCTCCCCAGGCACTGCAGACCATCGGTCGCCTGGTGGCCAACCCGCAACTGGCCTCGCAAGCGGCTGATTCGCCCGAAAAAGCCCAGGCCCTGCTCAAGGAACTCGACAGCTATACCCCATTGCGTGCCGCAGCGGTGTACGGCAGCGACGGCAAGCTGCTGGCGCAACTGCAGCATGGCGAACTGTTGCCCCTGCCCACGCGCTTTCGGCATATCGAGAACTGGCGGCTCACCGAGTTTCGCAATACCCAGCTCACCAAGCTGACGCGTCCGGGGGCGCCTCCCGGCTACCTGTTGATGGTGGCTAGCAGCGAACTGCCCATGGCCTTCTACACCGGCATTCTTACCGCCAGCCTGGGGATCCTGGTGTTCAGTATCCTGCTGTGGATGATCATTGCCCGGCAAATCAAGCGCCTGATCACCCAGCCGATCAACTCGCTGGAACAACTGTCTCGTCAGGTGACCCGCGAAGAAAACTACTCCCTGCGCGCCCGGCGCGGCAATGACGACGAAATCGGCAGTCTGGCGGAGGCGTTCAACACCATGCTCTCGCGTATTGAGGCGCGCGAGCAGCAGCTCAAGCGGGCCCGCGACGAGTTCCAGGATGCCTACGACCAGGCTCAGGGCCTGGCCGAGGAAACCCGTCACACGAACCGCAAATTGGAGCTTGAGGTTCAGGTACGCAGCAAGATCGAGAAGAAGCTCACGGGTTTTCAGAACTACCTCAACAGCATCATCGACTCCATGCCCTCGGCACTGATCGCCCTCGACGAGCAGCTTTACGTCACCCAGTGGAACCAGGAAGCCAGTGCGCTTTCCGGAACGCCGTTGGACGAAGCGTTGAACCAGCCGATCTTCCTTGCCTTCGAGCCCCTCAAGCCGTTCCTGCCGCAGTTGAAGGAAAGCGTCGAGAAGCATCGGGTGGCGAAGATCGAACGAGTGACCTGGACCAGGGGCGAAGACGCTCGCCACTACGCGTTGACGTTCTATCCATTGATGGGCGGTGGTGGACGCGGCGTGGTGATCCGTATCGACGACATCACCCAGCGCCTGTCGCTTGAAGAAATGATGGTGCAGTCGGAGAAAATGCTCTCGGTCGGCGGCCTGGCCGCAGGCATGGCCCATGAGATCAACAATCCGCTGGGCGCAATTTTGCATAACGTTCAGAACATCCGCCGTCGCCTGTCGCCGGACCTGGCGAAAAACCAGGAGCAAGCGGGTGAAATCGGCATAGATCTGCCCGTGGTCAACCGCTACCTGGAGAGTCGTGAAGTACCGCAGTTGCTCGACGGCATTCAGCAGGCCGGGGCCCGCGCCGCCAAGATCGTCACCCACATGCTCAGTTTCAGTCGCCGCAGCAACCGACAACTGGCACCCTGCGACTTACCGGCCCTTATCGACCAGGCGGTAGAAATTGCTGGCAATGACTTCGACCTGACCATTGGCTTCGATTTCAAGGGACAAGCGATTGTCCGTCAGTTCGATCCCAATCTGGGCCCGGTACCCTGCACTGCCAACGAATTGGAACAAGTGCTGCTCAATCTTCTGAAAAACGCGGCCCAGGCCATCCACCTGCGCGAAGACGACAGCGAACCGGGACGGATCATCCTGCGCACGCGACTCAATCCCCCTTGGGCAGAGATCCAGGTCGAAGACAACGGTGTCGGCATGCCAGAGGCCGTGCGCAAACGGACCTTCGAGCCCTTTTTCACCACCAAGGAAATTGGTCAGGGCACGGGGCTGGGCTTGTCAGTGTCGTACTTCATCATCACCAACAATCACAAAGGCCAGATGGAGGTGCAATCCGCACCGGGTCAAGGCACCTGCTTTACCTTGCGCCTACCATTGGCTGGCAGTTTGCCGACAGTGGCCGAACCACACAAATTGGAGACATGAACATGGGTTTTCGGTTGTCGAAGATCTACACCCGTACCGGCGACAAGGGCGAAACAGGTCTCGGTGACGGCCGTCGGGTGCCCAAGGATCATCCCCGTATCGAGGCGATCGGCGAAGTCGACAGTCTTAACAGCCAACTCGGTGTGTTGCTCGCCGGACTGGCCGAACACGGGCTGGACGAAGTGACAGCGGTATTGGCCCCCTGCCAACACCGCTTGTTCGACCTGGGTGGCGAGTTGGCAATGCCCAGCTATCAGGCGCTCAATAGCGCAGAGGTCGAACGCCTGGAAGCGGCTATCGATCGCTGGAACGAAGAGCTGGGCCCACTGGAAAACTTCATTTTACCCAGCGGCTCGGCATTGATTGCCCAAGCCCATGTATGCCGCAGCCTGGCGCGTAGCGCCGAACGCCGCTGCCAACAGTTGAACAGCGTCGAACCGTTGGCCGGAGTTGGCCTGGCATACATCAATCGGTTGTCGGATTTGCTGTTTGTGGCGGCGCGCCTGATCGGGCGCCGCCAAGGTGTGGCCGAAGTGCTTTGGCAGGCAGCGGCGAAGCCCTGAGGGTTTCATCGCCGGCAAGACCTTGCCGGCGATGGCCGCACTGCAGCCCTGGGCTCAGACCTCAGGCCAGAACGCGCGAATTCCCGCTACCCCTTGGGCACCATGCAACCAGGCCTTCTCCCGCTCGGCAGCACCTACACCACCGAGCAGATACACAGGTTTATTGAAGCCTTGGATCAGTTGCTGTGCTTGTTCCCAGCCAAGCGGCAGGGCATCGGGATGCGTCTGGGTCGCCTGTACCGGTGACAAAGTGACGAAATCCACCCCCATCTGCTCGGCCAGCGCCATTTCCTCGGCGTTATGACAGGACGCTGCCAGCCAACGTTCCTGCGGAAACGGACGGCCTTTACTGGCGTACTTGCGCAGCTGTTCCGAAGTCAGGTGCCAGCCCGCAGCAGGGAAATCCCCCAGCCATTCCAACGGCCCCTTGAGCATCAGTTGCGCCTTGCCTGCACACAGGCCTACAGCATCGACGGCCACATCACGGTACTTGGGGTCGTACATATTCGGTGCACGCAACTGGACCAGTTTGATCCCGCCAGCGATGGCTTTCTGGATACCGCGCAACATCTGAGGTACTTCCAAGCCTTCCGGGGTGATGAGGTATTCAGCCGGCAAGCGTGCAGCAGCAACGATCGGCCGGTTGGCTTCAGGAAAATCGTACTGCGCCAATTCGCGAGCCGATACCCAAAGCAGGGGCTGCCCTTCAGCGCCATGGGGCTCACCGGTAAAACCAGTGACCTCCCAGACATCAAGCAGCACCTGCTTGTCGCTGTAGTCGTGGCTGACCTTGATCAGCGGACGTGCAGCGCTGACGACGATGCCCAGTTCCTCATTCAGCTCACGGGCCAGCGCCAGCTCGACAGCCTCGCCATCCTCCACCTTACCGCCTGGAAACTCCCACAAACCGCCTTGATGCTGGCTATCGGCGCGACGAGCGATAAGGATACGGCCGTCTGCACCGCGAATCACTGCCGCCGCTACATGTATACGTTTCAACCTTCACGCTCCGCCAGGCCAGCCTTTTGCCAGGCTTGGAAGGCCGGCCACTGGTAGATGGTTTCGATATAGCTTGCCGCTTCTGCCGGCACCTCGGCCCGGTAGGTGCGTAAACGCACGGCAATCGGGGCGAAGAAGGCATCGGCCAACGATGGCTGGCCAAACAGGAACGGGCCGCTCTCTTTGCTGGCAAGACGGCATTCAGACCAGAGTGCGACGATGCGATCGATGTCTACCTGAACCTCCAGCGGAACATTCTCCAGCGCTTCATCCCGGGACAGGTCGAAAGGCATGTTGCCACGCAGGGCGAAAAAGCCACTGTGCATCTGCGCGCAGGCCGACCGCGCCTGGGCACGGGCGCCAACGTCCGTCGGCCACAGATTGGCTTGCGGGTGACGCTCGGCCAAGTACTCGGCAATCGCCAGGGAGTCGGCGATGATGCCGTGCTCGCACTTGAGCAACGGGACCTTGGCGGTAGGGGAATACTCCAACAGACGCGTACGGGTGTCGGGCTGGTTGAGTTTGATCAGGGTTTCTTCATAGGTTGCGCCGGCCAGCTCAAGGGCCAGGGCGGCGCGCAGCGACCAGGAAGAGTACAGCTTGTCGCCGATGATCAGGTGGTAATTCATGTTCGGCTCCATCGAGGGGACTGTCGCGGAGCGAGCCCGCTCCCACGGTGGGAGCGGGCTTGACCCGCGATCAAGTCAAGTACGGTATTCGGCGTTGATCTTCACATACTCGTGGGACAGGTCGGTGGTCCAGATGGTTTCGCTGCACTGGCCACGGCCCAGTTCGATGCGAATGGTGATTTCTTCCTGGGCCATCACTGCAGAACCCTGCGCCTCAGTGTAGGTCGTGGCGCGACCACCTTTACTGGCAATGCATACATCACCCAGGTACACATCGATCAGGCTGACGTCCAGCTCCGGCACCCCGGCACGCCCCACGGCAGCAAGAATGCGGCCCCAGTTCGGATCGGAGGCGAACAACGCGGTCTTGATCAATGGCGAGTGCGCTACAGCGTAGCCCACATCCAGGCATTCCTGATGGTTGCCGCCGCCGTTGACCTGGACAGTCACGAACTTGGTAGCACCTTCGCCGTCACGGACGATGGCTTGAGCCACCTCCATGCACACTTCGAACACCGCCTTTTTCAGCGCCTCGAACAGCGGGCCACGGGCTTCGGTGACTTCGGCAACATCTGCCTTGCCGGTGGCAATCAACATGCAGCAATCGTTGGTCGAGGTATCGCCATCGATGGTGATGCGGTTGAACGACTTGTTAGCGCCATCGAGCATCAGATCCTTGAGCACCTGGGGCGCGACCTTGGCATCGGTGGCGATGTAACCGAGCATGGTGGCCATGTTCGGTCGAATCATCCCGGCGCCTTTGCTGATACCGGTTACGGTGATGGTTACACCGTCGTGCTGGAACTGGCGGCTGGCACCCTTAGGCAAGGTGTCAGTGGTCATGATGCCTGTGGCGGCTTCAGCCCAGTTGTTTTCCGACAGATCATCCAGGGCAGCCTGCAGGGCGCCTTCGATTTTCTCGACCGGCAGCGGTTCACCGATGACACCTGTAGAAAACGGCAACACCGCGCTGGCATCGACACCGGTCAGCTCAGCCAGCTTGGCGCACGTACGCTCGGCGGCGGCCAGGCCCGGCGCGCCGGTACCGGCGTTGGCATTGCCGGTGTTGGTCAGTAGGTAGCGCACGCTGCCTTGCACGCGCTGCTTGGCCAGGATAACGGGTGCGGCACAAAAGGCGTTGAGGGTGAACACCCCTGCCACGCTGGAACCTTCGGCGCAGCGCATGACCACGACGTCCTTGCGCCCCGGGCGCTTGATACCTGCAGAGGCGATACCCAGTTCAAAGCCTGGAACCGGGTGCAACGTTGGCAAAGGACCAAGACCAACAGCCATGTAAGCGCTCCTAGAAAAAGTACACCGGGCCAGATGCCGGTGCTTGAGATGGAACAACGCCGCGACGGCAAGGTACCAGTCGCGGCGTAGTGTTCGTGAATCAGCAGACTGCCGGGTAGAAGACTTTAGTTGATCTGGCCGTGGCAGTGCTTGAACTTCTTGCCCGAACCACACCAGCACAGCTCGTTGCGACCCAACTTCTGATCGTTACGCACCGGAGCCGCGGCGACGGCGACTTCAGCGCCCTCCTCCTGCTCCTCGGCTTGCTCCAGGCCAGGGGCTGCAGCGTGCTGGAACTGCATCCGCGCGGCCAGTTCTTCTGCCTCGCGACGCAGGCGAGCTTCTTCTTCGGCGGGATCTTCGCGGCGTACCTGAACGTGCGAGAGCACGCGGATAGTGTCGCGCTTGATCGACTCGAGCAGTTCCTGGAACAGGTTGAACGACTCGCGCTTGTACTCCTGCTTCGGGTTCTTCTGCGCATAACCACGCAGGTGAATACCGTGACGCAGGTGATCCATGGTCGACAGGTGGTCTTTCCACAGGTCGTCCAGGACACGCAACAGAATCTGCTTCTCGAAGGTACGCAAGGCTTCGGCGCTTGCCTGCTCTTCCTTCTCGTTGTACGCCGCCATCAGCTCGTTCATGAGCTTCTCGCGCAGGGTTTCTTCGTACAGGTGATCGTCTTCGTCGAGCCATTGCTGGATCGGTAGCTTCACCCCGAAATCGCTGGCCAACGCCGCTTCCAGGCCTGCCACGTCCCACTGCTCTGGCAGCGATTGCGGCGGGATGTGCTGGGCAACGGTAGCGTCGAGCACTTCCTGACGGAAGTCAGCGATGGTGTCACCGATATTGTCAGCTGCCAGCAGGCTGTTACGCATGTGGTAGATAACTTTACGTTGCTCGTTGGCCACATCGTCGAATTCAAGCAGTTGCTTACGAATGTCGAAGTTGCGGCCCTCGACCTTGCGCTGGGCTTTTTCGATGGCATTGGTAACCATGCGATGCTCGATGGCCTCGCCCGATTGCATGCCCAGGGCCTTCATGAAGTTCTTCACCCGATCAGAAGCGAAGATGCGCATCAGGCTGTCTTCCAGCGACAGGTAGAAACGGCTGGAACCCGGGTCACCCTGACGGCCGGCACGACCACGCAGTTGGTTGTCGATACGACGGGACTCGTGACGCTCGGAAGCGATCACATGTAGGCCACCCGACTCGATCACCTGCTGGTGACGCTTCTGCCAGTCGGCCTTGACCTGTGCGATCTGCTCCGGCGTCGGGTTCTCCATTGCTGCGACTTCCACTTCCCAGTTACCGCCCAGGAGGATGTCGGTACCACGACCAGCCATGTTGGTCGCGATAGTCAGTGCACCCGGGCGACCGGCCTGGGCGATGATCTCGGCTTCTTTCTCGTGGTACTTGGCGTTCAGTACCTTGTGATCGATGCCTTCCTTCTGGAGCAGGTTGGACATGTGCTCGGAAGTTTCGATGGTAGCAGTACCTACCAGCACCGGGCGCCCCTGGGCCATGCTTTCCTTGATGTCGGCAATGATTGCGGCGTACTTCTCTTCCGCAGTCAGGTACACCAGGTCGTTGTAGTCCTTACGCGCCAACGGCTTGTTCGGCGGAATGACCATCACGTTGAGGTTGTAGATCTGGGCGAACTCGAAGGCCTCGGTATCAGCTGTACCGGTCATACCGGACAACTTGTTGTAGAGACGGAAGTAGTTCTGGAAGGTGGTCGAAGCCAGGGTCTGGCTTTCCGCCTGAATGTTCAGGTTTTCCTTCGCTTCGATCGCCTGGTGCAGGCCTTCGGACAAGCGACGACCCGGCATGGTACGACCGGTGTGCTCGTCGATCAGCAGGATCTGGCCGTCCTGGACGATGTACTCGACGTTGCGATGGAACAACTTGTGTGCGCGCAGGCCGGCATAGACATGCGTCAACAGGCCCAGGTTGTGCGCCGAGTAGAGGCTCTCGCCTTCGGCCAGTAGACCGACTTGAGCGAGCATCTCTTCGATGAACTGGTGGCCCGCTTCGTTGAGTTCAACCTGACGGCTCTTCTCATCGATCTTGTAATGGCCTTCCTGGGTAACTTCGCCCTCGACTTCCTCGATGTGCTGCTTGAGGCGCGGGATCAGCTTGTTGATTTCGACGTACATCTTGGAGCTGTCTTCGGCCTGGCCGGAGATGATCAGCGGGGTCCGCGCTTCGTCGATCAGGATGGAGTCGACTTCGTCGATCACGGCGAAATTCAGCTCGCGCTGGAATTTCTCTTCCATGCTGAACGCCATGTTGTCGCGCAGGTAGTCGAAACCGAATTCGTTGTTGGTGCCGTAAGTGATATCGGCAGCATAGGCAGCGCGCTTCTCTTCCGGCGGCTGGAACGGCGTGACGACGCCAACAGTCAGACCGAGGAATTCATACAGTGGGCGCATCCAGTTGGCGTCACGGCGTGCCAGGTAGTCGTTGACCGTAACCACGTGCACGCCCTTGCCGGACAATGCGTTGAGGTATACGCCCAGGGTTGCGACCAAGGTCTTGCCTTCACCGGTACGCATTTCTGCGATAGTGCCTTCGTGCAAAGCCATGCCGCCGATCAGTTGGACATCGAAGTGGCGCATGCCCATGACCCGCTTGCCGGCCTCACGCGCGACAGCGAAGGCCTCTGGCAGCAATTGGTCCAGGGTCTCGCCTTTGGCCAGGCGCTCTTTGAACTCTGCGGTTTTTCCGCGCAGTTGTTCGTCGGAGAGGGCCACCATCTTCTCTTCGAAGGCATTGACGGACTGCACCGCCTTGAGCAGGCGCTTGACCTCACGCTCGTTCTTGCTTCCAAAAAGTTTTTTTAACAAAGGCGCAAACATATCGACAGGATCTTCCACACATAGGGATGGAGGGCGGCCCCGTGAGTCGCCCGTGCAGCCCTTATGGCCGCATGCGAACGAGCATTCTACCCGGAAACGACGGTGAGGAAAGTGGCGGATTTCCACAATGCTGGCACAGCGCTTTGACGGGGCTTTTTTACAATAAGGCCTTTTTTCACAACTTCAACCCATCAGCCACATGAAGTTTTTGTCGCAGGCACCCGGTCAAGGCGCACGTCGGGGGATCTGATAAGATGCCGGTACTGTAACTTCAGGTGTCCCTTCATGGCTTTTCGTCCCCTGCCGGCCCGCGCGCCCGCCGTTTTACTACGCGAAGCCCGGCCACTCAAAGCCTTGTTCAACCAGGCCCAGCGCCTGGCGCACTTGCAGCAACTGCTAGACAGCCAGCTGCAGCCCGCTGCGCGCGAACATTGCCATATCGCTTCATGGCGCGAAGGTACGCTGCTGCTGATCGTTACCGATGGCCATTGGGCCACTCGCTTGCGCTACCAGCAAAAGCGCTTGCAACGCCAGTTACAGACGCTCGATGTATTCGCTAGCCTGACGCGGATAGTGTTCAAGGTTCAGCCGCCGACCACCCAGAGCCGGGCAGCCACGCACACGGCCGATCTTTCCACGCGCGCCGCCGAAAGCATTCAAGCCACCGCTGACGGCATCAGTGATCCAAAGCTGCGCGCAGCCCTGGAGCGCCTGGCCAGCCATGCGCGGGACAAGGACGCCTGAGGCACGGCGCAGGAGCAGGATGACCCGCAATAATAAAAAAGGTTCTTCACGAAATCCCGGGGAGTATGATCTTGGGGCTGGGCTTTGAGGCTGCGAGCTTATCCATTCAATGCGGCGCCGCTGTTGGCCCCTTCCGCCCTTACGGCGGGTCCCTTTTGTCTTGGCAAAAGGAACCAAAACCGTGTGTCCCTGCATCCGGCCCTGCGCTGCGCTCCGGGTCCCTTCGCTCCGGCATTGCTCCCGTCGGGACCGCACCGAAGGGCCGTCCTGGCCCTACGGTGCTCGCAGGCCATCCATGGCCTGCACCCGACTACGCAATACCTCCACTCAGCCTACTGAAGGGACGATCCAGGTGTCTGAACTGGCGATGTACGAAACGCCAGATCAAAAGCAAAAGCTGCACACCAGCACCTCGCTGTTGCCGTTGCCGTTGCTGTGCTTCTACCCACGCCACCCCATCAAACGGATATGCCCATCGCCACTTGAGCCACATTCCGGAACTTGCCCGCGGTAGAAGGGCATAGTTCCCGGAATCCCGTGAAGAGCAATAAAAAAGGCCACCCGAAGGTGGCCTGATTCACTAGAGAGAGTGTTCGAACTTACACTGCCGCAACTGGACGCATGTAAGAGATCGGTGCCGTACTGGCATCTTCGAAGGTCACCACTTCCCAGGCATCTGTTTCCTCGATCAGCTTGCGCAGCAGCTGGTTGTTCAGCGCGTGTCCGGACTTGTAGCCCTTGAACTCGCCGATCAGGCTGTTGCCCAGCAGGTAGAGGTCGCCGATGGCGTCGAGGATCTTGTGCTTGACGAATTCGTCTTCATAACGAAGGCCGTCTTCATTGAGCACGCCGTCCTTGTCGACCACGATGGCATTTTCCACACTGCCGCCGAGCGCGAGGTTGTGCTTGCGCAGGTACTCGATATCGCTCATGAACCCGAAGGTCCGGGCGCGACTGACTTCCTTCACGAATGAGGTGCTGGAAAAGTCCACGCTGGCACTTTGAGTTCTGTTACGGAACACCGGGTGATCGAAATCGATCTCGAAACTCACTTTGAATCCGTCGAATGGCAGGAAAGTGGCGCGTTTGTCGCCGTCTTCCACTGTTACTTCGCGCAGGATACGAATGAATTTCTTGGCTGCGTCCTGTTCTTCCAGGCCGGCAGATTGAATCAGGAATACAAAGGGTCCAGCGCTACCGTCCATAATCGGCACTTCGGACGCGGAGAGCTCGACGTAGGCGTTATCGATGCCCAGGCCAGCCATGGCCGAGAGCAAGTGCTCAACCGTGTCTACCTTGGTATCACCGTTTACCAATGTCGTGGACATTGTGGTCTCGCCGACATTCGCCGCGCGGGCAGGAATTTCCACCACGGGGTCGAGATCGGCACGGCGAAATACGATGCCGGTATCCACAGGAGCAGGTTTGAGGGTCAGGTAAACCTTTTCCCCAGAGTGCAGGCCGACACCTGTGGCACGGATAATATTCTTCAGGGTGCGTTGTTTAATCATGGCATTGGCCGCTTCAGCGCAAATTGCGAACTGGTATCAACAAAGGCTGAGGATAATACCAGACCCGGCCTTTGCTGAATACCAATCACCCTTATACCCCTGATAAATTTCATTAATCAGCCTGACGACGCAGGAAAGCTGGAATATCCAGGTAATCCAGATCGTCTTGCGGATTGAGCTTGGCAGCAGCGGCTGCACCGGCATGCGCCTGGTTGCGCATCACGGTCGGGCGCTCCAGGTCACGGTAGTTGACCGACGATTGTTCCTGACGAACCGGCGCCGGAGCAGCAGTCTGCATGGCAGCGGTTTGCAGGGTATTGTCGATGACCTTGACCGGCTTCTCGATTTTCGCACCCAGCCCCGTGGCGACCACGGTTACGTGCAGCTCATCGCGCATGTCCGGATCGATAACTGTACCGACCTTGACCATGGCGTGATCGGAAGCGAAGGCTTCGATGATGCTACCAACGTCCGAGTATTCACCCAACGACAGGTCAGGACCTGCAGTGATGTTGACCAGGATGCCGCGAGCGCCCTGCAGGTTGACGTCTTCGAGCAGCGGGTTGCGGATGGCCGCTTCCGTCGCTTCACGCGCACGGTTAGGACCGCTGGCGCAGCCAGTGCCCATCATCGCCATGCCCATTTCGCTCATCACGGTACGGACGTCAGCGAAGTCGACGTTGATCATGCCTGGGCGCTTGATGATGTCGGAGATACCGCGAACGGCACCCGCCAGTACGTCGTCAGCCTTGGCAAAAGCGGACAGCAGGCTTGCGTCCTTGCCCAGGATGGTCAGCAGCTTCTCGTTCGGAATGGTGATCAGCGAGTCAACGCTGTCTGCCAGTGCACGGATGCCTTCATCGGCAATCTGCATGCGCTTGCGGCCTTCGAACGGGAACGGACGGGTCACCACCGCAACGGTGAGAATACCCAGTTCCTTGGCCACTTCGGCGATGATCGGCGCAGCACCGGTACCGGTACCGCCGCCCATGCCAGTGGTGATGAACACCATGTTGGTGCCCTGCAGTACTTCGGCGATGCGCTCACGGTCTTCCAGCGCGGCCTGACGACCGACTTCCGGATTAGCACCAGCACCAAGTCCCTTGGTGACACCAGTACCCAGTTGCAAAATGGTGCGCGCGCCGATGTTTTTCAGCGCTTGAGCATCAGTGTTGGCGCAGATGAACTCAACGCCTTCGATGCTGCTCTTGACCATGTGATTGACGGCGTTGCCACCGCCGCCACCGACACCGATCACTTTGATGACCGGGCTTTGCGGGACGTTGTCTACGAGCTCGAACATTTTCCCTCTCCTTACAGTTCTCTAGTTTTTGCGCCTACTACTACTGCTTTGAAACTTTAAAAGTTGCCTTTGACCCAGCGTGTAAAACGTTCCAACGCTGGTGCCTTTGGTTCATCGCCATAGTTGTTGCTGCTGGTACCGGTAAGGCTCACGCCGTCGGACTGCTTTTGCAGGCCGTAGGTCAGTAGGCCCACACCAGTGGAATAAATCGGGTTGCGCACCACGTCGCTCAGACCCCGAACGCTATGCGGCACGCCCAGGCGCACCGGCATGTGGAAAATTTCTTCGGCCAGTTCCACCGCACCTTCCATCTTCGCGGTGCCGCCGGTCAGAACGATGCCCGCAGGCACCAGGTCTTCGTAGCCGCTACGACGCAGTTCGGCCTGGATCAGGGTGAAAAGCTCGTCGTAACGCGGCTCGACCACTTCGGCCAGCGCCTGGCGCGAAAGCTCGCGCGGCGGACGGTCACCGACGCTTGGCACCTTGATGGTTTCACCGGCACCGGCCAATTTGGCCAGGGCGCAGGCATAACGAATTTTGATCTCTTCGGCGTACTGGGTTGGCGTACGCAGCGCCATGGCGATGTCGTTGGTCACCTGGTCGCCAGCAATCGGGATCACGGCGGTGTGACGGATGGCGCCTTCGGTGAAGATGGCGATGTCAGTGGTACCGCCACCGATATCCACCAGGCACACGCCCAGTTCTTTCTCGTCATCGGTCAGCACCGAATAGGCCGAAGCCAGTTGTTCGAGAATGATGTCGTCGATTTCCAGGCCACAGCGGCGCACACACTTTTCAATGTTTTGCGCGGCATTAACGGCACAGGTGACGACGTGGACCTTGGCTTCCAAGCGCACACCCGACATCCCCAGCGGCTCGCGCACGCCTTCCTGGTTGTCGATCACGTAGTCCTGCGGCAGGGTGTGCAGAACCCGCTGATCGGCAGGAATGGCCACGGCCTGGGCGGCGTCAAGGACACGCTCAAGGTCGGCCGAACTGACTTCACGGTCGCGGATTGCAACGATGCCGTGAGAGTTCAGGCTGCGGATGTGGTTACCGGCAACACCAACGAACGCCGAGTGAATTCGGCAGCCCGCCATCAGTTGGGCTTCTTCCACTGCCCGCTGGATCGACTGCACGGTCGACTCGATATTGACGACCACGCCCTTCTTCAGACCACGCGAAGGATGGGTACCGATACCAACGATTTCCAGGGTGCCGTCAGCCGCGACTTCGCCTACCAGCGCCACCACCTTGGAGGTGCCAATATCCAGCCCGACGATCATTTTGCCGCTATGCGCATTTGCCATGGTCCTGCCTCTCTCTAATTCTTCGCAACGGCGGGTTGGGCCGTCGTCGGTGCAATCGGTTCCCGCCAGCCAACAGCAAGGCCATTGGCATAACGCAGATCGATGCGGGCGATGTTCGTGATCTGTTCTTTTAGTGTCTTGTCGTAAATGGCAATGAAACGGCGCATTTTTTCTACCAGATGATCGCGCCCCAACAGCAGTTCGACCCCGGGTCCGGCGCTACCGGCGCCAGTGGTCAGGAACCAGCTGCCGCGTTCGCGCACTTCCAGCCGGGCAATCGAAAAGCCCATCGGCCGCAACATCTGGCTCAGTACCTGATATTGCTGCATCACTTGTTGCTGCGCCCGCTGCGGCCCGACCAGCTGCGGCAGGTGCTCATAGTTGGCAAGTTCGCGCGGCGTGAAGGCCTGGCCCTGGTTATTGAGCAAGGCCTCTTCACCCCAACGCGCTACCGGCAACTGTTCTTCCAGGCGAATCACCACCTCGTCGGGCCACACCCGGCGTACCTCGGCATGGGCGATCCAGGGCATCTTTTCCAGCTCTGCACGCATGCTGGTCAGGTCGACAGTGAAAAAGCTCGCCGCCACATACGGGGCGATTCGCTGTTGCACAGCCTGCTGACTGATGTAGCTGAGGTCCCCCTGCACGGCGATCTTGGTGATCGGCCGGTCGGCATACGGCATCAGGCGCTGCGCACCCTCATAAGCACCGAAACCTGCGGCGACCAGCAATACCGGCCACAGCAGCCGCTTGAAGATGCTGAAATTGGCCTTTGGCAGGCGCGCCGACAGTGGCTCCTTGGCCACCATCCGGCTGGCACCACGCGGCACCGGCTTGCTGCGGCCGGTGGCGGGTTGCTGATGACGTAACATCGCGCCTTGCATGGGCTTAACCTCGCGCCTCTACGCTGGCCGCCAGGATCGCCAGCACCAATTGCTGGAAGTCCAGACCGGCCGCACGTGCCGCCATGGGGACCAGGCTGTGATCTGTCATGCCTGGTGCGGTGTTCACTTCGAGCAGCCAGAAACGCCCCTGCTCGTCCTGCATGACGTCCAGCCGTCCCCAGCCAGCAATACCAACGGCATCACAGGCGCGGGCGGTCAGGTCGATCAGTTCTTGTTCCTTTTCCGCGCTCAGGCCACAAGGAATCCGGTACTGGGTATCGGAAGCCAGGTACTTGGCGTCGTAGTCGTAAAAGGTGTGTGGCGTACCCAACGCGATGGGCGGCAATACCTGCCCACGCAGGGTCGCGATCGTGAACTCCGGACCTTGAATCCATTGTTCAACCAACACTTGCGAGTCGTAGGTGGCGGCGTCTTTCCAAGCGGCGATCAATGTCTCGACGCTGGTCACTTTCGCCATACCGATACTGGAACCTTCATGGGCCGGTTTGACGATCAAAGGGAAGCCCAGTTCCGTGCCCGCAGAAATACAGTCAGCTTCGCTGCTCAGTACTGCATGGCGTGGGGTGGGAATACCCAGGCTCTGCCAAACCTGCTTGGTGCGCAGTTTGTCCATCGCCAATGCCGAAGCGAGGATTCCGCTACCGGTGTAGGGAATACCCAGGCACTCGAGCAAGCCCTGCATGCTGCCGTCTTCACCGCCTCGGCCGTGAAGAATGATGAAGGCGCGATCGATCTTTTCGTTCTGCAGACGGCTGAGCAGGTCGTCACCGACATCAATGGCAACTACATCGACGCCAGCGCTGGTCAGCGCTTCGATCACGGCGGCGCCGGACTTGAGCGAAACCTCACGCTCGGCGCTCTTGCCACCATAAAGAACAGCCACGCGACCGAAGTCTTTCACCGCGAGGGTCGAATGCAGTTTGTCGTATGCGTTAGCAGTCATTTCGACTTCCCCTGACTGGCAACAGCACCAGCGAACAACGGACTTTTAAGAAGTTGCGGAGCCAGGCCACCGATATCACCGGCGCCTTGGCACAGCAGGATGTCGCCCGCACGCAGCAGCGGCTTGACCAGCGGCGCCAACTCGACGCCACGCTCGATATAGATAGGGTCGAGCTGGCCGCGCTGACGGATGCTATGGCACAACTGACGGCTGTCGGCACCGGGAATCGGCTCTTCGCCGGCCGGGTAGACTTCCATCAGCAGCAACACGTTGGCATCAGCCAGAACCTGGACGAAATCGTCATACAGGTCTCGGGTACGGCTGAAACGGTGCGGCTGGTAAACCATCACCAGGCGCCGCTCCGGCCAGCCACCGCGTACAGCCTTGATCACTGCGGCAACTTCGGTCGGGTGGTGACCGTAGTCATCGACCAGCATCACGCTGCCACCGTCCACCGGCAGATCGCCGTAGACCTGGAAGCGCCGCCCTACCCCTTGGAACCCGGACAGCCCTTGAACAATGGCCTCATCACTGATGCCTTCGTCAGTGGCAATGGCGATGGTCGCCAGGGCGTTGAGCACATTGTGGTTGCCCGGCATGTTGACCGACACATCCAACGGCTCGCGGTCACGGCGCAGCACGGTGAAGTGGGTCTGCATGCCCGACTGACGCACATTGATGGCACGCACGTCGGCTTCTTCGCTGAAGCCGTAGGTAACTGCCGGGCGCTTGACCAGCGGCAGAATTTCGCGCACCACCGGATCGTCCAGGCACATCACTGCCAGACCGTAGAACGGCAGGTTGTGGAGAAACTCGACAAATGTTTTCTTGAGCTTGTTGAAGTCACCTTCATAGGTCGCCATGTGATCGGCGTCGATGTTGGTAACCACAGCCACCAGCGGCTGCAGGTGCAGGAAGCTGGCATCGCTCTCGTCGGCTTCGGCAATCAGATAACGGCTGGTGCCGAGCTGGGCATTGGTACCCGCTGCATTCAGGCGACCACCGATAACAAATGTCGGGTCCAGGCCGCCAGCGGCAAATACCGAAGCCAGCAGGCTGGTAGTGGTGGTCTTGCCGTGGGTACCGGCGACGGCGATGCCGTGACGGTAACGCATCAGCTCGGCCAGCATTTCGGCACGCGGTACGACCGGGATACGCCGTTCAAGTGCAGTGGCGACTTCCGGGTTGGCCGGATTGATGGCACTGGAAACGACCAGTACATCGGCACTGGCAGCGTTCTCGGCGCGGTGGCCGATGAAAATCTGGGCACCAAAGGACTCCAGGCGCTCGGTGACCGCCGAGGTCTTGAGGTCCGAACCCGATACCTGGTAACCCAGGTTCAGCAATACTTCCGCGATACCGCACATACCCACGCCGCCGATACCGACGAAGTGGATGCGACGAATACGGCGCATTTCTGGGTGAGGCATGGCTTTTTGCGCTTCAACCATGGGCCACCTCCAGACAGATATCAACCACGGTGCGGGTGGCCGCAGGTTTTGCCAGGCGCCGGGCAGTGGCGGCCATGGTGGAGAGTTTTTCCGGTTGCATCAGCACCTCGTTCAGGCGTTCAGCGAGTTGCGCTGCGCCAGTTGTCGCTTGTGGCATCAGGAAGGCAGCGCCTTCACGGGCCAGATAATGGGCGTTGTGGGTCTGGTGATCGTCGATGGCATGGGGCAAAGGCACCAGCATCGAGGGCAAGCCGGCCGCAGCCAGCTCACTGACGGTCAGCGCGCCTGCGCGGCAGACCACCAGATCGGCCCAGGCGTAAGCCTTGGCCATGTCCTTGATAAACGGCTCTACTTGAGCCTCGACTCCGGCCTCGCGATAACGCTCGGCGGTAATCTGGTCGTGTTGCTTGCCAGCCTGGTGGAACACCTCGGGACGAATGTCCGCGGGCACCTGGGCCAGGGCTTGGGGCAACAGTTTGTTCAGCGGTTCGGCGCCAAGGCTTCCACCCAGCACCAGCAAGCGTGGCCGCCGCGCACCCAAAGGTTCGCGTGCGGTTTCCATGAACAGTTCGCTACGCACCGGATTGCCGGTGGTGCGCAGTTTTTCCGAGGCAGCAAAGGTGCCGGGGAAAGCTTCGCAGACTCGGCCGGCCAACGGCACCAGCAACCGATTGGCGGTACCGGCACGGGCATTCTGCTCGTGAACCACGACAGGCACGCCGCACAGCCGGGCGGCGACGCCGCCAGGGCCGGTCACATAGCCGCCAAAACCAATCACGCACACCGGCCTGAGCTGACGAATGATGCGTCGGGCCTGCAGCACCGCCTTGACCAGGGTGAACGGCGCCTTGAGCAAGGACAACTTGCCCTTGCCACGCAGGCCGGTGACCTGGATCAGGTGCAGTTGCAACCCTGCCTGAGGAACCAACTCGTTCTCGATACCACGGGGAGTACCGAGCCAATGCACGGTATAACCGCGCGCTTGAAATTCGCGGGCGCAAGCCAGGGCCGGGAACACATGGCCCCCAGTGCCTCCCGCCATGATCAGAATATTTTTGCCGTCAGCGGCCATGATTCGGCTCCTCGGCAAAGTCACTTTCATCAAATTCGTGCTCTTCACTGCCCAGGTGGGTTCGACTCTCCCACTCGATCCGCAGTAACAGCCCAACACAGGCGCAACAGATCACCAACGAGCTACCGCCATAACTGAGGAACGGCAAGGTCAGCCCCTTGGTCGGCAGCAAACCAACGTTCACGCCGATGTTGATCAAGAACTGACCAATCCACAGGAACGCCAAGCCAAAGGCCATATAGGCAGCGAAGTACTGCTTGGCTTTTTCAGCCCACAGCCCGATGTACAAAGCGCGCACGGTTACGAATACAAACAGCGCAACGGTAACCAGCGAACCAACGACGCCCAGCTCTTCAGCCAGCACCGAAAACACAAAGTCTGTGTGTGCTTCAGGCAGGTAGAACTGCTTCTGCACGCTGTTACCAAGACCGACGCCAAGCCATTCGCCACGGCCAAAAGCGATCAACGCCTGGGTCAACTGATAGCCCGAACCGAACTGGTCGGACCAGGGGTCGGTAAAGGTGATCAAACGTGCCATCCGGTAAGGCTGGGCCTGGACCAGGACAAACACTGCCCCCACCGCCAGCACCACCATCAAGCTGAAACGGAACAATCCGACACCGCCGAGGAATAGCATCGCCGCAGCCGCGCCCATCATCACCACGGTGGCGCCGAAGTCCGGCTCCATCAGCAGCAGGCCCGCCATTGGTAGCAACACGATGAACGGCTTGAAGAAGCCCATCCAGCTTTCGCGCACCTCGGTTTGACGGCGTACCAGGTAACCGGCCAGGTAGATCACCACAAAGACCTTGGCGATTTCCGACGGCTGTACGTTGAAGAAACTGAAACCGATCCAGCGCATCGAACCGTTCACTTCTCGACCAATGCCAGGCACCAATACCAGCACCAGCAGTGCGAAAGCGCCGACCAGCATGGTGAAGCCCATCTTCTGCCAGGTGGCAATCGGCACCATCATGGTAACGATGCAGGCGAAAACTCCGATGGCCACGTAAACAAGGTGGCGGAACATGTGATAAAGCGGGTTGCCCGACTGCGCAGCAGCCACTTCCGAAGAAGCGGAGGTGATCATCACCAGGCCAAGGCCAAGCAGCGCCAGGCAACCGGCGAGCATGGCGAAATCGAGATCGATACCACGACCGCTGATCAGCGGTGACGGATAGGGCTTGATCATGCCGAAGATCATGCCAGCCCTCCTACGGCCTGGGCGAACAGGCGCCCACGCTCTTCGAAGTTCTTGAACATGTCGAGGCTGGCGCATGCCGGCGAAAGCAGCACAGCATCACCCGGTTGAGCCAGTTCGGCCGATCGTTGCACAGCTTCATCCAGCGTCTTGACTCGGATCAGCGGCACGTCGTCACCCAGCGCCTGGGCCAGCAGTTCGGCGTCACGCCCGAGCAGCACCACGGCACGGCAGTGAGCGGCTACAGGCGCTCGAAGCGCACTGAAGTCGGCGCCTTTGCCGTCGCCGCCGGCAACCAGCACCAGCTTGCCGTCGATATCTGCGCCCAGACCTTCAATGGCTGCCAGCGCGGCACCGACGTTGGTGGCTTTGGAGTCGTCGTACCAGCTCACGCCTTGGCGCTCCCGCAGCCATTGGCAGCGATGAGCAAGGCCGGCGAAGCTGCGCAGGCTCGCCAGCATGGCATCGAACGGCAAGCCCACGGCATGACCCAGGGCCAGTGCCGCCAGGGCATTGGACTGGTTATGTGCACCGCGAATCTTCAGTTCACGCACCGGCATCAGGTTCTGGAACTCGAATGCCAGGTATTTCTCGCCGTTCTCTTCACGCAGGCCGAACGCCTTGAAATCAGGCGTATTCAAACCAAAGGTCCAGCAAGGTTGGCCTTCGGTCAGTAGCGGACGGCTCAGGGCATCCTGGCGGTTGACCACTACTTGCCGGGCGCCACGAAAAATCCGGTGTTTGGCCAGATGGTAGGCTGGCAGACCGCTGTAGCGGTCCATGTGGTCTTCGCTGACATTGAGCACCGTGGCGACTTCAGCGTTGAGTTGATCGGTGGTTTCCAGCTGGAAACTCGACAGCTCCATCACGTACAACTCGACGTCGTCGCTGAGCAGGTCCAGCGCTGGGGTACCCAGGTTGCCACCGACCGCCACACGTTTGCCCGCGGCAACCGCCATTTCGCCAACCAGGGTCGTCACCGTGCTTTTGGCATTGGAACCGCTGATCGCGATGATCGGCGCCTTGGCGTTGCGCGCAAACAGTTCAATGTCGCCGGACAGCTTCACGCCACGGGCAGCCGCTTGCTGCAGCGCCGGGGTAGCCAGGGCCAGGCCTGGGCTGACATAGAGCTCGTCGGCGCGGCAGAGAAAGTCTACATCCAGTTCACCGCAGCGTACTTCCACCTGCGGGTAATCCCGGCGCAGGGTTTCCAGTTCCGGTGGTTGCTCACGGGTGTCGGCGACCGCAAAGGCAATGCCCCGGTTCGCCAGGAAGCGAACCAGGGACATGCCGCTCTTGCCGAGGCCGACAACGATGCGGAAGTGGTCAGAAGCGATCAGTGACACGCGTTTCTACCTCAGTTTCAGGGTGGCAAGGCCGATCAGCACCAGAATCACGGTGATAATCCAGAAACGGACGATCACCCGAGGCTCGGGCCAACCCTTGAGTTCAAAGTGGTGATGGATCGGGGCCATGCGAAACACACGCTTGCCGGTCAACTTGAAGGAGGCCACCTGGATCACCACCGAAAGGGTTTCCATGACGAACACACCGCCCATGATGAACAGCACGATTTCCTGACGCACGATGACGGCGATAGTGCCCAGCGCCGCGCCCAGTGCCAAAGCACCTACGTCGCCCATGAACACCTGCGCGGGGTACGTGTTGAACCACAGAAAGCCCAGGCCGGCACCGATCAGCGCGCCGCAGAAGACAATCAGCTCACCCGCACCCGGCACATAGGGAATCAACAGGTATTCAGCGAATTTCACGTTACCTGACAGGTAGCAGAAGATGCCCAGGGCGCCGCCAACCATGACCGTGGGCATGATTGCCAGGCCATCGAGGCCATCGGTAAGGTTCACCGCATTGCTCGAACCTACAATTACGAAATACGTCAGCACCACGAAGCCGATACCCAGCGGGATGGTGACATCTTTGAGCATCGGCACGATCAGTGTGGTTTCGACACTGCTTGGAGCCGTCGTATAAAGAAAGATCGCTGCACCCAGGCCAAACACCGACTGCCAGAAATACTTCCAGCGGCTCGGTAGGCCGCGCGAGTTTTTCTCGATGACCTTGCGGTAATCGTCGACCCAGCCAATCGCACCGAACAACAGGGTGACAATCAGCACGACCCAGACATAACGGTTGGTCAGATCGGCCCACAGCAAGGTGCTGATGCCGATGGCCGAGAGAATCAGCGCACCGCCCATGGTCGGGGTGCCGGACTTGGACAGGTGGGATTGCGGACCGTCGTTACGAACCGCTTGACCGATCTGGCGAATCTGCAGGGTACGAATCATCCAAGGGCCCAACCATAGGGCCAGCGACAACGCGGTCAGTACACCCAGGATCCCGCGCAAGGACAGGTACTGAAAGACCGCGAAGCCTTTGTAGAACTGTTGCAGATACTCAGCCAGCAGTAGCAGCATTAATGTTTCTCCCCGCTGGAACCGCACAAAGCCACCACGACGTTCTCCATCGCAGCGCTGCGCGAACCCTTGATCAAAATAGTGGTATTAGTGGCCTGTTCGGCGCGAACTGCGTCGATCAGGTCAGCTTGAGTAGCGAAATGTCGGGCATCGGTGCCGAACGCTGCTACTGCATGAGCCATGTTCAGGCCCACCGCATAGAGTGCCGAAACCTTGTCTTTGGCGTACTCGCCTACCTGCCGATGCCCTTCCTCAGCCCATTGGCCTAATTCGCCGATATCCCCGAGCACCAGAACGGTGCGGCCGGAAAAGCCGGCGAGTATATCAACGGCAGCGCACATAGAGGTGGGGTTTGCGTTATAGGTGTCATCGATCACGCGTACGCCGTTGGCGGCCATCTGCACCACAGTGCGGCCCTTGACCGTTTGCACACTGCTCAAGCCCTGGACAATACCGTTCAGCGTCAGACCAAAGGCATGCGCGGCGGCGGCGGCAGCCAGTGCGTTGGCAACGTTGTGGGTTCCCAACAGATTGAGCTGAACGCGTGCCACGCCTAGTGGGCTATGCAGATCGAAAGACGGGCAACCGCGTTCATCCTGAGCGAGATTCGCGGCATGAAAATCCGCGCTGGCGTTGTTCAAGGCGAAGGACAGTACGCGACGATTCCCGGTGCGTTGCTTCCAGATGCCGAACGCCTTGTCATCAAGGTTCAATACCGCCACGCCATCCTGGCCCAGACCTTCGAGGATTTCTCCCTTGGCTTCGACAATTTTCTCCGGACCACCGAACTCGCCCACATGAGCGGTTCCGGCGTTGTTGATCAGGGCTACCTGCGGCTTGGTCAAGCCCACGGTGTAGGCGATCTCGCCAATACGCGAAGCGCCCAACTCAATCACTGCCGCCGTATGTTCCGCGGCAATTTCGAGCAGCGTCAACGGGGCGCCGAGGTCATTGTTGAGGTTGCCACGGGTGGCCAGGACCGGACCGCGGGTGCGCAGAATGCTGGCGAGCATTTCTTTGACCGTGGTCTTGCCACTGGAGCCGGTAATCGCGGCGACAGGTTTGTCGAATGCACTACGGTTCAGTGCGCCCAATTGACCCAGGGCCAGACGGCAGTCGGCAACCAGCAATTGCGGCAGACTGCTGCCGGGCACTTCACGCTCGACCAGAGCAGCAACGGCGCCCTTGGCCTGCACTTCATTAAGATAGTCATGACCGTCAAAGCGCGGTCCTGCCAGCGCAACGAACAGTTGCCCGGCAACGATTGCGCGACTGTCGATGCTGACGCCGGTAAAGGTCGCATCGGCACTGACCAGACGGCCCTGCAGGGACGTGGTCAGTTGGCTGAGGGTCAAGGGCTTAAGCATTGGCTGCCCCCCATGCGGCGAGCGCCTTCTCGGCCTCGACCAGGTCGGAAAAGTCGTGACGCTGGCCGTTGATTTCCTGATAGTCCTCATGTCCTTTGCCGGCCAGGACGATGACATCGTCAACGCCGGCGCTGGCAATGAATTGAGCAATGGCTGCGCCACGACCGGCAACGAACTCGACGGTTTCAGCCTTGGCAAAGCCAGGACGAATGTCGGTAAAAATCTGCTGCGGATCTTCGCTACGAGGGTTGTCGTCGGTCACCAGCACACGATCAGCCAGACGTTCGGCAACCTCAGCCATCAACGGACGCTTGCCGCGATCACGGTCGCCACCGCAACCGAACAGGCAGAGCAATTGGCCTTTGACGTGTGGACGCAGGGCTTGAAGTACCTGCTCCAGGGCATCCGGGGTATGCGCATAGTCAACCACTACCAGCGGCTTGCTACCACCACCCAGGCGCTGCATGCGGCCAATCGGCCCCTCCAACTTGGGAGTGACCTGGAGGATTTCATCCAACGCATAATCGAGCGCCAGCAAGGTTCCAACCGCTGCCAGCATGTTACTCAGGTTAAAGCGACCAAGCAGACGGCTGCGCAGCGTGCGCTCACCCTGCGCGGTGACAATGACCGCACGTACGCCGTCATCGTCGAAATGCGCTTCGCGGCAGTACAACGAAGCGGCGCTATCTTTCAAGCTGTAGCTGATCAGTCGCGATCCGACGTGTTCACGGGCCAGGCGACGACCAAAATCATCATCCAGGTTGACCACTCGGCAACGCAGGTCAGGCCAGGCGAACAAACGCGCCTTGGCATTTTCATAAGCCTGCATGCTGCCATGGTAATCGAGGTGATCGCGAGACAGGTTGGTCATCACCGCAATATCGAATGCCAGGGCCGCAACCCGACCTTGCTCCAGGGCGTGGGAGGAAACCTCCATCGCAACGGCTTTCGCCCCAGCTTTCTTCAGATCGTTAAGAGTCGCCTGCACGGCAATCGGATCCGGGGTGGTCAATCGGCCGCTTTGCAGCTCGCCGTAAAAACCGGTACCCAGCGTGCCGATCAGGCCGCAGCGCTGACCCAGGGCGTCCAGTGCCTGAGCTACCAGTTGGGTAACGCTGGTCTTGCCGTTGGTACCGGTGACACCCACCAGATTGAGCTGACGGCTCGGCTCGCCATAAAAACGCCCAGCGATATCCGACAACTGGGCAATCAGGCCCTTGACCGGAATCAGCGGCGCATCAGTGATCGGCAGCACCGTGGCGTTTTCAGCTTCATAGGCCACTGCTGCCGCACCGCGCTTGAGCGCATCGGCAATATGCTCGCGACCATCGACCAGGGCGCCTGGCACAGCCAGGAACAGATCGCCTGGACGAATGTTACGGCTGTCCAGCGTCAGCTCACGAATCAATGGATCGCGACTGGCCTGGGCGAAAAGTTTGCTCAATGGCATCGTCATTAACCGCGCCCTCCCTTGGCGGGCGCAGCATCGACCTGCTGCTGTGGAATTGCCGCCGGCAGGTTGTCCGGCGGAATGTTCATCAGGCGCAACGTGCCGGACATGACTTTGCTGAATACCGGGGCCGAAACCAGGCCACCGAAGTAACCGCCCTTGCTGGGCTCGTCGATGACCACGACCACGGCATAGCGTGGATCGCTCATCGGCCCGAAGCCGGCGAACAGCGAACGATAGGAGTTCTCGGTGTAGCCTTTGGAGCCGATGGTGGCCTTACGCGCCGTACCACTCTTGCCCCCTACGTGATAGAACGGCACCTGGGCACGGAACACGCCACGCGGCGCTTCGATTACCTGCTGGACCATGCCCTGGATGGTCTTGGCCACTTCCACCGGCACCACTTGCGTGGACTCCGGGGTCTTGTCGACCTTGAGGATGCTCAACGGCACCATTTTGCCGTCGTTGGCCAGTGCGGCGTAGGCGTGCACCAACTGCAGCGCCGTCACCGACAGACCGTAGCCGTAGGACAAGGTTGCGGTTTCGGCTTTGCGCCACTCACGATGGTTCGGCAAGTTACCGACCCGCTCACCCGGGAAGCCCAGGCCGGTGTACTGGCCCAGCCCCAACTGCGACATCACCCGATAGATCGATTCGCCACCAATATCGAAGGCGATCTTGCTCATGCCGACGTTACTGGAATTGATCAGAATGCCGGTCAGGTCGAGGATCGGGCCCTCGCTGCGCGATACGTCACGAATGGTGTAGCGGCCGAGCTGCAAGGTACCTGGATACACTTCAACCTTGTCGGTCGGCTTCCAGCGTCCGCTCTGCAACGCAGCACTCATGGACAACGGTTTTACCGTGGAGCCGGGCTCGAACACGTCGATGATCGCCCGGTTGCGCATGGCTGCCGGGAACATGCTGCGGCGGTTGTTCGGGTTGTAGGTGGGCTGGTTGACCATCGCCAGCACTTCACCCGTCTTCACATCCAGAATCACCAGGCTGCCGGCCTTGGCTTCCTGCTCGGCAATTGCATTGCGCAGTTCGCGGGTGGCCAGGTACTGCAGGCGCAGGTCGATGGACAACGCCAAGGTCTTTCCGGCCTTGGCGTTTTTGGTAACTTGAATGTCTTTGATCAGCCGGCCGCGCCGGTCCTTGATCACTTGCCGCTTGCCGGGCACGCCGGCCAGCCACTCATCGTAGGCCAACTCGACCCCTTCGCGGCCATGATCATCGAGGTCGGTAAAACCGACCATGTGTGCGGCGACATCGCCAGCCGGGTAGAAACGACGAAATTCCTCGATGCCATAGACACCAGGAACTTTCAGATCCAGCACCAACTGGCCCTGCTCCGGCGTCAGACCCCGAACCAGGTAGATGAACTCTTTATTGGCCTGTTGCTCCAGCCGCTGGGCCAACTGTTGCGGGCTCTGTTTAAGCGCGGCCGCCAGGGCTGGCCAACGCTCTTTGGACGCCTGCATTTCCTTGGGGTTGGCCCACAAGGTGGTGACTGGAGTGCTGACCGCCAGCGGTTCGCCATTGCGGTCAGTGATTAGACCGCGGTGCGCAGGAATCGGGATATGACGCAGGCTGCGCGCGTCGCCCTGCCCCTTGAGGAAGTCACGATCGACGACCTGCAGGTCGATAATACGCCAGGCGATCGCGCCGACCATGACTGCCAGCAATGCGATGACTACGCGAAAGCGCCACGGGTAGAGTGCCCCTTCCAACTTCATCATGGCGCCACCATCCGCACTTCGTTGGCGGCCGGGATGCGCATCTGCAACTGTTCGCTAGCCAGGTTTTCAATGCGGCTATGCGCCGTCCAGGTGCTTTGCTCAAGGATCAACCGACCCCACTCAGCCTGAGCCTTGTCTCGCTCGCTGAGTTCGCCATACAGCGTGTTGAGTAACTGACGATTCCAGTGCGCGCTGTACGACACCGCCACCGAAGAAACGAGCACGGCAATAAACAGCAGAAGCATCAGGAAGCTTCCGCCTGGCAAAGGCTTGGCGAACAAGCGACTCACCGCAGCTTCTCGGCAACGCGCATCACAGCGCTGCGCGAACGAGGGTTGGCTTTGAGCTCGGCTTCGGAGGCAAACTGCGCTTTGCCGTGCACTTTGATTCGAGGCTCGAAATGCTTGTGCTGCACGGGCAGGTTGCGCGGCAGATTGTCGGCCTCGCCCTTGACCAGCTTGCGCATGAACAGCTTGACGATACGGTCTTCCAGGGAGTGGAAGCTGATCACCACCAGGCGACCACCCACTTCCAGTGCCTCGAGCGCCGCTTCAAGGCCTGTCTCAAGATCACCCAATTCATTGTTGACATGGATGCGCAACCCCTGGAAAGCACGGGTTGCAGGATTCTTACCTTTTTCCCAGGCAGGGTTGGCCACTTTCAGCACTTCGGCAAGGTCAGCCGTGCGCGTAAACGGCTGGAGCTCCCGACGTTCCACTACCGCACGAGCCATGCGCCCGGAAAAGCGCTCTTCGCCGTATTCCTTGAATACACGGGCGATTTCCTCGACCGGCGCGGTCGCGATGAACTCGGCGGCACTGATGCCGCGGCTCGGATCCATACGCATGTCCAGCGGACCGTCATTGAGAAAGCTGAAACCGCGCTCAGGATCATCAAGCTGAGGCGAGGAGACGCCCAGGTCCATCAGTACACCGCTTACCTTCCCGGCCAGACCGCGCTGCGCGACCTCATCAGCCAGCTCGGCAAAACTACGCTGCACAATGACAAAGCGGCCGTCTTCGGCCGCCAGCGCTTGCCCGGTGGCAATCGCTTGAGGATCTTTGTCAAAACCGAGCAACCTTCCTTGCGGCCCGAGCTTGCTGAGTATCAGCCGGCTATGCCCGCCACGACCAAAGGTGCCATCCAGATAGCAGCCATCGGCGCGTACGGCGAGAGCCTCGACGGCTTCGTCAAGCAGTACGGTGATGTGGTTAAAGCCGCTATCTATAGTCACAGGATCAAATCACGCAGTTCTTCAGGCATGGCGCCCGGTTGTTGAATAGCTGCAAGATCGGCTGCCGAAACTGCGTTCCAGGCATCCTCATCCCACAGTTGAAATTTGTTCAGTTGCCCCACCAGCATCGCTTTCTTGTCGAGCTTGGCGTATTCGCGCAAACGCGGAGGCACCAGGAAACGACCACTGCCATCAAGCTCCAGATCCACCGCATTACCGATCAGCAAACGCTGCAGGCGACGGTTCTCTTCTCGCAATGACGGCAAGGCGCGCAACTTGGCTTCAATCAGCTCCCACTCATCGAGGGGATACACACACAAGCAAGGATCAACAGCGTCGATGGTCACGATCAATTGCCCGGAACTACGCGAATCGAGCTCGTCACGGTACCGGCTCGGCATTGCGAGACGGCCCTTAGCGTCGAGGTTGATGGCGTTGGCTCCGCGAAACACGGCTGCGATTCCCCACTTGTTAGCTTTATTGTGATCAGAAAACCCACTTCATGCCACTTTCTGCCACTTGCGCACACTATAGGAATCCGCCTACCACACCGTCAAGGCGCGCCTACAAGGAAATCCCTTACAGATCGGAGATTTAGCGCGTTACAAGAAGATGAAGGTACAAAATGGGGAGTTTTCTGACAGAGAAAATCAAATTCACTTAGGCACATAGCGTGCAAAGTTAAAGTGATTTATTAAGAGTAAGATTTTTTTGGTATTACTGAGACACATCTGCTATCGATTCAAGCAGGGGAGGAAGAGGTGGAGAGTCGATCTGTAAGCCGGGTTCTGTCGAGGACAGTCATTCCTCTACGACGGCCATCACTGGACGTCTTTAGCAACCTACCCGGTTCCAACGCGGGCCGCGCCATATGGAACCCTATTTGGTCTTGCTCCGAGTGGGGTTTACCTAGCCACGAACTGTTGCCAGTCGTGCGGTGCGCTCTTACCGCACCTTTTCACCCTTACCGGCACCGAAGTGCTTAGGCGGTTATTTTCTGTGGCACTTTCCGTAGGCTCACGCCCCCCAGGTGTTACCTGGCACTCCGCCCTATGGAGCCCGGACTTTCCTCCCCCCTCTTTTGCGGAACAAAAGAAGGCAGCGACTGTCCGATCGACTCTCCGCCGCAAAGGTTAACGGCTGAGACGCCCAAGAACAAGCGATAAAACAAATAGTAGCATCAAGCCATCAACTGTCTTTTTGTTTTTCCAGGGCCACCTGATACAGCACGTTCTTGCGCACACCAGTGATTTCCGCCGCCAGGGCCGCCGCACGCTTGAGTGGCATCTCTGCCAACAACAGGTCCAGCACACGCATCGCCTCACTACTGACGGCCTGCTCCTCTTGCGCAGCGATCCAGCCGGCGACCAGCACCACGCACTCGCCGCGCTGCTGGTTGCTGTCTGCCTCGACAAAGGCCCGCAGCTCACCCAGCGGCAAGCCCTTGAGGGTTTCGAACGTCTTGGTCAACTCACGTGCGAGCAAGGCGGGACGCTCGGCGCCAAATACCTCCTCCATATCCTGCAGGCACTCAAGGATACGATGCGGCGCCTCGTAAAAGATCAGGGTGCGCGGCTCTTCCTTGACCTGGGTCAGACGCGCCCGGCGCCCCACTGCCTTGGCAGGCAAAAAACCTTCGAAAATGAAGCGATCCGATGGCAGGCCCGCCGCCGACAACGCCGCAATCAGTGCGCAGGCGCCAGGTACCGGCACCACCGCGATACCCGCTGCACGCGCCTGACGCACCAGGTGATAACCCGGATCAGAAATCAGCGGAGTGCCGGCATCGGAGATCAATGCCACGCTATCTCCAGCCAGCAAACGAGTCAGGAAGCGATTCCCCTCGTCACGCTCGTTGTGCTCATGGCAGGCCGCCAGCGGCGTGTCGATGCCAAAGTGTTGCAGCAATCGAATGGAGTGACGCGTGTCCTCGGCTGCAATCAACGCGACGCTACCGAGTATTTTCAGCGCTCGCGCACTCATGTCATCCAGGTTGCCGATGGGCGTGGCTACCACGTAAAGCGTGCCAGCAGTGGAAAGGGAAGCCCCTGGAGCATCAGTCACAACACACACCTGTCGTCTTGAACAAAGCGCCATTGTAGCCCGACTGACGGCAACAATGCGTAACCTGCGCGGCCTGCACATCACCCGTGAAGACCTATATTGAAGGATTAACACCAGCAACATCGCGCCCCGGCCAACGCTTGGGTACAATTGCCAGTTAATTTGATCGAGTAACAGGACCATTACATGATCGCTTGCCTGCGGCTGCTCACAGCCCTTTGCCTCGCCGCCCTGCTGGCAGCCTGCGCCAGTTCGCCCTCGTCGAGCCTCGGCGAACTGCCACGCACCCCGGACGCCAGCATCGAGCAACTGCTTGAACAGGCCGCCACCAACAAGAATCCGGACGAGGCAGCCCTGCTGCGCCTGAGCGCCGCTGACCTTGCGTACCGGCAAAAAGACAACGTGCGTGCCGCGCGAATCCTCGAGCAGGTGCCGGTTGATCAACTCAAACCAGCGCAGCAAATCTTCGCCAGCACACTGAGCGCTGAGCTGGCCATGAGCCGCAACCAGCCCAAGGCCGCCCTGACTGCCCTGAGCCACCCAAGCCTGGCACGCCTGGGCGAGTTGCCCGACGAACAACAACGACGCACCCGCAGCGTGAAGGCCAGCGTCCTGGAAGCCAACGGCCAGACCCTCGCCGCCGCCCAGGCACGCGTCGACCTGGCACCGCTGCTCAGCGGTGATGTAGCCAGCGCCAACAACGACGCCATCTGGAATCTGGTCGCCGCCCTGCCCAGCGATCAATTGCAGACTGCCAGCACTGGCACCGGCACGCTCGCCGGCTGGACCAGCCTGGCCCTGGCAGTAAAAAATGCCGGCACGCTGGAGCAGCAGCAAGCAGCCATCGACAACTGGCGCAAACAGAACCCAGATCACCCAGCCGCCGTGCAATTGCCCCTGCCGCTGGTCAAGCTCAAGGAGCTGGCTAGCCAGCCACTGACCAAGATCGCCCTGCTGCTGCCACAAGAAGGCCAATTGGCCGGCGTGGCCCGTGCCCTGCGTGATGGCTTCATGGCTGCGCACTTCCAGGCTCAACAAGCCGGACAGAAGCCACCAGCAATCGAGGTATTCGACAGCTCGCGCCTGACCTCTCTGGATGACTTCTACCGTCAGGCCCAGGCAGCCGGCGCCCAATTGGTCGTAGGCCCGCTGGAAAAAAACCTGGTCAAGCAACTCGCGGCGCGCCCACAGTTGCCGATCACCACGCTTGCCTTGAACTACAGCGAAGCTGGCCAAACCGGCCCGGCCCAGTTGTTCCAGTTCGGCCTGGCCGCCGAAGACGAAGCCCGCGAAGTATCCCGCCGGGCTCGAGCCGACGGCATGGTTCGCGCTGTTGCCCTGGTACCTCGTGGCGAATGGGGTGACCGCGTCCTCAAGGCATTCCGCCAAGATTGGGAGGCCAACGGCGGCACCCTGCTGGCTGCCGAGCATATCGGTCAACCTGTGGAGCTTGCCCAGCAAATTGCAGATCTGTTCCAACTACGCCAGAGCGAAGGCCGCGCAAAAAGCCTGCAGAGCACTGTTGGCGGCAATGTTTCGGCCCAGCCTTCGCGCCGCCAGGACATCGACTTCCTGTTCCTAGCCGCGACCCCACAGCAAGGCCAGCAAATCAAGCCGACCCTGAACTTCCAGTACGCCGGTGACGTTCCGGTCTACGCCACCTCGCATCTGTACAGCGCCAGCGGTGACGTGAACCAGTACAACGACCTGAACGGTGTGCGCTTCTGCGAAACCCCTTGGCTGCTCGATACCAACAACAGCCTGCGCCAGCAGGTCGTCACGCAGTGGCCGCAAGCCGCCGGCAGCCTCGGCCGCCTGTACGCCATGGGCATCGACGCCTACAGCCTGGCGCCACGCCTGGGCCAACTCAAAGCACTGCCGGATAACCGTATCGAGGGCCTTTCCGGCAGCCTGAGCATGAACCCCAACCAGCGCATCGAGCGTCAGCTGCCATGGGCCGAGTTTTCCGGCGGACAAATCAAACGCCTGCCCGACACCCCACACTGATGCCTCACAATTCACGCCAACAAGCAGGTCAGGCCGCCGAGCGACACGCCCTTGAGTACCTTCAAGGGCAAGGCCTGAGCCTGCTGGCGCAGAACTGGCGATGCAAACGTGGCGAGCTTGATCTGGTCATGCTCGACAGCGATACAGTAGTATTCGTCGAAGTTCGCTATCGGATGCACGCGGACTTTGGCGGTGCGCTCGGCAGTATCGACGGGCGCAAGCAGGACAAACTGGTGCTAGCCGCCGAGTCTTTTCTGCACAAGGAAACCCAGTGGGCCAACTCCCCCTGCCGTTTCGATGTGATCGCCGTGCAAGGCAGAGGCCACTCGGGCCAAGCATTTCAATGGCTGAAGAACGCCTTCGAATGCTGAGCCCGCCCTGACCCAGCACGTTTACCCCCACAACTTTTTTGCTCTTTGCTTCGCGGGCCGCACAGTCATGTGCCGGGATCTTTTGTGTAGTGTCCCGACACGCCCGACCAGCCGCCCTACTTAAGGTCTTACTGATGGACATGCAATCCCGAATTCGCCAGCTTTTCCAGGCCAGCATCAACACCAAGCAACAGGCGATGGAAGTCCTTGCACCACACATCGAGCAAGCCAGTCAGGTGATGGTCAACGCCCTGCTCAACGAGGGCAAGATGCTCGCCTGTGGCAACGGCGGTTCGGCCGGCGATGCGCAGCACTTTTCCTCCGAGCTGCTCAACCGCTTCGAACGCGAGCGCCCAAGCCTGCCGGCGATTGCGTTGACCACCGACAGCTCAACCATCACCTCGATTGCCAACGACTACAGCTACAACGAAATCTTCTCCAAGCAGATTCGCGCCCTCGGCCAGCCAGGTGACGTTCTGCTGGCGATTTCGACCAGCGGTAACTCGGCGAACATTATTCAAGCGATCCAGGCCGCACATGATCGCGAAATGATTGTCGTAGCTCTGACCGGACGCGATGGTGGCGGCATGGCCTCGTTGCTGCTGCCTGAAGACGTCGAGATTCGCGTTCCGGCCAACGTCACTGCACGCATCCAAGAAGTCCACCTGCTGGCGATCCACTGCCTTTGCGATCTGATCGACAGCCAATTGTTCGGGAGTGAAGAATGACCCCTAACCGCCTCGGCCTGATGGCCCTGACCTTGTGCCTGAGCCTGACTGGCTGCAGCTCGGTCCTTACCGCCACTCGCGATACGCCGATCGAGGACGATCGCGGCACCCGCACCTTCGGCAGCAAGATCGACGACTCGCTGATCGAAACCAAGGTGGCGGTTAACGTTGCCAAGGCCAGCCCTGACCTGGACAAGAACTCGCACATCGTTGTCAGCAGCTTCAACGGCATTGTTCTGCTTGCTGGGCAAACGCCACGCGCCGACCTCAAGAGCCTCGCCGAGCAGGCTGCAGGCCAGGTCCAGCGGGTGAAAAAGGTTCACAACGAACTGCAGGTGCTGCCACCCTCCTCGTTGCTGGCGCGCAATAACGATGCTTGGCTGACCACCAAGATCAAGACTCAGATGCTTACTGACAGCAACATTCCCGGCTCACGCATCAAGGTCATTACCGAGAACGGCATCGTCTACATGCTCGGCCTACTGACCCAACAGGAAGCCACTCGTGCCACGAACCTGGTGCAGGGCGTGTCGGGCGTGCAGAAAATCGTCAAGCTGTTCGAATACATCGACTAACCACCGCGGCCTGCACGCGCAGGCCATCGCGGTTTTATTCGCGAAGGATCGCGCGACGATCCCATTTTTCTCTACACCTACCTTAGGAAGACCCCATGAAAAACGGCCTGCTGTCGACCCTACTGATCGGCGCTTTCGCTACCTTGGCCGGCTGCTCCAGTCCCAGCCTCATCACCCTCAATGATGGACGCGAGTTCCAGGCCGTGGACGCTCCACGCTACGAGCGCAGCTCCGGCTTTTACGAGTTCGAGCAGCTGGATGGCAAAGTGACCCGCGTCAACAAGGACCAGGTCCGCACCATCTCGGACCTGTAAGCAGGCAGACAGAAAAAAGGCGATCCATGTGGATCGCCTTTTTTTTACTTCACAACCTTCAGACTAGGACGCCCGCTTGGCCGCGGCGGCTGGCCACCTGCAGGTGGGCCATCGTCATCCGGCTCGACCGTGTCATCGTCGTCTTCATCTTCGTCAAGCAATGGTGGCTCAAGCTCGAAGACCATGCCCTGACCGTTCTCACGAGCATAAATACCGAGGATCGCACCCGCAGGCACGAACAGCGTATGGGCAACACCGCCAAAACGCCCCTCGAAGCTCACAGCGTCGTTATCCATGTGCAGATGACGTACGGCACTGGGTGAGATGTTCAAAACGATCTGACCATCACTGGCGAAGCTCTGGGGCACTTGTACTGCCGGGTACTCGGCATTGACAAGCATATGCGGGGTGCAGTCGTTGTCCACGATCCACTCATAGAGTGCACGTACCAAATAGGGGCGACTGGAGTTCATCGACAGCTCCTTAAAACCTAGCGCATTTCACGTTCAGCAGCGGACAGACTTGCCTGGAAAGCCTCACGGGCAAACTGTCGCTCCATATAATCGAGCAACGGCTTGGCCGGCCGCGGCAGTTCAATTCCCAACACCGGCAAACGCCAGAGTATGGGCAGTAGACAACAATCAACCAGACTTTGCTCCTCACTGAGGAAACAAGGCTTGTCAGCAAACAATGGTGACACACCCGTCAGGCTTTCGCGTAGCTCCTTGCGCGCCTGAGTGCGAGCGGCTTCCTTGCTGCGCGGATCGAGGATCAAATCAACTAACGCGCACCAGTCACGCTGGATGCGATGGATCAACAGGCGACTGTTGGCCCGCGCGACTGGATAGACCGGCAACAGTGGCGGATGCGGGTAACGCTCATCGAGGTATTCCATGACCACGGTTGATTCGTACAGCGCCAGGTCGCGATCGACCAGGGTCGGTACACCGCCATAGGGGTTCACTTCGACCAGCTTGGGCGGCAAGCGTCCGGGATCGACATTGATGATCTCGACGCTGACGCCCTTCTCGGCGAGAACGATGCGCACCCGATGAGAATAATGGTCAGCGGGGTCGGAGTAGCAGGCTAACCGGTTGGTCACGCCCATAGTGGTCCTCCTCGCAGATGAAATTATAGAAGCTACAAATGCAAACGCGCCCTGCGGGAACCTCCGTTATCCAGAGGCCCCCCAGGGCGCGTTCAACTACCAGAAACTACTGCGTGATCAGTGCACGTCCTTCCAGTATTCGCGCTTGAGCAAGTAGGCGAATATGAAGAAGAAGGCCAGGTACAGAAGCACGTAGGTACCGATACGCTGACTTTCCAGTTTGACCGGGTTGGCCGAGTAGGCCAGGAAGGTCACCAGATTCTTGACCTTCTCGTCGAACTGCTCTTCGGTCAGGGTACCGGATTTCGGCTCCACGGTCAGCTGGTCACATGCTTCATGGGTCAATGGCGAGCCAGTCAACGGATCGAACTGCTTCTTGCCATCGACTACGGTTTGCACCTGCTTGCAGCCAATTACCTGGTTGCCTTGCAGGCCCACCAGAACGTTAGGCATACCAACGTTGGGGAACACTTTGTTGTTCACCCCGTACGGACGCGACTTGTCCTCGTAGAAGCTGCGCAGGTAGCTGTACAGCCAGTCGGTACCACGTACGCGGGCAACCAGGGTCAGGTCAGGCGGCGCGGCGCCAAACCAGGTCTTGGCGTCGTCAGGCTTCATGCCGATCTTCATGTGGTCGCCAATTTTGGCGCCGGTGAATACCAGCTTCTCGAGCATCAGCTCGTGAGGAATACCCAAGTCGTCCGCGACGCGCTCGTAACGCTGGAACTTGGCGCTGTGGCAACCCATGCAATAGTTTGCAAAGGTGCGCGCGCCGTCCTGCATGGCGGCCTTGTCGGTCAGATCGATATCAACCTTGTCCAGTTCCAGACCGTGCTCGGCCGCGAAGGTCAACGAAGGCATCACTGCCAGAATCAATACTGCAAATAGCTTTTTCATCAGCCAGTCACCCTTTCCGGAACCGGTTTGGTCTTCTCAAGCCTGGTGTAGAACGGCATCAGAATGAAGTAGGCGAAATACAGGAAGGTGCATACCTGCGACAACAACGTACGTCCTGGAGTAGGCGCCAATACGCCCAGCACACCGAGGATCACGAACGAAATGCAGAACACCACCAGCCAGGCCTTGCTCATCCAACCCTTGTAGCGCATGGACTTGACCGGACTGCGGTCGAGCCAAGGCAGGACGAACAGCACGGCAATCGCAGCACCCATGGCGATAACGCCGAGGAGCTTGTCCGGAACCGCGCGCAGAATCGCGTAGAACGGTGTGAAGTACCAGACCGGGGCAATGTGCTCAGGGGTCTTGAAGGCGTTGGCCTGTTCGAAGTTAGGTTTCTCCAGGAAGTAACCGCCCATTTCCGGGAAGAAGAACACCACGGCACAGAACACGAACAGGAACACGACCACACCGACAATGTCCTTCACGGTGTAGTACGGATGGAATGGAATGCCATCGAGCGGCACACCGTTCTCGTCCTTGTGCTTCTTGATATCGACGCCGTCAGGGTTGTTCGAACCCACTTCGTGCAGTGCCAGGATGTGCAGCACCACCAGACCCAGAATGACGATCGGCAGGGCTACAACATGCAAGGCGAAGAAGCGGTTCAGGGTAATACCGGAAATCAGGTAGTCACCACGGATCCACTGAGTCAGGTCATCGCCGATTACCGGAATCGCACCGAACAGCGAGATGATCACCTGGGCGCCCCAGTAGGACATCTGACCCCAAGGCAGCAAGTACCCCATGAAGGCTTCAGCCATCAGCGCCAGGTAGATCAGCATGCCGAATACCCAGACCAGCTCACGAGGCTTCTGGTACGAGCCGTACAGCAGGCCGCGGAACATGTGCAGATAAACGACGATGAAGAACGCGGAAGCGCCGGTGGAGTGCAGGTAGCGCAGGATCCAGCCGTACTCGACGTCACGCATGATGTATTCGACCGAGGCAAATGCCTCTTCGGCCGAAGGCGTAAAGCTCATGGTCAGCCAGACGCCAGTGACGATCTGGTTAACCAGCACCAGCAGTGCCAGGGAGCCGAAAAAATAGAAGAAGTTGAAGTTCTTCGGAGCGTAATACTTGCTGAGATGGTCTTCCCACATCTTGGTCGCGGGGAAGCGGGCGTCAACCCAATCCATGAACTTACTCATCACGCGTTCTCCTGATCGACGCCGACAACGATGATGTCGTCCGACTCATACGAGTGCGGCGGCACTGGCAGATTGAGCGGCGCCGGCTGGGACTTGTAGACGCGGCCAGCCAGGTCGTAGTGGGAACCGTGGCATGGGCAGAAGTAACCGCCGACCCATTTGGGCCCCAGATCGACCGGAGCGACCTCGGGACGGAAGGTTGGCGAGCAGCCCAAGTGAGTGCACAGACCGACCAGCACCAGGATTTCCGGCTTGATGGCGCGGTTTTCCGGGTTGACATAGGTAGGTTGAACCGATGCCTTGGATTCAGGATCGGAGAGGTCACCAGCGATCTTCTTGAGGTTACCAAGGATCTCTTCGGTGCGGCGGACGATGAAGACCGGCTGACCGCGCCACTCAGCAATCATCTGCTGGCCTGGTTCAACCTTGGCGATATTGACCTTCACCGGTGCACCTGCGGCTTTCGCCTTGGCACTGGGGAACCATGACCCCACAAACGGGACCGCAGCCCCCACCGCTCCTGCAGCACCCACCACGGATGTGGCTGCTACGAGGAAGCGACGCCGGCCTGCATTGACGCCGTCATTGCTCATTCAGTCCTCTCCCATCAGCTTTATGGCCTGTTACAACAGGCATCTACTAAGTAATTTCTGAACTGCTAAAAATTTGCCGCATGGTAATGAAAAGACCCTTCTCTGACAAGGTGATTAGCCCGGTTCCAAGGCGCAATCCCTTGTAGCTCTTGACTTGCGTCTATGCGGCAAGTTGTCACAGTAAAGACCAACATACTTATTCAAGACATAAAAAAAGCCCGGTTCCACCAGGAACCGGGCTTTTTTTGAACGCCGAAGCGAATTAACGCTTGGAGTACTGAGGACGCTTACGTGCTTTACGCAGACCCACTTTCTTACGCTCAACTTCACGAGCGTCACGGGTAACGAAGCCAGCTTTGCGCAGAGCGCTACGCAGGGTTTCGTCGTAGTCCATCAGTGCACGGGTGATACCGTGACGGATTGCACCGGCCTGGCCGCTGACACCACCACCGATAACGGTGACGTAGATGTCGAACTTTTCGGTGGTCTCGGTCAGTTCCAGCGGCTGGCGTACTACCATGCGCGCGGTTTCACGACCGAAGAACACGTCCAGAGAACGGTTGTTGATGGAGATGTTACCGGTACCTGGACGCAGGAAAACGCGAGCGGTTGCGGTCTTGCGACGGCCAGTGCCGTAATTTTGAGTCGCCGACATAATGAACTATTCCGTTAAATCTTCAGTTCTTGGGGCTGCTGAGCAGTATGAGGGTGGGTAGCGCCCGCATAGACTTTCAGCTTACGGTACATGTCGCGACCCAGTGGGTTTTTAGGCAGCATGCCTTTAACCGCGGTCTCGATCACGCGCTCTGGGGCCTTGGCGATCAACTTCTCGAAGTTGATTTCCTTGATACCGCCCGGGAAGCCGGAGTGGGAGTAGTACATTTTGTCCGAAGCTTTGGCGCCAGTAACACGGATCTGCTCGGCGTTGATGACAACGATGTAATCGCCGGTGTCAACGTGAGGAGTGTATTCTGGTTTGTGCTTGCCACGCAGACGGCTAGCGATTTCGGTAGCCAGACGACCCAGGGTCTGACCAGCGGCGTCAACTACGAACCAGTCGCGCTTTACTGTTTCCGGTTTAGCAGTAAAAGTTTTCATTCTTTATAGCCTCAGGGGCCGCCCAGCGAAAATAAGACGGCAGATCTTACTGGATAGTGCGTACCTTGACAAGACAAGGACACAGCCGCACACGGACGCTATCGGGGGCTCGGGTCAGCGCGTCCAATATTCGGCAGGGTTCTTCTGTGAGCGGGGCATCACTCCCACACGCAGAGAGGGGCTGAATTATCCAGATTGCGGAAAAAATTTCAACCTGCTTTTATGCTTCTTTTATCAGGGAGAAGCCGATGGACTACCGCCAACTGGGTCGTACCGACCTCAATGTCAGCGCGTTGTGCCTGGGTACCATGACCTGGGGCGAGCAGAATGATCAGGCCCAAGCCTTTCTCCAGATCGAACGCGCCAAGGCGGCCGGCATCAATTTCATCGATACTGCCGAGATGTATCCGGTGCCACCGCGCCCAGAGACCTGCACCGCCACCGAGCGCTTCATCGGTAACTGGTTCAAGACGCATGGCGATCGCGCCGACTGGATCCTGGCGAGCAAGGTCGCCGGCCCCGGCAACGGCATCAGCCATATCCGTGATGGTCAGCTCAAGCACAACCGCCAGCATATCGTTGCGGCCCTGGACGCCAGCCTCAAGCGCCTGCAAACCGACTGGATCGACCTGTATCAATTGCACTGGCCGGAGCGCAGCACCAACTTCTTCGGCAAGCTGGGTTACCAGCACTTGCCACAGGATCACTTCACCCCGCTGGAAGAAACCCTGGAAGTGCTCGACGAGCAGGTAAAAGCCGGCAAGATCCGCCACATTGGCCTGTCCAACGAAACGCCATGGGGCACCATGAAGTTTCTGCAACTGGCCGAGAGCCGTGGCTGGAGCCGTGCGGTGTCGATACAAAACCCCTACAACCTGCTCAACCGCAGTTTCGAAATAGGCCTGGCGGAAATTGCCATACGCGAGCAATGCGGCTTGCTGGCCTACTCGCCACTGGCCTTCGGCATGCTTTCAGGCAAGTACGAGAACGGTGCCCGACCAGCAAACAGCCGCCTGACCCTGTTCAGTCGCTTTTCGCGCTACTCCAACCCGCAGACGGTCGCGGCCTGCAGCCGCTACGTGAAGCTTGCGCGTGACCATGGCCTGGACCCGGCGCAAATGGCCCTGGCCTTTGTTACCCGCCAGCCCTTCGTCACCAGCAACATCATTGGCGCGACCACTTTGGAGCAACTGCAAAGCAACCTGGACAGCTTTGCGCTGACGCTTTGCGATGAGTTGCTGGCAGGTATAGAAGCCATTCACCAAGATCATCCCAACCCCGCTCCCTGAGCCGCTTCACAGGTTCCCGTGCCACGCGCGGGAACCGGGGTAGACACAACGGCCAAAAAATAAGACGATCCAGCCGGTGATTGACCACTCTACCCTATAAGAATAACGAAAATGATGTTTACCCAACCTACAACGCCCTTGCGGCGCGTCAGTATCCTGGCCATCGACAACGTCTTCGCGGCGACACTCATGCAAGCCAAGGATTTCTTCCATCTGGCCAGCCTACGTTATAGCAAGCAACTGGGCCTGGGCCTGAAGCCGATATTCGAAACCCGCCTGGTGAGCCCCGACGGCCTGCCGGCACGTAGTTTCAGTGATGTGCTGATTCCTGTTGACGGCCCGCTGGAGCAAGCCGACGTGATCATCCTCCCGGCCTTCTGGGACGATTTCGAAACCCTTTGTCAGCGCTACCCCCAGGTATTGCCATGGCTGCGAGAACAACACGCCCGTGGCGCTGTGCTCTGCGGCGAAGCGAGTGGTGTGTTCTGGCTGGCCGAGTCCGGCTTGCTCGACGGCAAGGAAGCGACCACCTACTGGCGGTTCTTCAATCAGTTTGCCGAGCGCTTCCCCAAAGTCACACTGAATCAGGACAAGCACCTGACCGACGCCGACAACCTCTATTGTGCAGGCGGTACGACCTCGGCCTGTGACCTGTACATCTATTTGATAGAGCGATTCTGCGGCGCCAATGTGGCCCAGGCGGTCGCCCGCGACACCCTCTATGAAGTGCAGCGCAACTACACCCCAGGGCGCATCGGCTTCGGCGGACAAAAGCTGCACCAGGACTTGATCATTCTGCAGATCCAGCAATGGCTTGAAGAACACTTCGCCGACAAATTCCGCTTCGAAGACGTCGCGCGCAATCACGGCATGAGCATCCGCAACTTCATGCGCCGCTTCCAGACTGCAACCGGTGATAAACCGCTGCACTATCTGCAACGGCTACGGATCGAAACGGCCAAGGGATTGCTGTCGGGCTCGCGCAAAAGCATCAAGACCATCAGCTACGAAGTGGGCTACGACGACGCGAGCTTCTTTGCGCGACTGTTCAGGCAGCACACCGAACTTTCACCGAACCAGTATCGGCAACAGTTCGTCCAGGAAGCTGGATAACGGCTGCGAGCTTCAAGCTATAAGCGGCATGTAAGAGCAGGCGCCTGGCACAACACGCTCTTACTTGCCGCTTGCAGCTTTAGGGCTTGTGCGCGCGGGAGAGGAATTCGTGGGATTGCATTTCCAGCAGACGGCTAAGGGTACGCTGGAACTCGAAGGTCAGACGACCACCGGTGTACAGGTCCTTGAGCTCTACTTCAGCCGAGATGATCAGCTTGACGTTGCGGTCGTAGAATTCATCGACCATGTTGATGAAGCGGCGGGCGATGTCGTCGGTGGCCACACTCATCTGCTCGACGTCACTGAGCAACACGGCATGGAAAATCTTGCCTAGCTCGATGTAGTCGTTCTGGCTACGGGGGCCATCGCACAATTCACGGAAATCGAACCAGGCCACGTCGTCACAGGTACGCAGTGCGCGAATCTCGCGATTCTCGACGATCAGTACGTCGTTCTCCACCGCCTGGGTGCACTCTGGCGTCAGCGCGCGGAAGCTCTTGCGCAGGCTCTCGTGGGCAGCTTCGTCCAGGGGGAAGTGGAACAGCTCGGCCTGCTCCAGGTGACGCAAGCGATAGTCGACGCCGCTATCGACGTTGACGATTTCGGTGTTCTGCTTGATCAGGGCGATCGCTGGCAGGAAACGCGCACGCTGCAGACCATCCTTGTACAAACCATCCGGCACAATGTTGGAGGTGGCGACCAAGGTCACGCCGTTCTTGAACAGCTCCTCCATCAGGGTGCCAAGGATCATCGCGTCGGTAATGTCGGAAACGAAGAACTCGTCGAAGCAGATCACCCGCGCCTCATCGGCGAAGCGTTTGGCGATAATAGTGAGCGGGTTCTTCTCCCCCTTGAGGGTTTTCATTTCTTCATGCACGCGCTTCATGAAGCGGTGGAAGTGCGTGCGCACTTTCTGCTGGAACGGCAGCGCTTCGAAGAACGTATCGACCAGGTAGGTTTTACCGCGCCCTACCCCACCCCAGAAGTACAAGCCTTTGACCGGTGCCTGCTCTTTCTTGCCAAACAACTTGCCGAACACGCCCGGCTTGTTGTTTTGCGCCGCGATCAGATCGTCGTACAGGCGCTGCAAATGACGCACGGCAGTTTCCTGCGCCGCGTCATGGAAGAATTCGGGACGTTTCAGATCTGCTTGGTATCGTTCTAGGGGCGTCATAATTCGTTAGCAAGGTAACAAAAACGGGCCGTCACTGTAGCGACGGCCCTGGAGAATGGCAATCAGACTTGCGTCAGACCGTTCAGTCCTGCTGAGGTTGCAAGGCAGCGCGCAGGCCCTCGATTGCAGCGTCGCGAGCAGCTTCGTCGGCCAGTTGCGGGCCCTCGGCAACACGCTCGCCTTCCAGCCACAGGCTAAAGCCCAGGCCTTCGCTACGCACGTCCAGTTCGCCGCCCTGCTGCAGCTGCTTGCTGACTGCGCCAGCGGTTTTGCCATCGGCGAAATTGCGCGACAGCAGCAGTTGCTCACCGTCAGCCGCCAGCAGACGGAAACGGAAACTGCCATCGTCTTCACGGAAACTGACAAAGCGCGCCGCCTTGACGGCCTTTTTCTTGGTCTGGACAACCCCCTGCTCGATACTGCGGAACGAGCGCAGGCCAACGGCCTCGCGCAGTTGCTCGAGAAATGGTGTGGCAACCTTGCGGGCTTTTTGAGCACCGGCCAGCAGAATATCTTCCAGATCTGCCGGACGGCTGATCAGTTGATGATAACGCTCGCGCGGCTCGCTCAACTGGTTGTCGAGCAGCTGGAACAGGCGTTGCTTGGCTTCACCCCACCCCAGTCCCTGCAACAACTCGCCGCGGAACACCTCGGCTTGGTCCGGCGTTGCGAATGCCTGGAACAACGTGAACAGGTGCGAGTTGTCCGGATCCTTCGCTTCGCCAGGCGCGCGGGAGTCGGTGACGATGCGCGAGATGGCATCCTTCATGTCCTTGGCGCTGGTGAACAAGGGGATGGTGTTGTCGTAGCTCTTGGACATCTTGCGTCCGTCCAGGCCAGGCAACGTCGCCACGCTTTCTTCGATCAGTGCTTCAGGCATGGCAAAGAATTCCTTGCCCTGGCCAAACAGGTGATTGAAGCGCTGGCCGATATCACGGGCCATTTCCACGTGCTGGATCTGGTCGCGACCGACCGGCACTTTGTTGGCGTTGAACATCAGGATGTCGGCAGCCATCAGTACCGGATAGCTGTACAGACCCATGCTGATACCGGCATCCGGGTCTTCACCGTTCTCCAGGTTCTTGTCCACCGACGCCTTGTAGGCGTGTGCGCGATTGAGCAGGCCTTTGGCCGCCACGCAAGTCAGCAACCAGGTCAACTCAGGAATTTCAGGAATGTCGGACTGGCGATAGAAGGTCACGCGTTCCGGGTCAAGGCCACCGGCCAGCCAGGTCGCGGCGATTTCCAGACGCGAGCGCTGAATGCGCTGCGGGTCATCGCACTTGATCAAGGCGTGGTAGTCGGCCAGGAAGTAGAACGAGTCGACACCCGGCTCACGGCTGGCGAGGATCGCCGGGCGGATGGCACCGGCGTAGTTGCCCAGGTGAGGCGTGCCCGTGGTGGTGATACCGGTAAGGATGCGCGTAGTCATGGGTAATCGCTTATCAGGCTTGTTTCAGTTCGAAAGGCGCGGCAACACCAGATCCTTGAGGTCGGTGAGCTTGCCGTGGAAAAAGTGTCCGCATTCTGCCACTTTCAGCAGCTCATGGGGGCGTGGCAGTGCATCGGACCAGGCATAGACGATCTGTGGGTCGATCACTTCGTCGGTTTCTGGCTGTATTACACTCAAGGCGCAGGCCTGTGGTAAGGCGTCGTGATCTTTCAAACGCATCACTGCCGGGGCAACCATGAACAGGTGCTTGAGCGCTGCGCCTTGCGCTTCGAGACGGCCGCCCAGGCTGGCAGCGACAAAACCACCAAAGGAAAAACCCATCAGGGTGAGCGGTAGATCAGGATGCTTTTCCCGCAGCCAGGTTGCTGCGGCCTCGGCATCATCCACTTCACCACTGCCCATGTCGTGGCTGCCAGCACTGGCACCAACACCCCGGTAGTTGAAACGCAGGGTAATATAGCCGGCATCGCGGGCGGTGCGCTGGAGCATCGACACAACCTTGTTGGTCATGGTTCCGCCCTGAACGGGGTTCGGGTGACACAGCAGCACCACACCTCGGGCGTCGGCAACGTCCAGGTACAAAGCTTCCAATTGACCGACTGGGCCATCGATGAATACGGGGGTTTCGCGGATAAGCAAGGATAAACTCCGTGACCTCGGAAAGGGTCGACTCGTCTAGCTGAATGATTCTGTCTGAGATATTTGCGATGGTTCGCGGTATACAGCGCAGGTCCGAGCCGTTAACGTAAAGCAAAGCCGTTTATAGAGGAAGGACTCGTGGAACTCTCGCTCTTAGTTTGGTTGTTGCCGACCCTGGCCCTCGTCGTGGGCGTTGTCGTTGGTTTCCTGGTCGCGCGCTTGCTGCCCAATGCTGCGCCAAGCAGCACTCAGCGGCAGCTGGATGATATTCAGGAACGTTTCGATAGCTACCAGAATGAGGTGGTTACCCACTTCAACAGCACGGCTGCATTGGTCAAGAAACTGACCCAAAGTTACCAGGAAGTTCAGGACCATCTGGCCGATGGCGCCAACCGCCTGGCCCTGGACGAATTGACCCGTCAGCGTCTGCTGGCCTCTTTGCACTCTGAAGCGGTGCAGGCCCCTCGTGACCGCCTGACCCCACCGAAGGACACTGAAGTACCACGAGACTACGCGCCAAAGGCACCTAACTCGCCGGGCATGCTCGATGAGCACTACGGGCTAAAGCGCAACTAAGCTCAAGCCTCCGACAATGCGTGGGAGCGGAGCAATCCGCTCCCATTTTTTTTGCATCCCCCTTAGCTGTGCCAGGGCGCATCTGCTTCCCGATGACCATAGCGCTCCAGTGCTTGATCCAGCACCCCGCGTTCGATCCCACCCTGGCGTACCAGACTATGCAGACTGGCCAGGACGATACTGAAGCGATCTACTTCGAAAAAGCGCCGTAACTGCTGACGGGTATCGCTGCGTCCAAAACCATCAGTGCCCAAAGTAACGTAGGGAGCCTGTACATATTCGGCAATCAACTGCGGCCAGGCACGCACATAGTCGGTGGCGGCAATGACCGGCGCATTGCCGCGCAGGCAACGTTGCAAATGACTGGTATTTTCAGCGATCTGCCCCAACCGGCTGCTGCGCTCGATACCCCGCGCCTCACGCGCCAGCTCACTGAAGCTGGTGACGCTGAACACCTCACTTTCTACCTGCCAATCAGCAGCCAGCAACTCACTGGCGGCGATCACTTCACGCAGAATCGCGCCTGAACCCAGCAGGCGAACCTGTCCTTTGGCATCGGTCACGCGCTGCTCTAGGTAACGGTACATGCCGCGCAACACCTCTTGATGCACCTGCTCGGGCAGGGACGGCTGTGGATAGTTTTCGTTCATCAGCGCAACGTAATGGAACTCGTCTTGCTGTTCGGTGAGCATGCGCCGCGAGGCATACTCGAGAATCACCGCCAGCTCGCCGGCAAAGCACGGCTCCCAGGCCCGACAGTTGGGCACCATCGAAGCCATGACCAGGCTCGAACCGTCCTGATGCTGCAGCCCTTCGCCGCCCAGGGTCGTACGACCGGCCGTAGCCCCCAGCAACAGGCCGCGGGCACGTTGGTCGGCGGCAGCCCAGATCAGGTCGCCAACACGCTGGAAACCGAACATCGAGTAGTAGATGTACACCGGCAGCATCGGCTCGCCATGCACCGCATAGGAAGTTGCCGCCGCCACCCAGGAGGAAATCGCGCCCGCTTCGGTGATGCCCTCCTCCAGCAATTGTCCGTCCCGGGACTCCTTATAGGACAGCAGAGAGCCAGCATCTTCAGGTTCATAACACTGTCCCTGAGGTGAGTAGATGCCGATCTGGCGGAACAGGTTGGCCATGCCAAAGGTTCGCGCTTCGTCGGCAACGATAGGCACGACCCGCTGCCCCAGTTCGGGCGCCTTGAGCCAGGCACTGAGCATGCGCACAGCCGCCATGGTGGTAGACATTTCCTTGCCTTCGGCCTGCAAAGCGAAGCCACCCATGACCTGCAGCGCAGGCACCGGCACCGCAGGCACGTCACTGCGTCGCGCGGGCAAAGGCCCGCCCAGAGCAGCGCGACGCTCGCGCAAGTAACGCATTTCGGCGCTCTCATCGGCGGGGCGATAAAACTGCAACTGCTCTACCTGGCTGTCACTGAGGGGCAGGTGGAAACGATCACGAAAAGCCAGCAAGGCCTGGATATCAAGCTTCTTGGCTTGGTGCGCGGTCATCCTCGACTCGCCGGCGCTGCTCATGCCATAGCCTTTCTTGGTCTTGGCCAGAATCACGGTTGGCCGCCCCTTGCAGGCCTTGGCCGCGGCAAAAGCTGCATACAGCTTGCGAAAATCATGACCACCACGCTTGAGCGCATTGATCTCATCCGAGCTCATGTGCTCGACCAGTTTCTGCAAGCCAGGGTGTTGATTGAAAAAGTGCTCTAAGTTGTAGGCCCCATCCTTGGCCCCCAGGTTCTGAAACTGTCCATCCGGAGTGGCGGCCAGTTGACGCAGCAACACGTGCTGGGTGTCGCGGGCAAACAGCGCATCCCACTCGGTGCCCCAAAGCACCTTGATCACGTTCCACCCAGCCCCGGTGAACAAGGATTCGAGTTCCTGAATGATCTGCCCGTTGCCGCGCACGGGGCCGTCCAGCCGCTGCAGGTTACAGTTGACTACAAACGTGAGGTTATCCAGTTGCTCGCGGGCAGCCAGGGTCAGGCCAGCGATGGATTCCGGCTCGTCCATTTCACCATCGCCGAACACACCCCAGACATGCCGGGTGCTGGTATCGAGAAGTTGGCGGTGATGCAAATAGCGCATGAATCGCGCCTGGTAGATAGCATTGAGTGGGCCTATGCCCATGGACCCTGTGGGAAATTGCCAGAAGTCGGGCATGAGCCAGGGGTGTGGATATGAACACAAGCCCTTACCCGCCACCTCCTGGCGGTAGTTGGCCAATTGTTCCTCACTCAAGCGACCTTCAAGAAAAGCCCGCGCATAAATTCCAGGCGCCGAATGCGGCTGGAAGAACACCAGGTCGGCACTGCGCCGCTGCGCCCCGGATTCACCTTGAAAGAAATGCTGGAAACCCACTTCGAAGATTTCTGCCGCCGACGCATAACTGGCGATGTGCCCGCCAAGATCGCCATAGGCATGATTGGCCCGCACGACCATAGCCAGAGCGTTCCAGCGCAGGATACTGGTGATGCGCTCATCCATCTCAAGGTCACCTGGATAGGCGCCCTGATGCTCCACCGATATTGTGTTGCGATACGCCGAGAAGGGCTGGGCACCACGCTCCAACCCCAACTCACGGGCGTGCACTTCCAACTGTTCGAGTAAAAAGCGTGCTCGCTCAGGGCCACAGTGCTGCAGGGTCGAATCCAGCGCATCAAGCCACTCGGCAGTCTCGCCGGGGTCACTGTCGGCCTGCGCATCACTGTCACGGCGCTGCACGCCTTCACCGGGTACCAGGCTCATCATTGCCACCATTGCATTGACCTCATCCTTGGCGGTTCAGGCACAGGCCTTCAGGGCCTGCTCGATATCGGCCAGCAGGTCGTCGATATCCTCAAGACCAACCGACAGCCGTACCAGTCCTTCGGAGATGCCGTACTGGGCACGCTCTTGGGCGGTATAGCTGGAGTGAGTCATGCTTGCCGGGTGCTGAGCGAGGGATTCGGCATCGCCAAGGCTCACGGCGCGGCTGAACAGTTGCAGGGCATTCATGAACCGACGTCCGGCATCGATCCCTCCCTTGAGCTCGAACGCGATCATGCCGCCGGGCAAACGCATCTGCCGCTTGGCCAACTCGTATTGCGGGAAGCTGGACAGCCCGGGGTAGTTGATCAGCTCCACGGCGCAATGTGCCTGCAGATACTGCGCGACTGCCTGGGCGTTACTGCAATGGCGCTCCATGCGCAAAGTCAGGGTTTTCATCCCGCGCATCAGCAAGGCTGCATCCTGGGGTGACATCACCGCACCGGTCATGTCCTTGAGACCTTCGAGTCGAACCCGGTCCACCAGTGCCTTGCGCCCGACCACCAGGCCGGCCGTGATGTCGCCATGGCCGCTGAGGTACTTGGTAGCTGAATGCACCACCAGATCGGCACCCAGCTCCAGCGGACGCTGCAGGTACGGTGTGCAGTAGGTGTTATCCACTACTACGGTGATATCGCGCTGGTGGGCAAGCTGCGCCACTGCAGCAATATCGGCCATCTGCATGTTCGGGTTGGCCGGGGTCTCAAAATAAATCACTTTGGTCTGCGCACTGATCGCCGCCTCGACTGCCTGCAGATCCGTCATGTCGACATGTCGGACCTTGACCCCGAACTCGCCGATGCCGTGATGTAAAAAAGCAAAGGTGCAACCATACAAGGTGCGCCCGACCAGCACCTCATCACCGGGGCGAAGCAGGGTCCATAGCGTGGCCGTGATCGCGCCCATGCCCGAGGCCAGTGCCAGCCCCGCCTCTGCCCCTTCCAGAGAAGCCATGCGCTCTTCCAGCAGGGCCAGGGTAGGGTTGGAAATACGCGTATAAAAGTGCCCACCCTGCTCCCCGGCAAAACACGCCGCGCCGTACTCGACGGTAGGAAAGGCGAAGGTGGCGGTCTGGTAGACAGGCGGAACCAAAGACCCCTGATGGGCCAATGGATCGTAGCCGTGATGGATGGCGCGGGTGGCAAAACCTGAGAATTTGGTGGAGCCGCTCATGACAACAGCCTCTTGTGATTTGTTATAAGCTTATGCCACTGAGGTGCTGATTTTTTTCCAAATATGACCACTGCCAAGCAGGGTTATTAACAAAAAAACAATGAATTCAGGCCACGGAGGGCAAATCATGCCTACCGCCATCGACCGTACCGACCGCGCATTACTCGCCGCCTTGCAAGACAACGCCCGACTGACTGTTTCCGAACTGGCCGACAAGGTCGCGCTGACCACCTCGCCCTGTTGGCGGCGGGTCAAACTGCTCGAAGAGAATGGCTACATCACCGGCTATCAAGCCATCCTTTCACCCAAGGCATTGGGCTTTGGCGTAACGGCGTTCGTCAGCATCATGATGGATTCGCACTCCAAGGAGATGGCGCGCGCCTTCGAGCAGCGGCTGATGGAGATTCCAGAAATCGTCGCCTGTCACAACATTTCCGGACGCTATGACTTCCTGCTGGAAATTCTTGCACGGGACCTGGAGTCGTTCGGCGAGTTCGCCAGGGAGGTGCTGCAGACACTGCCGGGAGTGAAGGAGATCTACTCGAGTTTCTCGTTCAAGGCAGTCAAGGAGAAACGGGTGATACCGGTTTCGGAAAAACATATTTGAAAGCCGAAACGAAAGATCGGATCAACTTCATCGCATTATTAATCACTGAACGTCGCGCCTCACGCACAGACCATAATTATCCTACAAGACTATCGGACGGCAAATACACATAGAGCAATTGTGCCGAGAGATAATCTCGTATCTCTCGGCACAAGGAAATCAAGCATGAAGTACATAGTTATAGTCTTTACCGTTACGCTAGCCAGTTGCAGCAACGGAACTTTCTACCTAGCCGACCCATCCCATGAACGACAGTTCAAATGCGATATGGATCCCCACCTACAGATGTGCAATAGGAAATAATTTTAAAAATCCCACTTAAATATTTGAAAATTGAAAAGCTCTTTGTACGGCTTTGACTTTGGCATTAGTCCTGGCACAAAGCCCTCCTAGCCCAGCGAACCGTGCCGGTGCGTTGATCATAAATGACTAAATTTCCATCATCAGAAATTACCAAGCAGTTGTTGTACCAAAATGTCTTATCGGTCGTGTGTGTACTTTCAGCTATCCATAACCTTCCTCTAGCAGGGTCATAGAGAAAACCAGAATTACTCACGACAAAATGTGATATTTCACGCATTTTCTTTTTCTTGATTGTGAGACTAAATGACTGATTTCCATCTGCAACCCAAATCGACCTACCATCTTGCTCCACTACTTTCTAGCAACACAGGCGAGAAAGCAGATTCCATGTTTGCCACTCTCCCTGAAGTCAAAAGAGCGTTGGATTACCCTTGCCCATATAACAAAAAACCCCACCGAAGTGGGTTTTTTGTTCGTACGCAGTACTTAGATCGCGCCCCGCGTGCGCAGTAATTCCAAGACCTGCTTGACGCCCTCTTCCAGACTGACGTTCTGAGTATCGACCACCAAGTCGGCATCCAGTGGCACGTCATACGGGAAGCTTTCGCCCGGGATGTTATCGCCGCCCGCAGCATACAAGCCTTGCGGGTCACGCTCGCGGCAGGCCATCGGTGAGGCCTGGACGTAAACGGTGAGCAAGCGCTCCTTGCCGATCAACGCCTTGGCCTGTTCACGGCCTTCGGCATCCGGGGCAACAAACGCTGCCAGGGTGAGCAAGCCCGCTTCGTTGAACTGACGCGCCACGTGAGCGGCACGACGCCAGTTCTCGGTACGCCCGGCACGGTCCTGTGGCAGACCTTTGTTCAGGTCGTGGCGCAGGTTCTGGCCATCGAGTACATACACGGCACGGCCCATGTCGAACAGCTTGCGCTCCACGGCATACGCCAGGGTGCTCTTGCCTGCGCCCGACAGGCCGCTGAACAGTACGGTGGCCGGTTGCTGGCCAAAGCGCAGGGCGCGTTCGGCGGTATCGACGTGGGCCAGCTTGCCGTGCTGGCCAACAGTGCCGTGTGGCACCACCGGCGGCGCGATGATCATGCCGGCACCTACGGTGCCGTTGGTCAGGCGGTCGATAACGATAAAGGCGCCCGTGGTGCGGTTGCTGTCGTAGCCATCGAGCGCGATTGGCGCGTCGAGGCTGACCTTGACCTTGCCGATTTCGTTCAACTGCAGGGCGCTGGCCGCGCCCTGCTCCAGGGTGTTTACATCCACCTTGTGGGAAATGCTGGCAATCGAGCCCGGCACGTAGCTGGTGGCGCGCTTGATGTCGTATTTCTTGCCCGGCAGCATCGGCTCTTCAGCCATCCATACCAGCATCGCCTCGAACTGGTCGGTCACCGGCGGGACGTTATCGGCATGCACCAGCAGGTCGCCACGGGAAATATCGATTTCATCTTCCATGGTCAGGGTAACGGCCTGGCCAGGACCGGCGTTCTCCAGTTCACCTTCGAAGGTGACAATGGATTTGACCCGGCTGCTCTTACCCGATGGCAGCACAACGATTTCGTCACCCTTGTGCACCACACCACTGGCCAAGGTGCCAGCAAAGCCGCGGAAGTTCAGGTTCGGACGGTTGACGTATTGCACCGGGAAACGCAGATCGGTGAAGTTGCGGTCGGCCGCCACTTCCACGGTTTCGAGGATCTCCATCAGCGCAGGGCCGGTGTACCACGGCGAACGCTCGCTGCGGTTGACCACGTTGTCACCCTTGAGCGCCGACATCGGCACGAAGTGCAGGCTGCTCGGGGCCATGTTGATCGCTTCGGCGAACTTCAGGTAGTCGGCCTTGATGCTCTCGAACACATCTTGGTCGAAGCCCTTGAGGTCCATCTTGTTCACTGCCACGACGATGTGCTTGATGCCTAACAGTGAAGCGATGTAGCTGTGACGACGGGTCTGGGTCTGCACGCCGTAGCGGGCATCGACCAGGATGATCGCCAGGTCGCACGTAGACGCACCGGTTGCCATGTTGCGGGTGTACTGCTCGTGGCCCGGTGTATCGGCAATGATGAACTTGCGTTTAGCGGTAGAGAAATAGCGGTAGGCGACATCGATAGTGATGCCCTGCTCACGCTCTGCCTGCAGACCGTCCACCAGCAATGCCAGGTCGATATCGTCACCGGTGGTGCCGACTTTCTTCGAATCGCGAGTAATGGCTTCCAGATGGTCTTCATAGATCATCTTCGAGTCGTGCAGCAGGCGCCCGATCAGGGTGCTCTTGCCGTCATCGACGTTGCCGCAGGTCAGGAAGCGCAGCAGTTCTTTACGTTCGTGCTGGGCCAGGTAAGCGAGGATGTCCTCGCTGATCAATTCGGATTGGTGGCTCATTGCGTTCAAGCTCCGAGTCGTAAGCTTCAAGCGGCAAGCTTGTCGGCATACAACTAGTCAGAAATTTTGTTGATCAACCCGCTTGGCGTTCTTCAGCAATACTTGACGGTATCAACAGCGCGGATGGGATGATCTTTGAAACCAAGATCACCCGCCCTCTCCAAGCATCTGTAGATCGCAACCGTCAACGCCTTGCTTTTCTGCCTTAAAAGTAACCTTGACGTTTTTTATCTTCCATCGAGCCTGCACCATCGTGGTCGATGACTCGGCCCTGGCGCTCGGAAGTGCGCGTCAGGAGCATTTCCTGAATGATGTCGGTCAGGCTCTCGGCCTCGGACTCGACAGCGCCCGTCAACGGGTAGCAGCCAAGGGTGCGGAAACGCACTTTCTTTTTGACGATTCGAGCCTTTTCTTCATCCGAGAGATGCTCGAGGATGCGCTCGTCGTCGATCATGATCAGGGTGCCGTTCTTCTCGATCACTTCACGCTCCGCGGCGAAGTACAGCGGCACGATCGGGATGCCTTCGAGGTAGATGTACTGCCAGATGTCCAGCTCGGTCCAGTTCGACAGCGGGAACACGCGAATCGATTCGCCTTTGTTCACTTTGCCGTTGTAGACGTTCCACAGCTCCGGACGCTGGTTCTTCGGATCCCAGCGGTGCTTGCTGTCACGGAACGAGTAGACACGCTCCTTGGCCCGGGACTTTTCTTCATCGCGGCGCGCGCCACCGAAAGCGGCATCGAAACCGTACTTGTCGAGGGCCTGCTTGAGGCCTTCGGTCTTCATGATGTCGGTGTGCTTGGCACTGCCGTGGGTGAACGGGTTGATGCCCTGGGCAATGCCGTCCGGATTCACGTGAGTGATCAGCTCCAGGCCCATTTCCTCGACCATCTTGTCGCGGAAGCTGTACATCTCCTGGAATTTCCACTGGGTGTCGACGTGCATTACCGGGAACGGCAACTTGCCCGGGAAGAAGGCTTTGCGCGCCAGATGCAGCATCACGGCCGAATCCTTGCCGATCGAGTACAGCATCACCGGGTTATCGAACTCAGCGGCCACCTCACGAATGATGTGGATGCTTTCCGCCTCCAACTGTTTCAAATGCGTCAGTTTGTCGACCATAACTACTCACGGGAAAACGATCTTATGGACGGCCAGCGGGCCGTGTTCGAGCGGGTCACTCTATCACAGCGCTCGATTATATTTAGACGCCCAACTAGATCGAAACAGTATAAGAATATACCCTCCCGTTTTAGCCTCAGATCGGGTTCGGACAGTCGATGAACAGGTGCTCCAGCGCAAAGCGCCGGGCTAAGTATTCACCCAGCGCCTGCACGCCGTAGCGCTCGGTAGCATGATGACCGGCAGCGATGAAGCTGATGCCGTTTTCCCGCGCACTGTGGAACGTCTGCTCGGACGCCTCACCACTGAGATACAGATCGACCCCGGCGGCAATTGCCTGGTCGATATAGCCCTGCCCACCCCCCGTGCACAAGCCCACCCGGCGAATGATGTGCTCGCCCTCGATCAGTAGTGGCTCGCGGCCCATGACCTCTTGGATCTTGCGGGCGAAGTCGCGCGCCGACATCGGTTCGGCCAACGAGCCGACCAGACCGACGACGCGCGGGTTTTCCGGGTCCAACGGGCCTTCGACGGTGATATCGAGCTGGCGCGCCAACTGCACGTTGTTGCCAACCTCGGGGTGCAGGTCCAGGGGCAGGTGATACGACAACAGGCTCAGGTCATTCTTGAGCAGGGTTTTCAAGCGGCGCTGCTTCATGCCGGTGATGCACGGGTTCTCGCCCTTCCAGAAATAACCGTGATGCACCAACACCAGGTCGGCATCGGCTTCGACCGCGGCATCCAGCAAAGCCTGGCTTGCAGTGACACCGCTGACGATGCGGGTGACCTGCGGACGCCCTTCGACCTGCAGGCCATTGGGGCAGTAATCCTGGATTTTTGCACTGCCAAGGTAGCGTTCGGCTTCTTCAACCAGGGTGCTCAGGGCAACAGCCATGAAAAGACTCCTCAATTCAGCAGTTCAGTGCGGCGCAAGGCCCCGTATAATGACCGCCATTATGGGCTGTCACCGGGTTTGGGGAAACCGACGGTGGTTGCCTGGGGGCCATAGGCGATATTCATCGCACATTCATTGATTTAACTGTTTGTGCACATCGTGTGCCGCAGTATGATCGCGCGCTTTCGCTCCCATGCAGTTACAGCGGCCCTCTGCCCTCTCCCAGGATTCGTTAAATGTTCAAGGCTTTGCGTTATTTTGGCTGGCCATTGCTGGTCGGCGTGCTGATCGCCCTGCTGATCATCCAGCGCTTTCCGCAATGGGTCGGCCTGCCCAGCCAGGACGTCAACCTGCAGCAGGCGCCACAAACCACGCGCATCATGCAAGGTCCGGTGTCGTACGCTGATGCCGTGAGCATCGCTGCGCCTGCAGTGGCCAACCTCTACACCACCAAAGTGGTCAACAAGACGGCCCACCCGCTGTTCGAAGATCCGCAGTTCCGCCGTTTCTTCGGTGACAACCTGCCCAAGCAACGACGCTGGGAATCAAGCTTGGGCTCGGCGGTAATCATGAGTCCGGAAGGCTACCTGCTGACCAACAACCATGTAACCTCCGGCGCCGATCAAATCGTGGTAGCGCTCAAGGACGGCCGGGAAACCCTGGCACGGGTCATCGGCAGCGACCCGGAAACCGATCTCGCCGTGCTCAAGATCGACTTGAAAAACCTGCCATCGATCACCATCGGCCGCTCCGACAATATTCATATCGGTGACGTCGCCCTGGCCATTGGCAACCCTTTCGGCGTGGGCCAGACAGTAACCATGGGCATCATCAGTGCCACTGGCCGTAACCAGTTGGGCCTGAACAACTACGAAGACTTCATTCAGACCGACGCGGCGATCAACCCAGGCAACTCCGGCGGCGCACTGGTCGATGCCAACGGCAACCTGACCGGTATCAACACCGCGATCTTCTCCAAGTCCGGTGGCTCACAAGGCATCGGTTTTGCCATCCCGACCAAACTGGCACTGGAGGTGATGAAATCGATCATCGAGCACGGCCAGGTAATCCGCGGATGGCTGGGTATTGAAGTGCAACCACTGAGCCAGGAGCTGGCAGAGTCGTTCGGCATGCAAGGGCGGCCAGGCATTGTGGTCGCGGGAATCTTCCGCGACGGCCCGGCGCAAAAGGCTGGTTTGCAGTTGGGCGATGTGATTCTTAGCATCAACGGCGAACCGGCCGGTGATGGTCGTCGCTCGATGAATCAGGTGGCGAGAATCAAACCCAATGACAGGGTCGCGATCCAAGTGATGCGCAACGGCAAGGAGTTGAAACTCAACGCCGAGATCGGCCTGCGTCCACCGCCAGCACCGGCGACCAAAGAAGAACAGTAACCACCTCCGCCAAGAGCGGGCTTACCCCTCGATGCGATGCAACTGACAGCTCGCAATCGCGGGGCAGGCCCGCCTCCAACGGGGCAGGTTCGGTTAGTGCAGGATCTGGCTGAGGAACAGCTTGGTCCGCTCGTTCTGCGGCCGGTCGAAGAAGTCGTCCGGCGCCGCTTGCTCCACAATCTCGCCCTTGTCCATGAAGATCACCCGGTTCGCCACGGTCCGGGCAAAGCCCATTTCATGGGTCACGCAGAGCATGGTCATGCCATCTTCAGCCAGGCCGACCATGGTATCGAGCACTTCCTTGACCATTTCTGGATCGAGCGCCGAGGTCGGCTCGTCGAACAGCATGATCTTTGGCTTCATGCACAGCGCACGAGCAATCGCCACGCGCTGCTGCTGACCACCGGACAGTTGCCCCGGAAACTTGTTGGCCTGCTCCGGAATCCGCACCCGCTCCAGATAGTGCATGGCAATTTCCTCGGCCTTGCGCTTGGGCAGCTTGCGCACCCACATCGGCGCCAACGTGCAGTTCTGCAGGATGGTCAGGTGCGGGAACAGGTTGAAGTGCTGGAACACCATGCCGACTTCACGGCGAATCGCTTCGATCTGCTTGAGGTCGTTGGTCAGCTCGACACCATCGACCACGATGCGCCCCTGCTGGTGTTCTTCCAGGCGGTTTAGGCAGCGGATGGTGGTGGACTTGCCCGAACCCGACGGCCCGCACAGAACGATACGCTCGCCCTGGCGCACATTCAGGTTGATGTCCTTGAGCACGTGGAACTGGCCGTACCACTTGTTCACGCCCTGCATCTGAATAATGCCTTCAGGGCTCACAGGCTGTTTGATCGCTTCACTCATGGGAATACTCCTAACGCTTGTGGCCTGTGTCCAGCTTGCGCTCCAGATGCATGGAGTAGCGGGACATACCGAAACAGAAAATCCAGAAAACCAGGGCGGCGAATACATAGCCCTCGGTCGCCATGCCCAGCCAGGCAGGGTCGGCGGCAGCTTGCTTGACGCTGTTGAGCAGGTCGAACAGGCCGATGATGATCACAAGGCTGGTGTCTTTGAACAGGGCAATGAAGGTGTTGACGATGCCGGGAATCACCAGCTTGAGCGCCTGCGGCAAAATCACCAGACCCATCGCTCGCCAGTAGCCCAGGCCCATCGCTGCAGCGGCTTCGTACTGGCCTTTGGGAATGGCCTGCAAGCCGCCGCGTACCACTTCGGCGATGTACGCCGACTGGAACAGGATGACCCCGATCATCGCCCGCAGCAGTTTGTCGAAGCTCATGCCCTCAGGCAGGAACAGCGGCAGCATGACCGAAGACATGAACAACACGGTGATCAGTGGCACGCCGCGCCAGAACTCGATGAAGGTCACGCACACCACCTTCACTGCTGGCATTTTCGAACGCCGGCCCAGGGCCAGCAAAATGCCCAGTGGCAAGGCGCCGACAATGCCGACGGTGGCGATCACCAAGGTCAGCATCAAGCCGCCCCATTGACTGGTCGGTACCGTGGTCAGGCCCAGGTAACCACCATGCAACAAGGTGTAGGCAATGACTGGGTACAGCACCAGGAAGCCTATGCCATACATTGCCTTGCGTGGAAAACGCGCGATGAACAATGGTGCAGCGCCGATGACCGCCAGCCATACGGTCAGGTCGACTCGCCAGCGCAGTTCGGTCGGGTAGTAGCCGTACATGAACTGACCAAAACGCTGCTGGATGAACACCCAACAGGCGCCTTCCTTGGTGCAGTCGGCACGTGTAGTACCCACCCAGTTGGCATCGAAAATCGACCATTGCAACAGCGGCGGCACAATCAACCACACCAGGTAAAAGGCAAACAGCGTAAGCAAGGTATTGAGCCAACTGGAAAACAGGTTGGCGCGCATCCAGGCCAGTGCGCCGACGGTTTTCACCGGTGGCGGCATATCAGGTTTGAAAACATGGGAAGTCATGCGCGTGTCCTCACCGCTCGATCAGCGCAATGCGCTTGTTGTACCAGTTCATCAGCAGGGAAATGCTGATGCTGATAGCCAGATAGACGCTCATGGTGATCGCGATCACCTCGATCGCCTGGCCGGTCTGGTTAAGCACAGTGCCCGCGAACAACGACACCATTTCCGGGTAGCCGATGCCTGCTGCCAACGAAGAGTTCTTCGCCAGATTGAGGTACTGGCTGGTCAGCGGAGGAATGATGACTCGCAACGCTTGGGGAATGATCACCTTGCGCAGCGTCGGCCCTTCACGCAGCCCCAGGGAACGGGCGGCTTCGGTCTGGCCGAAGCTGACCGAGCGAATGCCCGATCGAACGATCTCGGCAATGAACGCTGCGGTGTAGATGGTCAACGCCAGGGTCAGGGCCAGCAGCTCGGGTATCAGTACCCAACCGCCGACGAAGTTGAAGCCCTTGAGCTGCGGCATCTCCCAGTGCACCGGGCTGCCGGCCAACAAAACGCTGAGTGCAGGAATACCCAAGAACAGGAACAATCCCACCCAGAACTTGTGAAACGGCTCGCCGGTGGCTTCAAAGCGTCGATTGGCCAGGCGCACCATTACCACAATGGCAATGACGGCCAGCACCAGGCTGACGACGAATGGCCAGAATCCTTCGGCCATGGCAGCACCCGGCATGTTCAAACCCCGGTTGCTGATAAAGAAGGCGTCGTTGAGGTTGATGCTTCCCCGCGGTCCCGGCAGGGTCAGGAACACCGCGAAGTACCAGAATAGAATCTGCAAAAGCGGTGGGATGTTACGGAAAGTCTCGACATACACCGTGGCCAGCTTGTTGATCATCCAGTTCGGTGACAACCGGGCCACACCGATGATGAACCCCAACACAGTCGCCAGGACAATACCGATAAAGGTCACCAGCAGCGTATTGAGCAGGCCAATGACAAATACCCGGGCATAGCTGTCCTGCTCGGTATAGGGGATCAAGTGCTGCGCGATACCAAAGCCGGCGCTGCGCTCAAGAAAATCGAAGCCTGAGGTAATGCCCCGATGCTGCAAATTGGTCTGGGTGTTGTGGAACAGATACCAGCCCAGCCCCACTACAAAAGCGATGGTAAGGATCTGGAAAAGCCACGCACGCACACGTGGATCGTTCAGGGACAAGCCCTTGGGTGCGCCGATTTGATTTTGCATGTAATGCCCCGAAAGAAAGGGAACCGAACAACCTGCGGCAGCCGTTCACTGCCGCAGGCCGCCGCTATCAGCGCACCGGTGGAGCGTACTGAATGCCGCCGTTGTTCCACAGGGCGTTCAGGCCGCGATCGATTTGCAGTGGGGTTTCCTTGCCCAGGTTCTTCTCGAAAATTTCGCCGTAGTTACCGACCTGCTTGACGATCTGCACGACCCAATCCTTCGGCAGTTTCAGGTCTTTGCCGTACTCGCCGTCAGCGCCGAGCATACGCGCCACGTCAGGGTTCTTGGTGGACTTGGCTTCGGCTTCGACGTTCTTGGAGTTGATGCCCATTTCCTCGGCATTGAGCATGGCGAACAGGGTCCATTTGACGATGCTGAACCACTCTTCATCGCCTTTGCGAACCACTGGGCCGAGCGGTTCCTTGGAGATGGTTTCCGGCAGCACCACGTAGTCAGCAGGCGATGCCAGCTTGGAGCGCTGTGCATAGAGTTGCGATTTATCCGAGGTCAGTACGTCGCAGCGGCCGGATTCCAGCGACTTGGCGCTTTCATCGGAGGTATCGAAGGTGATCGGGGTGTACTTCAGGCCGTTGGCGCGGAAGTAGTCGGAGACGTTGAGCTCAGTAGTGGTACCGGCCTGGATGCAGATGGTTGCACCATCGAGTTCCTTGGCGCTGGATACACCTAGTTTCTTGTTGACCAGAAAACCGATGCCGTCGTAATAGGTGACACCGGCGAAGACCAGGCCCATGCCCGCATCGCGAGAGCTGGTCCAGGTGGTGTTACGCGAGAGCACATCGACTTCACCCGACTGCAGCGCAGTGAAGCGTTCCTTGGCGTTGAGCTGGCTGAATTTGACCTTTTTGGCGTCGCCGAACACGGCCGCAGCGACGGCGCGACAGACGTCTGCGTCGATGCCGACAATATTGCCCTTGGCATCAGGTACCGAAAAACCTGGCAAACCATCACTCACGCCACACTGAACGAAGCCCTTTTTCTGTACTGCGTCCAGGGTTGCACCCGCCTGTGCGAAACCACTGATACCCAGTACGGTGGCAGCGGTAACCACTGCCAGGGTGGATTTCAACATCTTCATTCAAACCTCCAGTTTGCTCTTGTTGTGTGAGCCGGGATTGCACCGCACCCTTATGAGGCGCATCCGACCCTTGTTGGCTTGTTATTGGGTCAATTGGCGCAAAGCGCTGTTCTGTGACAGCCTTGGGGACAGCTAACGGGTGTTACCGTCCAAAACGTGTAACCTCGCATCAGAAAATTCTTAGCAAAGCGCGTACCACACTGAGCAGCTAAAGCGATTCAGTAATCGTCAAGGGGAAAACTTTCAGCGTTGCGACAGGTTTTTTCCAGATTCACTCAACGCGCCTTCATTTCATGCACGCAAACAAGAGCGCGCGCACTATTTCGGAGCAGTCATGACCCATCCGCTGATTCTCGAGCCACAAAAAAACGCAGACGCTTGTGTGATCTGGTTGCACGGCCTGGGTGCCGATCGTTACGACTTCATGCCTGTGGCCGAAGCCCTGCAGGAGGTCCTGCTGACCACGCGCTTCGTGATGCCCCAGGCGCCTACCCGCCCGGTGACCATCAACGGTGGTTATGAAATGCCCAGTTGGTACGACATCAAGGCCATGACCCCGGCGCGCGCTATCGACGAGGACCAACTGGAGGCATCGGCCGAACAGGTCATCGGGTTGATCAAGGCCGAGCAGGCCAAGGGCATCGACTTGGCGCGCATCATCCTTGCCGGTTTCTCCCAAGGGGGTGCGGTGGTGCTGCACACTGCTTATATAAAGTGGCAAGAAGCGCTGGGCGGCGTAATTGCCCTGTCGACCTATGCACCGACCTTTACCCAGGAACGCCAACTGAGCGCCTGCCAGCAACGTACCCCGGCCCTGTGCCTGCACGGTATCTACGATCCGGTCGTTCAGCCGGCAATGGGACGTAGCGCTTATGAGCACCTCAAGCAGTGGGGCATCAGCGTCAGCTGGAAGGAGTACCCGATGGAACATGCAGTGCTGCCCGAGGAAATCAACGATATTGGCGTCTGGTTGATCGAACGCCTGCGGTAAAAGCGCACTTCCCTATAGTTGTCGGTGCAATCCGCTACGCCGCGCTCGTTTCTTGCATTACACTGGCCGGCGTACATTCCTTAACCAATTGATGAGATCACCGTGCTCAAAGCACTCAAGAAGATGTTCGGCAAGAGCGAGGTTGAGCAACTCGCCACCGAAACCGCTGCCCCCGTGACGCAGCCACCTGCAGCACCCAAGGCCCCCGCCCCGGCCGCCCCGCTCAAGCCCGAGGCCGCCAAACCGGCGCGCGCCGAAAAACCGGCTGAGCCCAAGCCGCGCCGTGAGCGCAAGCCAAAACCTGCAGCCTCCACCTGGAAGCTGGAAAATTTCGTTGTCGAGCCGCAAGAAGGCAAGACCCGTTTCCATGACTTCAAGCTCTCACCCGAGCTGATGCATGCCATCCACGACCTGGGATTTCCCTACTGCACGCCGATCCAGGCACAAGTGCTGGGCTATACCCTGCGTGGCAAAGACGCTATCGGCCGGGCCCAGACCGGCACCGGCAAGACTGCGGCCTTTCTGATTTCGATCATCTCCCAGTTGCAGCAGACGCCACCACCCAAAGAGCGCTACATGGGCGAGCCACGGGCCCTGATCATCGCTCCGACCCGAGAATTGGTGGTGCAGATCGCCAAGGACGCCGCAGCACTGACCAAGTACACCGGACTGAACGTGATGACCTTCGTCGGCGGTATGGACTTCGACAAGCAACTCAAAGCCCTCGAAGCACGCCACTGCGACATCCTGGTTGCCACCCCTGGCCGTCTGCTGGACTTCAACCAGCGCGGTGAAGCCCACCTGGACATGGTCGAGGTGCTGGTGCTGGATGAAGCCGACCGTATGCTCGACATGGGTTTCATCCCCCAGGTACGACAGATCATCCGCCAGACCCCACCCAAGAGCGAACGCCAGACGCTGCTGTTCTCCGCGACCTTCACCGAAGACGTGATGAACCTGGCCAAGCAGTGGGCCACCGACCCCGCCATTGTCGAGATCGAGCCGGAAAACGTTGCCAGCGAAACCGTCGAGCAGCACGTCTATGCCGTTGCCGGCAGCGACAAATACAAGCTGCTGTACAACCTGGTAACCGAGAACAAGTGGGAACGGGTAATGGTCTTCGCCAACCGCAAGGACGAAGTACGCCGCATCGAGGAACGCCTGGTGCGCGATGGCGTCAACGCCGCCCAGTTGTCGGGTGATGTACCCCAGCACAAGCGTATCAAGACCCTGGAAAACTTCCGTGAAGGACGCATTACCGTGCTGGTCGCCACCGATGTGGCCGGGCGCGGCATCCACATCGATGGCATCAGCCATGTGATCAACTTCACCCTGCCGGAAGACCCGGACGACTACGTACACCGTATCGGTCGTACCGGCCGTGCAGGCACCAATGGCGTGTCGATCAGCTTCGCTGGCGAGGATGACTCGTATCAATTGCCCGCGATCGAAGAATTGCTGGGCCGCAAGATCAGCTGCGAAATGCCGCCGACCGAGTTGCTCAAGCCGGTGCCGCGCAAGCATCACTGATCGTTGCAGCATTGAATCGCGGGGTAAGCCGCTCCTATTGAGTTAGGAGCGGCTTACCCCGCGCTGTTTCCAGCGATCAAATGTTGATCAAATATACAAAGAGTCCATAATAGACAAAACAGTTTATATGGAGTCTCGTATGTCCGCGCCTCTCGTCATCGATCAACCGCTCGCCCGCCAACTACTCGCGCAAGTGGATGTGCCTCAGATTCTGCGCAACCTGTTCCGTGACCTGGCCGCCGGGCAAGCCGTACAGCCACCGCAACAACTGGTCGAGTTCCCAGGGGGCCAGGGCGACTTCATCAACTACGGCGGAGTCCTGGCCAATGAGCGCGTGTATGGGGTCAAGACTTCACCTTACATCGTGCGCGAACAAGGCCCGCTTATTACCGCCTGGACCCTGCTGATGTCCATGGACAGTGGCCAGCCGCTGCTGCTGTGCGACGCTGGCGAACTGACGACTGCGCGGACGGCGGCCACCACGGCAGTGGCCGTCGATGCCCTGGCCACCACCAGCGCCCGGCGCCTGACCCTGATCGGCAGCGGCCCTATCGCCCGCGCCCACCTGCGCTATGTTCGCGCCCTGCGTGAATGGCAGGACATCCGCCTGTACTCACCCAGTCTGGCAAGACAAAGCGCCGAGCAGCGTCAGTCGCTGCTCGATCTCGACCCACGCCTGTGCCTCTGCGACAACCTCGAGCAGGCCGTGGACGACGCCGACGTGATCATGCTGTGCACCTCCTCGGCAACCCCGGTCCTGGATCCGACCAGCCTGAACAAACCGGCGCTGATCACCTCGATCAGCACCAACGCGCTACGAGCCCATGAAGTACCACCGGCCAGCCTGGCCGGCATGGATGTGTACTGCGACTATCGGCTGACTACACCCGGCAGCGCGGGTGAAATGCGCATTGCCGCGGAGCAACATGGCTGGCAAGCCGAGGCGATCGTCGGCGATCTGGCACAACTGTTGAGCAACCAGGCCGCTACTCCAGACTATCAGCGCCATACCTTTTTCCGCTCCATTGGCCTGGGTCTTGAAGACATCGCCGTGGCCAACGCCCTGTACCGCCTGCAGCGCGCCGACTGAGGAAACTGTCATGCAACACGCTGATTTCATCATCATCGGGGCTGGTATTGCTGGCGCGTCCACCGGTTTCTGGCTGTCCAGCCACGGCCGCGTACTCCTGCTCGAACGCGAGTCGCAGCCTGGGTATCACTCGACCGGCCGCTCGGCAGCGCTCTACACCGCGGCCTACGGCACCCCGCAAGTGCGCGCCCTGACCCTCGCCAGCCGCGCGTTTTTCGACCAGCCACCGCCAGGCTTTACCGAGCATCCGCTCTTGAGCCCACGCGGCGAAATGACCGTCGATCTGACTGGCGACCCCGAAGAGCTGCAGCGCCAGTACCTGAGCGCCAAGGCCTGCGTGCCGGACGTTGAATTGCTCGATGCCGAGCAAGCCTGCGCGCGCTTGCCGGTGCTGCGCCGCGACAAGGTTCATGGCGCCCTGTACGACCCCAGCGCCAGCGACATCGATACCGATGCCCTGCACCAGGGTTACCTGCGCGGTATTCGCCGCCAGCAGGGTGAAGTACACAACGACTGTGAAGTCCAGCGACTGAGCCGCGGCAATGACGGCCTGTGGCAAGTGCAGACCAGTCGTGGCACCTTCAGCGCCCCCATACTGATCAACGCCGCTGGCGCCTGGGCCGACCACATCGGCATACTGGCCGGCGCACAACCGCTTGGCCTGCAACCCAAGCGTCGTGCCGCATTCATATTTGCCGGCCCCGAGGGCATCGACAGCCATGCCTGGCCGATGCTCGTCAGCCTCGACGAGTCGTTCTACATGAAACCCGATGCCGGCATGCTGCTCGGCTCGCCAGCCAATGCCGACCCGGTTGATCCCCACGATGTTCAGGCCGAAGAACTCGACATTGCCATGGGCATCTACCAGATCGAGGAAGCCACGACCCTGAGCATTCGCCGCCCCACCCGCACCTGGGCCGGGCTGCGCAGCTTCGTTGCCGACGGCGACCTGGTGGCCGGCTTCGATCCGCAGGTGCCCGGCTTGTTCTGGGTGGCAGCACAAGGCGGCTATGGTATCCAGACGTCTCCGGCGATGGGGCAGGCCAGCGCCTCCCTGGTGCGTGGTGAAGACTTGCCACAGGCCCTGACGGACTTCAACCTCAGCGCGCAGATGCTGTCCCCGCGCCGCCTGCAGGGATGACGCGCCGCCGCGATTGCGGCACACTCGCAGCGCCCTTGCCCCAAGGGCGCTGACACCGCTTGGAGCTTGCCTGAATGTCGACACCTCGCCGCGACCCTGACCTGGACAACTACCGGGCCATTGCCGATGCCATCGCCACCCTGTTTTTTCCCCATGCCGAGGTGGTACTGCACGATTTGCGCAGCCAGAAAATCGACTACATCGCCAACAACCTGTCCAAGCGCGAAGTGGGTGATGACGCGGCGCTCGAAGACATGCTCGAAACAGGCACCGACGAAACCAATATCGGTCCCTACGAGAAGCTCAATTGGGATGGGCAGAAAATCCGCTCGCTGAGCACGGTGCTGCGCAATGAAGCGGGGCGACCACTGGCGGTACTGTGCATCAACCTGAACATTTCCCTGTTCGAAAATGCCAAGGCTGCGCTCGACCTGTTCCTTTCGCCGAGCAAGCTGATAGCCCAACCCGATGCACTGTTTCGCGATGACTGGCAGGAACGTATCAACACGTTCCTCAACAATTGGTTACGCCAGCGCCAACTGAGCCTGAACCTGCTGACCCGCGATCACAAGCGCGAACTGGTCCTGGCCCTGCACGCCGAAGGCGCATTCAAGGGCAAGAGTGCAGCCAACTACGTGGCCAATGTGCTGGGGATGGGACGCGCGACGGTGTACAAACACCTGAAGGAAATCAAGGCCTGAAAAGCTCCAGGCCTTGATGCCGGCGATCAGTCGCCGTAGATATCCGACTTGAAGTACTTAGACTGGATCTTCTGGTACTCACCATTGGCGCGAATCGCGTCGATGGCACTGTTGAGCTGAGAGACCAGCTCGCCATTACCCTTGCGCACTGCGATCCCGGCACCCTCGCCAACATACTTCGGATCCTTGAGCTCCGGCCCCACGAAGGCATAGGCGGCGCCGCGCGGCATCGACAGGAAGTCGTCGAGCGGAATGGTGTCGGCGAAAATCGCATCTACGCGACCCGAAGCCAGATCCATGTAGATCTCTTCGTTGTTGCTGTAGCGCTTGATGATAATGCCCTTGGGCTCAAGCACCTCGGTGGCGTAACGGTCAGTGGTGGTGGCGCGCTGCACACCAACGGTCTTGCCCTTGAGGCTGGCGTACTGATCATCGACTTCGGCGCCCTTCTTCATGACCAGGCGCGAAGAAGTGAAATAGTACTTGTGGGTAAAGTCCACCGACTTCTTGCGCTCATCGGTAATGGTCATCGACGACAAGGCCGCGTCAATTTTCTTCACTTTCAACGATGGAATCAGACCATCGAACTCTACCTCGTTCCACACGCACTTTACCTGCATTTGCGCACACAAGGCGTTGCCGATGTCGTAGTCGAAACCGACAATTTCACCCTTGTCGTTCTTCGACGCGAAGGGAGGATATGCAGCCTCGATACCGATGCGCAGAGTTTTCTCGGCAGCGAACAGGCTACTGCTAGCCAACAGGCTCAGGGCCAGACCGCTGATCAGGGTGAGTTTTTTCATGAGGGTCTCTCTCGCTCGTTATTGGAGGTGTGTTGCAAGACAGAGGGAAAGGAATCAGGCATGCACAAGCCTGGAATTATTTTGTACTTATAATTCCATACTGGACTTTATTGTATTAAAACTCAACAGGCAAAAGCATCGCGGGGCAAGCTCATTCCCAACCAAGGTCACACGGCCTGGGGTGGTCAGCTTGGCCCGCGAGAAGCGCGACTACCAGCGCCCTGCCGCCTCTTCGTCACTCTGCTTGCCCTCGACCCAGCGCGGGCCGTCACCGGTCTGTTCTTTCTTCCAGAACGGTGCGCGGGTCTTGAGGTAATCCATGATGAAGTTGCAGGCATCGAACGCAGCCTGTCGATGGGCACTGGCGATGCCGACGAAGACTATCGGCTCACCCGGTTCAAGCGCGCCGATGCGGTGCAGCACCTCGACCTTGAGCAACGGCCAGCGTTGCTCCGCTTCGACCACGATCTTGGCCAGGGCTTTTTCGGTCATGCCCGCATAGTGCTCGAGGAACATGCCGGCCACATCCTGACCATCGTTGAAATCACGCACATAACCGACAAAGCCAACCACCGCACCGACGCCAACGTTGGCCGCGTGCATGGCATTGACTTCAACACCCGGATCAAAAGCCTGGTTCTGTACTCGAACGCTCATTTCAGCCTCCGGTCACGGGCGGAAAGAACGCCACGACATCACCCTCGGCCACCGGCTCGTCGAGTTTGCACAAGTCTTCGTTGCGCGCGCACATCAGGTTCTGCTCGGCAAGCACGGCATAGTTGCCGCCCTTGGCAACCAAGGCCTTGCGCACATCGTCCAACGTTGCAAACACGCCTTCGAGCGTTTCGCCGTCGGCCTCCAGGACTTCGCGGTAACGGGCGAAATACATCACATTGATGTTCATTGCACGTCGTCCGCCTGATAGTGGCCGCTCTTGCCGCCAAGCTTCTCCAGAACCCGCACGCCATCGATGATCATGCCGCGATCAACCGCTTTGCACATGTCATAGATCGTCAGTGCGGCGACGCTGGCAGCCGTCAGCGCTTCCATCTCAACGCCAGTCTGACCGGCCAGCTTGCAGCGGGCGACGATATAGACCGTGTCTGTACCTTCGGCACTGAGCTCGACCTTTACACTGGTAAGGAGCAACGGGTGGCACAGCGGGATCAGATCGCTGGTTTTCTTCGCGGCCTGGATACCGGCAATTCGCGCCACGGCGAAGACATCACCCTTGGGGTGCTCGCCTTCGACAATCATCTGCAGGGTTTGCGGGAGCATGCGCACCCGCGCTTCAGCCACAGCCTCACGCGAGGTCACGGCTTTTTCGGTGACGTCGACCATATTGGCGCGACCTTGGGAATCGAGATGAGTCAGCACAGCCTTCCTCCTGTTCAGGAGTAAAGAGTGTAAACCCATGGCTGTGGATATCGCAGCGAAAAAAACCGGGCGGCATGACCGCCCGGTTGTTGCAAGGGGTTACAGGTGAGCTTCGGCGTATTCGGCCAGGATAGAACGCGGCACACCCTGCAGGGTGATGTGCACGCCGTTGGGGAAGTCCTTGAATCGCTCGGTCAGGTAGGTCAGTCCCGAGCTGGTCGCGGACAGGTAAGGGGTGTCGATCTGCGCCAGGTTACCCAGGCAGATCACCTTGGAGCCAGCACCGGCACGGGTGATGATGGTTTTCATCTGATGCGGCGTGAGGTTCTGGCATTCGTCGATCAGAATCAGACTCTGCTGGAAACTGCGACCACGAATGTAGTTCAGGGATTTGAACTGCAGCGGTACCCGCTCAAGGATGTAGTCGACACTACCGTGGGTGTTTTCATCATCCATGTGCAGTGCTTCAAGGTTGTCGGTAATTGCCCCGAGCCAAGGCTCCATTTTTTCCGCTTCGGTGCCCGGCAGGAAGCCGATCTCCTGATCCAGCCCCTGCACGCTGCGAGTTGCGATGATGCGCCGGTAGCGCTTGCTGACCATGGTTTGCTCGATGGCAGCGGCCAGCGCCAGAATGGTTTTACCCGAACCCGCAGCGCCGGTCAGGTTGACCAGGTGGATATCCGGATCCAGCAGCGCGAACAGTGCCAGGCTCTGATGGATATCCCGCGGCTTGAGGCCCCAGGCTTCCTGGTGCAGCAGTGGCTCCTGGTGCAGGTCGAGCAGTAGCAGCTCGTCTTCCTTGATGCCTTTGATCCAGCCGACAAAGCCCTGCTCGTCGATGATGAACTCGTTGATGTGCACCGCTGGCAGGTTGTCGATCATCTGTACCCGATGCCAGGTGCGACCGCGTTCCTGGCGGGTCTCGACCTTGCTGACGCGGTCCCAGAATGATCCGCTGACGCTGTGGTAGCCCTTGGAGAGCAGGGATACGTCGTCAACCAGTTGGTCAGTACTGTAGTCCTCGGCCGCGATCCCACAGGCGCGTGCCTTGAGGCGCATATTGATGTCTTTGGTTACCAGCACCACGTCCAGGTCTTTGCGGCGACTACGCAGCTCAAGCAACTGGTTGATGATGATGTTGTCGTTGAGCGTTTCCGGTAACAGCCTATTTGGCTCGTTGCGCGGGCTCATCAGAATAGACAGCAAGCCCTTGGGCCCACTCTTGCCACGCTGGATCGGTACTCCCTGTTCGACGTCAGCTGGCGAGGCATCGCCCAATGTCTGATCAATCAGGCGGATGGCCTGACGGCATTCGGCGGCGATGGTGTGCTTTCCGGTCTTGAGTTTGTCGAGCTCCTCCAGCACCGTCATCGGTATGGCGACGTGGTGCTCCTCGAAGTTGAGCAATGCGTTTGGATCGTGAATCAGTACATTGGTATCGAGCACATAAAGGATTGGCTGGTTGGAGGAATTGGTGCGTCCTTGATCATCCATACTCGGTCACCTTTGTGGAAGCCATACAACGCAATACCTGGACGGTGCTGCGCCGTGAAGTGGCCGCCGGTTCTCTCCTGGTCCGCGTCGTTACGGGTGGAGAGCTGCCCTCACATAAATGGTGCCCAATGACGCCACCTGTGATGCAGGGTTCGGCGGTCTGTCTTCTTGATACCGCAAAAACCATGACCGGAAAAAGCATTTTTACGTATTTTTGAATTTATTTTTTTTGATGACACTTAGCCCTTGGCGCGAGGTCAAAGCACCGCTAAAGTCATAAATCAGGTCGAGTAAAATTCGCCTCGCCGCCTTTTGCTGAATTGGGCACTTCTCGCCTGATATCAACTTTTTCCCGCAAAATGCCGGCAATCTTCCCAACCAATTCCACTTTGTGCGGTGTGCTTGAGCAACCAGGTCAGCGCCTCCTGCGCCTTGGGTTGAGCATCGTGAAACTGGATCACTCCGCGTCGCCAGATCAACATCAGGGTCAGCACCCGCTGAGCCGATTGCTCGGCGTTGAGCGACGTCTGATCCTGCGCATCGATGTTCCAGAGCAGCACCTGCAAGCCTTGGCTGGCGAAGAATGCCTGACTGTCGGCACGCCGCTGGCCATAGGGCGGCCTGAACAGCGGCACATATTGATCGGGCAAGTTTGCCTGGACGCGGGCCTGACTGCGCAACACCGAATCCTGCCAGTCCTGCCATTGGCCGTGAGAGCGATACTGCCAGCCCTGAATTCCCACGCATTGGCCTTTGTAGAGCGCGCGCACGTCTGCGAGCGAGGTCTTGTCACGGCGGGACTGCAAGCTGTGGCCCAACACGAAAAAGGTTGCACCGAGCTTCTGCCGGCGCAGGTAGTCGGTCAGCGAATCGGTGCCGCCACCAACGGCGCTGGGGCCTGAATCGAAAGTAAGCATGAACAGTCTGTCGTTGAGCTCATCACCATTGCGCTCAAGGTCCGAAAAGCGCTCGATTTCGCTGGAGTTCTGCGGGAACAACGCAGCTTTGCGCAACAGCTCATTCAGGTAGCGCTCATGGAACTCGCGACTGGGTTCGGCCCAACCGCCATAGAAGGAATCACCGGCCACTTCGAACTTCGCTGCCTGCTGGCGAAACTCAGTCGGGGTGTCGATGGCATAACAGAACGACGCGTCCTGATCGCAACTCTGCTGGGCCAAAGCGTAATTGCGCCACAGCTGCTGCCACAGGCGCGAACGCAGCTGATTGATCGACAGCAAATTGATCTGCTTGAGTCCCAGGCGTGCTGCAAGGCTTGGCTCGTCCAGGGCTTCACTGATTTGCAGGGCGTTGGCGAAGGCAAGAACCTCAGCCCGCGAGGCGACATCGAAAAGTGCCGGGTTATCGAGTTGCTCTGGCCAGTTCGCGCGGTCGAACGTGGTCGGCGGCACGGGCGCCGCTTGCGCGGTGACACTCAACAGTCCAGTCAGTAGTAGAAAAGCAATGCGCACAATCGGGCTCTCCGGTTTCCTCGCCGCGCACTATAGCGTCAAGCGTCGGGATGGTCTGTGGCTATCAATGTCATAGCTGGAGATCAGCGCCCTCGCCCCGTAGAATCGGCCCCACGAATTAAGGAGCCCGACCGATGCTGACGGTGATATCCCCCGCCAAGACCCTCGACTACGACACCCCGCCTGTGACCCAGCGCTACACCCAGCCGCAATACCTGGACGACTCCCAGGAGCTGATCGTACAGTTGCGCGAGCTGTCGCCAGCGCAGATCAGCGAGCTGATGCACCTGTCCGACAAACTTGCCGGCCTCAATGCCGCCCGTTTCGGTTGCTGGAACCCGGCGTTCACCCCCGAGAACGCCAAGCAGGCGCTGCTGGCCTTCAAAGGTGACGTATACACGGGGCTAGATGCCCAAAGCCTGAGCGAAGACGACTTCAGCTATGCCCAGGACCACCTGCGCATGCTCTCCGGGCTGTACGGCCTGCTGCGCCCGTTGGACCTGATGCAACCCTATCGCCTGGAAATGGGCACCAAGCTAGCCAACGCCCGCGGCAAGGACCTGTACGCCTTCTGGGGCACGCGCATCAGCGAATGGTTGAACCAGGCCCTGGCCGAACAGGGCGACGACCTGTTGCTCAATCTGGCCAGCAACGAGTACTTCAGCGCGGTCAAGCGCACGGCCCTCAAGGCGCGGATCATCAACACCGAGTTTCGCGACTTCAAGAACGGCCAGTACAAAATCATCAGCTTCTACGCCAAGAAAGCCCGAGGCATGATGAGCCGCTTCGTGATCCAGGAACGGATCAACGATCCGCAGCTGCTCAAGCAGTTTGACGTGCAAGGCTACTACTACAGTGCCGAGCAATCGAAGCCGGATAACCTGGTGTTCCTGCGCGACCATCCGGACGAATAAAACCGCGACAGGCATAGCAAGCGCTCCCACAGCAATTGTGGGGGCGTCGCCCCTCAAAAAGCCATTAAATTGGCGCCTCAAATTTGACGGCTATTTTCCATCAACGATACCGCTCAGACCATTCGTAATTTTTTGACGTTTTTAGAAAAATATTTTTCGATGCTGGCATAAAAACATCTCTGCGCAACTTCATCCTTTGTATATAGGGACGAAACTGTCGCGTGCCATCAATATGAAAGTACTGGCACTTGAAGAATTATTTAAAAATCTTTCACGTCCGCTGAACCCCTCCCGGAACTTATGCCTGCGCATACGGCTCATACCACCCGTAACGATTTTCCATCCTGTTGTGAGAAATGACCTACACCACTGTTGGGAGAAAACCCAACAACTACCTTGAGTTTCAGTCAGGAGATCCGCGCCCGATAAATTCGTCCTAGTGGTTGATTTCAAAGGATTTATCCACTTGAAAGAGCAAGCACTGCAGTATCTGAACACAGAACTGCAATAAAGACGGCTGCATTAAAGGGCACGTCCACAACTATTGGCCACTGGCTACTAACTTCGAGTACAGGAACATTTTGTACTCCCTATTTATATGCCTGCGATCGGTGAAGTGACATCTTTTTGCCACAACTCCGTTCGCCCGGAAAACTGTTGGTTAATCAACCCGGTCTGGCTCTGAAAGTTGAGCCGGCAAGATAAACACATGAGGTGATAGCGATGCGTATCAGCATCTTTGGTTTGGGTTATGTAGGTGCAGTTTGTGCTGGCTGCCTGTCCGCACGGGGTCATGAAGTGATTGGCGTGGATGTTTCCAAGACCAAGATCGACCTGATCAACCAAGGCAAATCGCCAATTGTCGAACCCGGGCTGGAAACACTCTTGCAACAAGGCATCGACACGGGTCGCTTGCGTGGCACCACCGATTTCGCAGCGGCCATCCGCGACAGCGAACTGTCGATGATTTGCGTCGGTACGCCGAGCAAGAAAAACGGCGATCTGGGCCTGGAATACATCGAGTCGGTGTGCCGCGAAATCGGCTACGTGCTGCGCGAAAAAGCCACCCGCCACACCATCGTGGTGCGCAGCACTGTACTGCCGGGCACGGTGAAGAACGTGGTCATTCCGATTCTCGAAGATTGCTCGGGCAAGAAAGCCGGGGTCGATTTCGGCGTCGCGGTAAACCCTGAGTTCCTGCGTGAAAGTACCGCGATCAAAGACTACGACCAGCCGCCCATGACTGTAATCGGTGAACTGGACAAGGCCAGCGGCGACGTTCTGCAGTCGCTGTACGAAGAACTCGATGCGCCGATCATCCGCAAGGACATCGAAGTGGCCGAGATGATCAAGTACACCTGCAACGTCTGGCACGCCGCGAAGGTGACCTTCGCCAACGAGATCGGCAACATCGCCAAGGCCGTGGGTGTCGATGGTCGCGAAGTGATGGACGTGGTCTGCCAGGACAAGTCGCTGAACCTGTCGCAGTACTACATGCGCCCAGGTTTTGCCTTCGGTGGTTCGTGCTTGCCCAAAGACGTGCGCGCCCTCACCTACCGGGCCAGCAGCCTGGACATCAAGGCGCCGCTGCTCAACTCGTTGATGACCAGCAACGACTCGCAGGTGCAAAACGCCTTCGACATCATCGAAAGCCACGACAAGCGCAAAGTCGCCCTGCTCGGCCTGAGCTTCAAGGCCGGCACCGATGATTTGCGCGAAAGCCCGCTGGTCGAACTGGCCGAGCGCCTGATTGGCAAGGGCTACGAGTTGAACATCTACGACAGCAACGTCGAATACGCCCGCGTCCACGGAGCGAACAAGGAATACATCGAATCGAAGATTCCGCATGTGTCCTCGCTGCTCAATGCCGACTTCGACCAGGTCATCAAACACGCCGACGTCATCGTGCTGGGCAACCGCGACGAGAAGTTCCGCGCCCTCGCCCAGCAAGCGCCTGAAGGCAAGCAGGTCATCGACCTGGTTGGTTTCATGAGCAAGGCCACCTCCCCGACCACTCGCACCGAAGGTATCTGCTGGTAAACCCGGCAGGCTGCGCAGGGCCTGCGGGCCCTGCACATCACCCTCCTCATCTCTGGATACGGATGCAGAACATGCAAAGGCTCAAGCACGGCCTGCTACAGGTCGCCGGTTGGCTGTTCTACGTGAGCCTGCTCATGTTGATCGCCCTGGCCTTGCCCAAGTCCATTTTCGACCCTGACTCGAAGGACTTCATTTTCCTCGTCGGCGCCGTCGGTATCTGGCGTTACTCCATGGGTGCCATTCACTTCGTGCGCGGCATGCTGTTTCTCTATGTGGTCTACCCACTGCTGCGCCGCAAGGTACGCAAGCTGGGTAGCGCCGCCGATCCATCCCATGTCTACCTGATGGTAACCAGCTTTCGCATCGATGCCTTGACCACCGCCCAGGTCTACAGCTCGGTGATCCGCGAGGCCATCGCCTGCGGCTATCCAACCACTGTGGTCTGCTCGCTGGTGGAAATGTCCGACGAACTGCTGGTGAAAAGCCTCTGGGAAAAATTCAATCCGCCCGATCGCGTCACCCTCGACTTCGTGCGCATCGCCGGTACTGGCAAGCGCGACGGCCTGGCTTACGGCTTTCGAGCCATCTCCCGCCACCTACCGGACGACAATGCGGTGGTTGCGGTGATCGATGGCGACACCGTGCTCGAAGAGGGTGTGGTACGCAAGACCGTGCCTTGGTTCAAGCTGTTCGGCAATGTCGGTGGCCTGACCACCAACGAATTCTGCGAAGTGCGTGGCGGTTACATCATGAGCGAATGGCACAAGCTGCGCTTCGCCCAACGCCACATCAACATGTGCTCGATGGCCCTGTCCAAACGCGTACTGACCATGACCGGACGCATGTCGGTGTTCCGCGCCGCCGTGGTCACCAACGCCGAGTTCATCGCCGACGTCGAGAACGACTCCTTGCAGCACTGGCGACTGGGCCGCTTCAAGTTTCTGACCGGTGACGACAAGTCCAGTTGGTTCAGCCTCATGCGCCTGGGCTACGACACGTTCTACGTGCCGGATGCAGCGATCAATACGGTCGAGCACCCACCGGAAAAGAGCTTCATCAAAGCCAGCCGCAAACTGATGTACCGGTGGTACGGCAACAATTTGCGCCAAAATTCGCGCGCCCTGGGCCTGGGCATTCGCCGCCTGGGGCTGTTCACCAGCGTGGTGCTGTTCGACCAGCGTGTATCGATGTGGACCAGCCTGCTCGGCCTGACCGTGGCGGTCATTGCCAGCCTCAAGTTCGGTCCGGCGTTCCTGCTGGTGTACCTGCTGTGGATCGGCATCACCCGCTTGATCCTCACTCTGATGCTGCTGTGCTCTGGCCACTCCATCGGCCCGGCCTACCCGCTGATTCTTTATTACAACCAGATCGTCGGCGCGATCATGAAGATTTACGTGTTCTTCCGCCTCGACAAGCAGTCCTGGACCCGCCAGCCCACTGCACTCAAACGCGACCTCGCCAGCTTTCAACAATGGTTCAACACCTGGTCCTCCCGGACCATGACCTTCTCGGCGGCCAGCATCTTCGTTGCTGTGCTGTTTATGGTCGTGTGAGCCGGAACCCGATTGGATTAAACAGGAACAAAATGCCATGAATACCGCCGTGAACGTCAATGTCGTGCATGAGTCCGAAGCCCAGCGCCAGCACGCCCGGGTGCGCATCCCCGCCAAGTTGCGTTATCTGGGGAGCAACCGCGAAACCCTGGAGGTGAAGGTCGACGACCTTTCCGCCGGGGGGCTGAGCTTTCATGCCAAGCACCCGCTGAAAGTGGGTGAGGTACTGCGCGGCCGCTTGCAGTTCACCGTCGACAAACTCGGCCTGGCGATGGACATCGAGTTCCAGGTGCGCTCCTACGATTCCTCCAGCGGCCGCACCGGCGTGCAGTTCCAGAACCTGGAACCGCGCGATATCGCCACCTTGCGCCACATCATCACCTCGCACTTGTCGGGCGAGCTGATCACCATGGGCGACGTGCTAAGCACCCTGCAGCGCGACAACTTCACCAAGGCGCGTAAACAGAAAGACGCCAGCGGTGGCATGAGCGCCTTGGGTCGCCTGCGGGCCGTGACGTTCAGCCTCGGCGTGTTCGTGGTTGGGGTCGCCGCCTTCGGCTTTATCGCTAAATCCGTGTATGGCCTGTATTTCGTCAGTCACGCCCAGGCCGGTGTGGTCAGCGTGCCGACCACCAACGTCACCATGCCTCGCGACGGCACGGTGCAAAGCCTGATCGAAAGTGGTGGCAATGCAGTCAAGGGCGCCCCGCTCGCTTCGTTCAGCACCAGCATGCTGGACATGCTCAAAGGTCACCTGGACGACCAGCAACTGGAACCGAGCAAAGTCGAAGAGCTGTTCGGCAAACAAATGAGCGGCACCCTTACCAGCCCCTGCGATTGCGTGGTCGCCCGCCAACTGGTGGATGACGGCCAGTACGCGAGCAAAGGCCAAGTGATTTTCCAACTGATCCCGCGCACGGCCAATCCAACCATCGAGGCGCGTTTCAGCTATCGCCAGTTCGACGACGTCAAGCCAGGCACCCGGGTCAACTTCCAGATTGCAGGCGACGATCAATGGCGCAGCGGCGAGATCGTCAGCAGCACCAGCCTGAACAGCGAAGACTTGTCTTCCGACATTCGTGTGCAGATCAAGCCAGAAGGCGCACTGCCTAGCGAACTGGCCGGGCGCCCGGTAGCGGTCGACAGCGACAGTGGTCCATCGCTGGACTGGTTGATCGACAAAGCAGTGGCCCGTGGGCTCTAAGAGGATCCGCCCATGACCCTTACTCACTCCCATTGTTGTGCTGCGTTGGGCCTGGCGCTGGCCATCAGCCTGGCCGGTTGTGCAGGGTTGCCCGACCAGCGCCTGGCCAACGAAGCACTCAAGCGCGGCGACACGGCCCTGGCGGAGCAGAACTACCGGCAACTGGCCGACCTCGGTTACAGCGAAGCCCAGGTTGGCCTGGCCGATATTCAGGTAGAAACCCGCGACCCGGCCAAGCTCAAGGAAGCCGAAGCAACCTACCGCGCAGCCGCCGACATTTCGCCCCGCGCCCAGGCGCGCCTGGGTCGTCTGCTGGCCGCCAAACCGGACGCCTCTGCAGCCGAGCGCCAGGAAGCCGAAACCCTGCTCAAGAAAGCCTTCACCAACGGTGAGGGCAATACCCTGATTCCGCTGGCGATGCTCTACCTGCAATACCCACAGAGTTTTCCGAACACCAACGCCCAGCAACAGATCGATCAATGGCGCGCTGCCGGCTACCCGGAAGCGGGCCTGGCGCAGATCCTGCTGTACCGCACCCAGAACACCTACGACCAGCATCTGGACGAGGTTGAGCGGATCTGCAAAGCCGCGTTGACGGCAACCGATATCTGCTATGTCGAATTGGCAACCGTTTACCAGAAACGCGGTCAGGCCGATCAACAGGCTGCGCTGATTGAAAGTGTAAAAAGCGCCTACCAACGCGGCACGATTCCCGCCACCCGGGTCGACAGTGTGGCCCGCGTGCTGGCCGATCGCAGCCTGGGACAGACCGACGAGAAAACCGCCCAGGCGCTGCTCGAACACGTGGCTCCGGTGAACCCCGGCTCCTGGGTCAGCCTGGCACAGTTGCTCTACGACTTTCCCGAACTCGGCGACACTGACAAGTTGATGGAGTACATCGACAAGGGCCGGGCCACCGAGCAGCCTCGGGCAGAGCTTTTGCTTGGTCGCCTGTACTACGAAGGCAAGACCGTGCCGGCCGATGCACACAAGGCCGAACGCCATCTGCTCAGTGCCGCCAATGCCGGTGAAATCAGCGCCCATTACTACCTGGGGCAACTTTATCGCCGCGGCTACCTGGGCAATGTCGACCCACACAAAGCGGTCGACCACCTGCTCACCGCCGCCCGCGGTGGCCAGCTCAGCGCCGACTACGCCCTGGCCCAGCTGTTCAGTGAAGGCCACGGCATCCGCAAGGACCTGGTCAATGCCTGGGTGTTCAGCCAACTGGCGCAGGCCAATCCCAGCGAACAGTCGCAAGCGTTGAGCGCCGAGCTCAACCAGCAACTCTCCCCAACGCAAAAAGCCCAGGCCGAGCGCCTGTTGCAGCAAGAGCGCCAGTCTCGTGGCGCCATCGGCCCAGGCGCAGGCGCCTTGGCCCTGCAAGCTGTGCAAGCCCCTGAACAAGGCGAGGATTCCCTATGACACTCAATCCGTGGATGAAAGCCGGCCTGGGCCTTGGCTTCGCCGTGCTCTGGTCATGCCCGACCCTGGCCGCAATGACTGCCGAAAAGAATTTTGGTCTGGACGTGAAAATCACCGGCCAGTCCGAAGACGACCGTGACCTGGGCACCCGCTCCGGTGGTGACGTCAACGGTCTGGGCCTGGACCTGCGTCCTTGGGTCTACGGCGAACGTGGCAACTGGAGCGCCTTTGCCATGGGCCAGGCGGTAGCCGCCACCGACATCATCGAGACCGACACCCTGCGCCAGTCAGGCGATGAAGCCGAAACCGATACCGGCCGCGCCGACGGTCGCGAGGCAGACAAAAGCTACCTGGCGATGCGCGAGTTCTGGGTCGGCTACAGCGGCCTGACCGCCTACCCCGGCGAGCAACTGCGTTTCGGCCGCCAGCGCCTGCGCAACGACGACGGCATGTGGCGTGACACCAACATCGAAGCGCTGAACTGGACCTTCGACACCACCTTGCTGCGGGCCAACCTCGGCGTGGCCGAACGCTTCAGTGAATACCGCACCGACCTCACCGAACTGGCCCCTGAAGACAAGGATCGCTTGCACGTCTACGGCGACATTGCCACGCAATGGACACCGGGACACTGGGTTGGCCTGCGTGCTCACCACACCCACGACGACGGCAACCTGAAGAGCCCGGGCGAAACGGTCGATGCGCTGGACAAGACGCGCACCGGCGACCTCACCTGGCTGGGCCTTGAAGCCAACAGCGACGCCTACAACTGGCGCAATCAGAACCGCGTCAACTACTGGGGCAGCGTGACCTGGTTGAGCGGTGATCGCGACAGCCTCAACACCACCACCGTCAACGGCGAGCAAGTGGCCAGCGGCAAGCAGAGTGGCGACGTCAACGCCTGGGCCACCGACCTCGGTATCCGCCTGCGCCTTGATCCCAACTGGCAGGTCGGTGCCGCCTATGCCCGCGGCAGCGGCGGCGGTGGCAGCGACGGCTCGAACAACTACGAGCAAACCGGCCTGGAAAGCAACCGCTCCAACTTCACCGGCACCCGCTCGCGGGTACACCGCTTCGGCGAAGCGTTTCGCGGTGAGCTGGGCAACCTCCAGGCGGCCACCTTGTTCACCTCCTGGCAGTTACGCGACGACTACGACGCCAGCTTGATCTACCACAAGTTCTGGCGTGTGGACGGCAACCAGAACATCGGCAGCAGCGGTATCAACGCGGTTGTCGAGGACAACGGCATCAACCGTCCGCTGGTCCAGGGTGAGAAAGACCTTGGTCAAGAAATGGACGTAGTGGTCACCAAGTACTTCAAGCAGGGCTTGTTGCCAGCCGCCCTGAGCCAGTCCATCGACGAACCTTCGGCGCTGGTGCGCTTGCGTGCTGGTGTATTCAAGCCGGGCGACGCCTATGGCAAGGAAGCGGACTCCTACATGCACCGCGCCTTCGTCGACGTTATCTGGCGCTTCTGATGCCTGGAGTGCACTGATATGAGCCTTCAATCAAACACCTTCCAGTGCGTGCTGGCCGGCACCTTGCTGCTGGCCAGCAGCATCGCCCTGGCCAACAGCCAGGCACCGACCACGGTGGCCAAGGAACTGCAGCAGGCCAAGACATACACCGTGAGCAGCGCGCCGATAGAGCCGTTGCAGATTCCCGCGCCGACCCTGCCCGACCTCTCCGGCTACACCGCCGAAGCCGTGCAGAAAAAGATCCAGCGCACCCACAAGGGCAAGGTCACGGTGCGGCGCATGCTGCAGGAAGACGCGCTCAAGGAGTTCATCGGTGGCGACAACAAGATGGCCGAATGGGTGGCGCGTCAACACGGCATCCCCCAGGCCATTTTTATCGATGACGGTCACGTCGACTTCACCGAACTGAGCAAGCACGTACCCAAGCAGTACCTGAGTGAAACCGCACCCGGCGTTTACCTGGCGCGCCTACCCATCGTGGTCGGCGCCAAGGGTGTGCTGGAGATCGACGCCAAGGTCAAGGAACTGCGCCTGTCCCAGGAAGGCGGATCATTCCTGGTCAACGACGGCAAACTGTTCGTCACCGACAGCAAGGTCACCGGCTGGCGCGAGAAGGACAATGGCCCGGCCACGTTCCGCTCCGCCAACGAATTCCGCCCGTTCCTGCTGTCGTGGGGCGGCACCGAGACTTACATCGTCAACACCCAGATGGCCAGCTTCGGCTACGCAAAAAGTAAGTCCTACGGGGTGAGCATTTCCCAGTACACGCCGAACATGGCCAAGCAAATGGGCCGCGCCGAACCCACCGGCTGGATCATTGGCTCGGAATTCAGTGACATGTGGTACGGCTTCTACTGCTACGAAACCAGCGATTTTGTGGTCAAGGACAGCACCTACCGCGACAACATCGTCTATGGCATCGACCCCCACGACCGTTCGCACCGACTGATCATCGCCGGCAACACCGTGCATGGCACCAAGAAGAAGCACGGCATCATCGTTTCCCGTGAGGTCAACGACAGTTGGATCATTAATAACAAGAGCTATGACAACAAGCTCTCGGGCGTGGTGATCGACCGTAACAGCGTCAACAACCTGATCGCCTACAACGAGATTTACCGCAACCATACCGACGGTATCACCCTGTACGAGAGTGGCGACAACCTGATCTGGGGTAACAAGCTGATCAACAACCGTCGCCACGGTATTCGCGTACGCAACAGCGTGAACATCCGCCTGTATGAAAACGTCGCCATGGCCAACGGTCTGGTGGGTGTCTATGGGCACATCAAAGATCTCTCCGACACTGACCGCGACATTGCCCTGGACCCTTTCGACACCAAGGTCTCGCTGATCGTCGTTGGTGGCGAGCTGGCGGCCAACGGCAGCGGCCCGTTGTCAATCGACTCGCCATTGAGCGTGGAACTCTACCGGGTCTCGATGCTGGCCCCGAGCAAGGCCAGCGGTATCAGTTTTTCCGGTGTACTGGGTGAACGTCAGGACGAGATCCTCGACCTGATGGTGCGCCAGCAGAAAGCCGTTTTGATCGATCCGGTCGAACGCCAGACCGAAATGGCGGATTGAGGAAGCCACGACATGACCCCACATTTGATCAAACTGCTTGGACTCAGTGCTGCGCTCATGGCGATCAGCAACGGTGCCCATGCAGACACCGTAATGGCCCCGACCTTCAGCGCCGAGCCGTGCTGCCAGCTGTGCCCCGAGGCACACGATGCCAGCCGTTACACCACCCGCTACCAGCAGAACTTCACCACCCTGGTACAGGCTCAGGGCGACTGGCTGTTCCGTACCCGCGAAGACCTGCGCACCGAGTTCCAGACCACCCCCGCCGGCTACAAACGCCTGCAGCAAGTGCACGATGCGTTCAAGGCACGCGGTATCGAACTGGTCGTGGTTTACCAGCCGACCCGCGGCCTGGTTAACCGCAACATGCTCAATCCAGCAGAAAAAGCCGCGTTCAACTACGAGAAAGCCCTGGGCAACTACCAGGCGATGCTCGCGCGCTTCAGCAAGATGGGCTACAACGTGCCCGACTTGTCGCCGCTGACCAACGAACAATTGGCCGCAGCCGACCAGGGCAAGGACTTCTATTTCCGTGGTGACCAGCACTGGACGCCGTATGGCGCCGAGCGCGCCGCGAAGATCGTGGCCGAAACCGTGCACAAGATGCCGGCCTTCGCCGATGTGCCAAAGCGCGAGTTCGAAAGCCACAAGTCCGGGCGCATGGGCAAGACCGGTACCCTGCACAACGTGGCCGGGCAACTGTGCGGCACCAGCTATGCAGTGCAATACATGGACCAGTTCACCACCGAGCCCAAAGGTGAAAGTGGCGGTGACGACCTGTTCGGCGATTCCGGCAACCCGCAGATCACCTTGGTGGGTACCAGCCACAGTGGCAAGAACTACAACTTCTCGGGTTTCCTTGAACAATACATCGGCGCCGACGTGCTCAACGTCGCCTTCCCTGGCGGTGGCCTGGAAGGCTCGATGATTCAGTACCTGGGCAGCGATGACTTCAAGAACCATCCACCGAAGATTCTTGTCTGGGAATTCTCGCCACTGTATCGCCTGGATCAGGAAACCATCTGGCGGCAGATACTCGCACTGCTCGACAACGGTTGCGAAGGCAAGCCGGCGCTGATGCACGCCAATGCCACGCTCAAACCGGGCAACAACGAACTGATGGTCAACGGCAAGGGTGGTGTGATCAAGGATCTGGTCAACGGCCGGCACCAGTTGGACATCAAGTTTGCAGACACCTCGGTAAAGGTCTTGCAGGCCAAGCTCTGGTACCTCAACGGCCGCCATGAAAACGTGAAGATCGAAAAGCCGGAGACGTCCGATACCGATGGCCGTTTTGCCTTCCAACTGCGCGAGGATGAAGACTGGGCCAGTCAGACCTTGCTGGCAGTGGAGGTCCAGGGCCCGGAAAACGGTACGCAGAAGGTCGAAGCCACACTCTGCAAACGGAGCCGCTCATGAACACACACGCCACATTCACCCACGCCCACAAGGGCCGGGCCAAGGTGCTTGCATTAGCACTGATGCTGGTCGGCCCGGCGGTGCAGGCCGCCGGCCTGGTGCCGCCCCAGGGTTACTACGCGGGTATCGAAAAACTCAAGACCGGGCCCAGCGACTACAAATGCGAAGCCATCCCCAAGCCGTACACCGAAAAGCTGCAGTTTCGCAGTAAGTACGAAGGCTCGGACAAGGCCCGGGCGACCTTGAACAAAGCCTCGGAAAAAGCCTTCCGCGACTCCACCGCGAGCATTACCACGCTTGAACGCGGGGTCAGCAAGCAGGTGATGCAATACATGCGCGATGGCCGCCCACAGCAACTGGATTGCACGCTCGATTGGTTGAGCACCTGGGCACGTGCCGACGCGCTGATGTCCACCGACTACAACCACACCGGCAAGTCCATGCGCAAATGGGCGCTGGGCAGCTTGAGTTCGTCCTGGTTGCAACTGAAGTTCTCCAATTCCCAGCCCCTGGCCGCCCACCAACAGCAAGCCGAGCTGATCGAAAAGTGGTTCGCGCGCCTAGCCGATCAAGTGGTCAAGGACTGGAGCGACTTGCCGCTCGAGAAGATCAACAACCACTCCTACTGGGCCGCCTGGTCGGTCATGGCCACCGCCGTGGCGACCGACCGCCGCGACCTGTTCGACTGGTCGGTGAAGGAGTATCGGGTGGCGGCCAATCAGGTCGATGCCCAAGGCTTCTTGCCCAATGAACTGCACCGCAAGCAGCGCGCCCTGGCCTATCACAACTATGCCCTGCCGCCATTGGCGATGATCGCAAGTTTCGCCCAGGCCAACGGTGTCGATGTCCGCCCGGAAAACAACGCTGCACTCAAACGCCTGGGTGATCGAGTGCTGTCCGGGGTTAAAGACCCGAGCCCGTTCAAGAGCAAGAGCGGTGAGAAACAGGACATGGGTGACCTGAAAATCGACAGCAAATACGCCTGGCTCGAACCCTGGTGCAGCCTCTACAGCTGCAATGCCGATGCGCTGAAGAAAAAACACGACATGCAACCGTTCAAAAGTTTCCGCCTTGGCGGTGACCTGACCCGGATCTACGAAAAGAAATAACGCATCACCTGTAGGAGCGGGCTTGCCCCGCGAAGCGCAAAAAATCTTGCTCCGCATCGCGAGGCAAGCCCGCTCCCACAGGGTTGGTCGATTTGGTTTCCCCGGTGATTTTTCACGGGGGGTTTGGGGGGCTGCTGCCCCGATTGTGGATAACGACAAGGAGAGATCGGGATGGTGTTCTCGTCCAACGTGTTTCTGTTCCTGTTCCTGCCGATCTTTCTCGGCTTGTACTACTTGAGCGGGCAACGCTATCGCAACGCACTGCTGCTGCTGGCCAGTTACCTGTTCTACGCCTGGTGGCGGGTGGACTTTCTGGCGCTGTTTGCCGCAGTCACCCTGTGGAATTACTGGATCGGCCTGAAAGTAGGTGCTGCCGGTGTGCGCACCAAACCGGCACAACGCTGGCTGCTGCTCGGGGTAGCCGTCGACCTGTGCATCCTGGGCTACTTCAAGTACGCCAACTTTGGCGTCGACAGCATCAACGAGATCATGACCTCGTTCGGTCTTGAGCCGTTCATCCTCACTCACGTGCTGCTGCCGATCGGTATCTCCTTCTACATTTTCGAGTCGATCAGCTACATCATCGACGTGTACCGCGGCGACACTCCGGCAACGCGCAACCTGATCGACTTTGCCGCGTTCGTGGCAATTTTCCCGCACCTGATCGCGGGTCCCGTCTTACGCTTTCGCGACCTGGCCGACCAGTTCAACCACCGTACCCACACCCTCGACAAGTTCTCCGAAGGCTGTACGCGCTTCATGCAGGGCTTTATCAAGAAGGTCTTCATTGCCGACACCCTGGCGGTGGTCGCCGACCATTGCTTCGCCCTGCAGAACCCGACCACAGGCGATGCCTGGCTCGGTGCCCTGGCCTACACCGCACAGCTTTACTTCGACTTTTCCGGCTACAGCGACATGGCCATCGGCTTGGGCCTGATGATGGGGTTCCGCTTCATGGAGAACTTCAAACAGCCCTACATCAGCCAGTCGATCACCGAGTTCTGGCGGCGCTGGCACATCAGCCTGTCGACCTGGCTGCGCGACTATCTGTACATCACCCTGGGCGGCAACCGCGGCGGCACCTTCGCCACCTATCGCAACCTGTTCCTGACCATGCTCTTGGGCGGCCTGTGGCACGGCGCCAACTTCACCTACATCATCTGGGGTGCCTGGCACGGCATGTGGCTGGCTATCGAGCGAGCCCTGGGCCTGGACACCAACCCGCAGCGATTCAACCCGATCAAATGGGCATTCACCTTCCTCCTGGTGGTGGTCGGCTGGGTCATCTTCCGTGCCGAAAACCTCAACGTGGCCGGGCGTATGTACGGCGCCATGTTCAGCTTCGGTGACTGGCAGTTGTCTGAACTCAACCGCGCCAACCTCACCAGCCTGCAAGTGGCAACCCTGCTGCTGGCCTACGCCACCCTGGCGTTCTTTGGCCTACGCGACTTCTACCGCAACGCTAAGCCAACGCCCAAGGCCAGCCCGGTGGCAGTCCATGCCGACGGCAGCCTGAGCCTGGACTGGGGGCTGTACGCCACCCGCGCCCTGGTGCTGCTGCTGTTCGTCGCCTCGATCCTCAAACTCTCGGCACAAAGCTACTCGCCGTTTCTCTACTTCCAGTTCTGAGTGAGCCGACCATGACCCGATCATTACGCAAACTCTACGCCGTGTTGTTTCTCGTCCTGCTCCTGGGCCTTGGGGTGTGGTCACTGGGCGGCCTCAGCAGCTTCCAGCGCACGGCACAAATGAGCGTGCTCGACGGCAAGCTGGCCAAGGCCGCGGAAACTCATTACGACGCGCAATTTCCGCTCAAGCGCATCGGCACCAACCTCTGGGCAGCGCTGGACTTCAAACTGTTCAACGAAGGCCGTCCCGGTGTGGTGCTGGGTCGAGACAACTGGCTGTTCAGCGACGAAGAGTTCAAGCCGGTCGCCAACAGCGACCAGTTCGAACAGGAAAACCTGGCGCTGATTCGCGGCGTGCGCGACACCCTGCAACAGCATGGCGTGCAGTTGGTGCTTGCCATCGTGCCGGCCAAGGCGCGCCTCTACAGCGAGTACATCGGCGAACAGACTCCGGCCAGTCTGCACACCGACCTGTACAACGAGTTTCACGCCCAGGCCCGTCAGGCGGGCGTGTTCGCCCCCGACCTGCTGTCTGCACTGCAAAGCGCGAAAAGCCGGGGCCAGGTGTTTTTGCGCACCGACACCCACTGGACGCCGATGGGTGCCGAAGTTGTCGCCCAGCACCTGGCAGAAGCTGTCAGCCGTCAGAACCTGCTCAATGGCGAGCCGCAGCATTACGTTACCGAACAGCGCCAGAGCGCGCCGTACAAAGGTGACCTGACCAACTTCCTGCCGCTCGACCCACTGTTCAGCAACCTGCTGCCACCACCGGACACCCTGCAAGCGCGCAACACTCGCCCGGCCGAAGGCGCAAGCGCGAGCGACGACGCGCTGTTCGCCGACAACGAAATCCCCGTGGCGCTGGTCGGCACCAGCTACAGCGCCAACCCCAACTGGAACTTCCTCGGCGCCCTGCAACAAGCGCTGCGCAGTGACGTGGTCAATTACGCCGAAGACGGCCATGGACCGCTGCTGCCAATGCTCAAGTACCTGCAGGGCGGCGCCTTCAAGGACAGCGCCCCACAGGTGCTGATCTGGGAGTTCCCGGAACGGTATCTGCCAATGAAGAACGACCTCAGCGACTTCGATCCGCAGTGGATCGCCCAGCTGAAGAAAACCCGTAATGCCAATCAAGACCTGGCCCTGTCGTCCAATCGGACGGAACACTGAGAGGTAACGCACATGACCACCAAGCACCGTATTGCCAAAGCCTTTGCCCTGACCGCCGGTATGAGCCTGCTTTCACTGCAGGCCTGGGCCGGCGCCGATGCCGCCCTCTATGGCCCGAGCGCGCCGAAAGGTTCGACCTTCGTGCGCATCTACAACGCCGACAACCAAGCGGTCAGCGCCAGCGTCGGCAACACCCAGATCAACGATGTGGGCGCGCAGGCCAGTAGTGACTTCAGCTTCATGCCGCAAGGCGACTACAGCGCCAAGCTCGGTAGCCAGAGCCTGCCGGTCAAGCTCGCCTCCGATCATTACTACACCCTGGTCAACAACGCCTCGGGCAAGCCGCAACTGGTCGAGGAACCGCCGTTCAAGAACAAACAGAAATCCCTGGTACGGGTACAGAACCTCACTGACCAGGCCCTGACCCTGAAAACCGCCGACGGCAAGACCGAAGTGGTCAAGCCGGTGGCCGCCAAGGCCCGTGGCGAGCGCGAGATCAACCCGGTCAAGGTCAGCCTGGCCCTGTATGAAGGCGACAAAAAAGTCAGCGATCTGAAGCCGGTGGCCTTGGAGCGCGGCGAAGCAGCGGTGCTTTACGTCACCGGATCCGGCAGCAACCTGTCGCCGGTCTGGGTCAAGCGCCCGGTATCGACCCGTTAATCAACTGCCTATTTCAATCTTCGGAGAACACTCATGATTCCAGTCATTCTGTCCGGTGGTAGCGGTTCGCGTCTGTGGCCCCTGTCGCGCAAGCAATTTCCTAAACAGTTTTTGGCCCTGACCGGCGAACACACCTTGTTCCAGCAAACCATCGAACGCCTGGTGTTCGAAGGCATGGACGCCCCGATGGTGGTCTGTAACAAGGACCACACTTTTATCGTCCAGGAGCAACTGAGCAGCCTGAAACTGCAAACCCAGGCCATCCTGCTTGAGCCCTTCGGGCGTAACACTGCGCCAGCGGTTGCCCTGGCAGCCATGAAACTGATCAACGAAGGCCGTGACGAGCTGATGCTGGTGCTGCCTGCCGACCATGTGATCGACGACCAGAAAGCCCTGCAACGTGCCCTGGCCCTGGCTACCGTCGCCGCAGAGCGTGGCGAAATGGTGCTGTTCGGCGTGCCGGCAACCAAGCCGGAAACCGGTTACGGCTACATCCGTTCCAGCCAGGACGCACTGCTGCCGGAAGGCGTCAGCCGGGTTGCCCAGTTCGTCGAGAAACCTGACGAAAAACGTGCCAAGGAGTTCGTCCAGGCCGGTGGCTACTTCTGGAACAGCGGCATGTTCCTGTTCCGCGCCAGCCGCTTCCTTGAAGAGCTGAAAAAGCACGACCCGGACATCTACGACACCTGCCTGCTGACGCTGGAGCGCAGCCAGGAAAACGAAGACACTCTGAACATCGATGAGGCCACGTTCGCCTGTTGTCCGGACAACTCCATCGACTATGCCGTGATGGAAAAGACCCAACGCGCCTGTGTTGTACCGCTCAGCGCCGGCTGGAGCGATGTCGGTTGCTGGTCGTCGCTGTGGGATGTGCACGAGAAAGACACCAATGGCAACGTCACCAAAGGTGATGTGGTGGTCCAGGACAGCCACAACTGCATGATCCATGGCAACGGCAAACTGGTTTCGGTGATCGGCCTTGAGAACATCGTGGTGGTCGAGACCAAGGACGCCATGATGATTGCCCACAAGGACAAGGTTCAGGGCGTAAAACAGCTGGTCAACACCCTCAACGAGCAGGGCCGCAGCGAAACCCAGAACCACTGCGAAGTGTATCGCCCGTGGGGCTCCTACGACTCGGTGGACATGGGCGGACGCTTCCAGGTCAAACACATCACGGTCAAGCCTGGTGCCTGCCTGTCGCTGCAAATGCATCACCACCGCGCCGAACACTGGATCGTGGTGTCCGGTACGGCCGAGGTGACCTGTGATGAAAACGTGTTCCTGCTGACCGAGAACCAATCGACCTACATCCCGATCGCCTCGGTCCATCGCCTGCGCAATCCGGGCAAGATCCCGCTGGAAATCATCGAAGTCCAATCGGGCAGCTACCTGGGCGAAGACGACATCGAGCGCTTCGAAGACATCTACGGTCGCTCGACACCTATCGAGCGAGGTATCTCGATCAAGACCATCGCCCAGTAAAATCATGCCCGGCTCCTATCCTTCTCAATAGGGGCCGGGCATGCCGGCGATGCTTTTGAGGGCAAGCATTTTTACGGTTAGGATAAAGGCACACCCGCATTCAAGGCTGTGTCCATGCTTATCGGCGCCCTGCTCGTCCTCACCTGGCTGGTTCTGCTGCTGCGTTACCCCGCCAAAGCCCTGCCCATTTCCGTAGCGGCCGTTTTCGGCCTCGGCTTGGTGGCGCTGTGGGTAGTCTGGCAGGATAACCGCGAAACCCGCCAACTGGCCCGGCTCGAACTGCGCCTGAGCTATGCGCCACAAACCTGCCCGGCCGACCGCCCCCTGCGCGTCGAGATGAAAAACGGCAACGAAGTACCCCTGCAAACTTTGCGCTGGCGGGTCGCCGCTTATGCCCCCGGCGATAGCGTCAACCTCAGCGAAAACACCTACAGCGCACCGCGTTACCGTGGCCCAGGCGCGTTGCAGCCTGGCGCCGAATGGAGCGACTGCCTGCCGCTGCCGGCGTTGCGCCCGGGTTATCGTCCGCAGTCTCTGGAGTTCAGGGCCGAACAACTACGCGGCAGCTTTTCCAACTAGCGTTTCCGTCTGCCAGTGAGCTGGGTATGATCGGGCTCTCTTCTTCTGCGCTGCGAAGGATCGTCCATGCCCATCGTCCTTATCACCGGTTGTTCCAGCGGCATTGGCCGCGCCCTCGCCGAACGTTTCAGAGATGCCGGTTATGAAGTCTGGGCAACGGCACGTAAAGCTGAAGATGTCTCACGTCTGGACGCTGCCGGTTTTACCGGCCGCCAGTTGGACGTCAACGATGCCCAGGCGCTGCAAGGCCTGAGCGAGGAAATTCAGGCGCTGCATGGCGGCCTCGACATGCTTATCAACAACGCAGGTTACGGCGCCATGGGTCCTTTGCTCGATGGTGGCGTCGAAGCCATGCAGCGCCAGTTCGAAACCAACGTCTTTGCCCTGGTTGGCGTCACTCGCGCGCTGTTCCCGGCGCTGCGTCGCAACAAAGGCCTGGTGGTGAACATCGGCAGTGTTTCCGGGGTTCTGGTAACCCCTTTCGCGGGTGCCTACTGCGCGTCAAAAGCTGCGGTACATGCGCTGAGCGACGCCCTGCGCCTGGAGCTGGCGCCCATGGGCATCCGGGTCATGGAAGTGCAGCCAGGCGCGATTGCCACACAGTTTGCCGACAACGCCCAGACTCAGGCCGAGCAGGTGCTGGCAGCCGACTCGCCTTGGTGGCCGCTGCGCGAACAGATCCACGCCCGCGCCCGCGCCTCGCAGGACCGCCCAACTTCAGCAGCAGTGTTCGCCCAGGGCCTGTTGGCGGCCGTGGAAAAACAGCCCACCCCATCGCTGGTACGCCTGGGCAACGGCAGTCATGCCTTGCCGCTGCTGGCCCGCTGGCTGCCGCGTTCGCTGTTGGACAAAGTGTTGAAGAAGCGCTTCGGCCTCAATCGTCCGTTGTAACCGCGGCCGTCATCGCCGGGTCGAATGCTTGCCAACCGCCGCCCAAGGCCTTGTACAAACCCACCAGGGCCTGTGACACCGCGGCCGAGCTCTCGACCCACTGCTCCTCGCTGGCCAGCAAGGCGCCCTGAACACTGAGCACACTGAGAAAATCCACCGCGCCTTCGACGTATTGCTGCTGCGCCGTCTGCAAGGCAACACGGTTCTGGCGCACGGCTTCAGCCAGCAGGTCGCGGCGCAGCTGGCTGGCGTTGTACAGCCGCAGGACATCGTCGATCTCATGCCAGGCACGCAACACCACTTGCTGGTAGTGCAACGCGGCTTCCTGCTGCTGGGCTTCGCGCAACTTGAGCACGCCAGTCAAGCGTCCACCTTCGAATATCGGCAGGCTCAACTGCGGCCCGATGCCGAATCGGCGCGAATCCCAGCCTCCGAAATCGGACAATTGCATCGACTGAAAGCCGACATTGCCCGACAAGCGAATGCTCGGGTAGAAATCAGCCTTGGCCACACCGATATTGGCTGTGGCGGCATGCAATTGAGCGTTGGCCTGGAGAATATCCGGGCGTCGCTGAGCCAGCTCCGAGGGCACGCCAATCGCAAAGCGCTGCTGCGGCGCCGGCATCTCGGCCGGCGCCAGCAATTGGGCCTGCAAGCTGCGCGGTGGCTCGGCGAGCAACAGGCTCAGGGCATTGATCAATTGCGCCTGGCGCTCCTCCAGTGTTGGCAGGCGCGCCTCGATAGAGGCCACCTGGGCGCTGGCCTGGGCAACGTCCAGCGTGGTGGCGACACCATCACGCAAGCGCATTTGCGACAGGCGCAGGCTATGCCGCGAGACCTCGAGGTTTTCCCGGGTGACCTTCAAGTTGCTCTGTACCGCGCGCAATTGAATGTAGTTGCCAGCGGTCTCGGCCAGCAATGACAGCAGCACGCCACGCCGGTCATTCTCGGCGACTTCCACCACCGCATCAGCGGCTTCGACCTGACGGCGTACCCGGCCCCACAGATCCAGCTCCCAACTGGCGGTCAGGTCACCTTGCCAGAGGTTGAACGCCGACTTTCCGCCTTTGCCCGAGGGATCGCTCAGACCTTGGGCGCTGTTGCGGCCACGGCTGTAACCGGCGTCCAGGTCGACCGCTGGGGTTTGCTCGGAAGCAATGCTGGTACGCAGCGCACGGCTTTGCAGCAATCGCGCGCTGGCGATCTGTAGGTCGAGGTTGCCTTGCGTGGCGCGCTCGATCAGGGCAGTGAGTTTGGCGTCGTGAAAGCTCTCCCACCAGCGTTGCTCCAGCGGCTCGGCCTGAGCCTGGCTCGGCGCTGGCATCTCCTGAAGCGCAGGCCAATGAGCCGGGGCCTTGCCCGAAGGCGCGTGAAAATCGGGGCCTAAAGTACAACCGGCGAGCAAGCTCAGCAGCAATGGGCACAAGGCGAACGCAGGTTTCATCGGGCGCTGACCTCTTCACCGACGGCGAGCTGGGCGCCGGTATCAATTTTCGCCACCACCGACATGCCCACACGCAGGCGCTGCAGCAAAGGTTGGTCGGCATCGAAAACAATCTTCACCGGAATCCGCTGCACCACCTTGGTGAAATTACCGGTGGCATTGTCCGGTTTGACTGCCGCAAAGGTCACCCCGGTGGCAGGCGCGATACTCTCGACATGCCCCTTGAGGTATTGGTCGGCAAAGGTATCGACCAGGATCTGCACCGGTTGCCCAGGCTGCACATGGGTGAGTTGGGTTTCCTGAAAGTTGCCGACCACATAGGCATGCTCCAAGGGCACCACCGACAGCAGCCGAGCCCCCGGATTGACATAGGCACCGACGCGCACCGCACGTTCGCCAACCATGCCGTCAATCGGTGCGACGATGCGGGTATAGGAAAGATCCAGCTGCGCTCGCTCAAGGCTTGCCCGGGCATGCTTGAGCCCACCCTCAGCGCTGTCGACCTGCGCGGTAAGGATATCCACTTGTTTGCGTGTCGCGGCCAACGCTGCTTGCGAATTGGCCAGGCGGGCACGCGCCTGATCCACTCGACTGCGCGCCTGCTGGGCGTTCTGTACGGTGCCGGCGCCCTGCTCGGCCAGACGGCTGTGACGGGTCAGCTCATGATTGGCAAACGCCAGTTCAGCCTGGTCGGCGCTTACCGCCGCCTGTGCCTGGGCGATCACGGATGCCTGGCGCTCAAGGGTCGCCCGGGCATTGTGCAGTTGGGCGGTGGACACCAACAGTTGCGCCTGGACCGCCGCCAGTGCGGCCTGATAATCACGGTCGTCGATCAGCGCCAGCACCTGGCCGGCCTTGACCTGCTGGTTGTCTTCAACCAGCACTTGTTTGATAAAACCCGCCACTTTCGGCGCAACCACGGTGTAATCGGCAGATACATAGGCGTCGTTGGTGCTCTGCTCGGTATCGCGGCCCAGCAGCATCGGGCCGACCACACCTGCCAGTCCTGCAACCACCAACGCGGCAACAATCAAGGCGGTTTTTCGATGCGTCGTTATCGTCGTCATGTTTTTCTCTCAGAACAAGCGCCTAGGCCACCGTACGCGGTGGGTAGATTCGTGTAGGCACAAAAGGAATCAGCAGGGTCAGCGCCGCAGCCAGCACCGCCATGCACAAGTAAAGATCCGCTGAGGTCAGCACCAGCGCCTGTTCGTGAATGCGCTTGGCCAACCCGGGCATCTGGCTGTCGATCAACGGCGAGTTGCCCAGATTGTCGACCAGCGTGTTGGAATGAAAATGTCGGCGAACCGTGGTCAATGCCTCGAGCACGCCGGTCGCCACTACCGAAGCCAGGCCCTTGATGGTGTTGAACCAGGCCGAGGCAAACGGGCCGTCCTGCGGGGTCATGCCACCGGTGGCAAGCATCAGCAAGGGCAATACCGCCATGGGTTGGCCAAAAATGTGCAGCATCTGCAGCAGATAGAAATTGTCGCGTATCCACTCACTGGTGAGCTGACTGCCCAGCGCGCTGGACAGTGCCAGCATGCCCAGGCCGGCGGCCAGAACCCAACGACAGTCCACGGCGCGTATGTTGCACAACGCCGCGGTCAAGGGCAGCGCCAGCAGTTGCGGCAAGGCCACCAGCAGCATCAACGGAGCGGTCTGTGCCGGACGATAACCCTGGATCTGAGCGAGGTAGCTCGATGGGATGAGAATCGCTGCGGTCAGCACGATCAGCACACCGAACAAGGTGACCAGCGCATGGGTGAGGTTACGGGTCTTGAGCATCTGCAACTTGAAGAACGGCAACGGCTCGGACCATTCGTTGAGCATGAACAGCACCAGCAGCACCAGGCCACCGCCCAGCAACCAGCAGATCAATGGCGAGCTGAACCAGCCCATGCGATCGCCCAGGGTGAGGCCAATCACCAGTGAGCAGATCGCCGGCAAACCAAGCAACAAGCCCCGCCAGTCGAACTGCTTGAAGCGCTCCAGGCGTAGCGGATCCTGCGGCAAGCCCCAGGCGACACAAACCATGGCCAATAGAGACGGCAGAATGATCTGCCAGAACGCCCACTGCCATCCGACATACTCGGTCCACAACCCTGCCAACGGCGTGCCCAGGTTCGGCCCGAAAGTGGCGGTCAGGGCATACCCGGCAAGGCCATAAACCTTGATGCCGGGGGGTAAAAAGCGCAGTGCGACACTCATCAGCATTGGCGGCAAGGCGCCCGACGCAAGCCCCTGCAGGGTGCGCAACAGCATCAGGCTGGACAGATTCGGCGCATAGGGTTGCAACAGCCCAAGCAGCGCAAAGGCACCGATCGCACAGAGGGTGAAGCGCCGCAGGGAAAACGTCGCGGCCATCCACGGCGAAAAGGCCATGGCCGACACCGACGCCGCGGCATACACCGCGATCAGCCAGGCCCCCTCATCGGCACCAATGAACATACCGCCACGAATATCGGCAAGTGACGCCTTGGTGACCATTTCGTTGAGGCCGGCACACAACACTGCCAGCAATACACCAAGCAACCCGACCACGATGCGCAGGCCGAATGCGGTCGGCGCGGCGGCTCCAGCCACAGGCGGAGGCGCGACAGCAGGGGGCAACGCAGTCAACGAACTCATTACAGACATCTCCGGGGGAACAAACTACCGGCAGAAGTCTATGAAGCGCCAATGATGACGAAAACTGACATATTGGCACTTTACGAGTGCAGCAAACGCAATCCGCCGATCACGTCCTTTCGCTGCAGCACGCCTTGAGGGTCTGGCGCAGCCAGCGATGGGCCGGATCATTGTCAAAGCGTGGGTGCCAGGCCTGCATCACCGTGACCCGCTCCATCGGTAACGGAATGCGGAACGAGCGCAGCGGCAAGCCCAACTTGGTCACGCTGGTGAGGATGTTGGCCGGCATCGGCAGCAACAGGTCAGACTCCGGCAGGGAAAACATTGCCGAGTGAAAACTTGGTGTGATTAGCGCTACATGGCGCTGCACCTTGTAATTGGCCAGCTCCAGATCAATCGGTCCGTTGGCACGCCCCCGGCGGGACACGCTGATTTGCGGATAGGCGGCAAAGCGCTCCGGAGTGATTTCAGCATCGAAGATCGGATGCCCCTCGCGCGCCAGGCCGACATAGATCGTGTTGAACAAGCTCTGCACCTTGATTTCCGGCCCCAGGTCAACGGTCGAGCTGACGATCAGATCGGTGCGCCCATCACGCAGCACCGCATCGTCGTCACCGCCGCTTTCCGGAACGAAACGCAGCACGGTACGCGGTGCCTGCTCGTGCATGGTACGCAGCAATTGCGCACCGTAGAGCGCAATGAACAAGTCATTGGTGCGAATACTAAACACCCGATCCAGGGTGGCCAGCTCAACTTCCTCGCGGCTGCGAAACACCAACCCGGCCTGCTCGACCAGCGCCCGTACCTGATCGTGCAGTGCCAGCGCACGCGGCGTCGGCACCAGCCCGCGCCCGGCGCGCACCAGAATCGGGTCACCAATTGCCTCGCGGATACGCCCCAGGGTTCGACTCATGGCCGCAGGACTCAGGTTCATGCGCCGTGCAGCGCCCACCACACTGCCCTCATCGAGCAACGCGTCGAGGGCGACCAACAGGTTCATATCCGGGATCTGCATTGCCAGGCATCCAAGGGCTGGGAAGGCCTCATGTTACCAGTTCGACAGCCGCCTTCGAGTTGCGCTGCACACAACTACACAGTGCACACCAGGCCATTTATCCGCCCTCGCCTTTGGCCAACAATGACCGGCTCGCAACTCGCCCCGTGGAGCCCTGCATGCTCAGCCCCGTCCTGATTGCCATTGATGGTTCCAGCGCCTGCCAAGGGCTGCTGGAACTGGCCCGACAGTACTGCCAGCCCAACCGCCACCGCCTGCATGTGCTACTGGCCATCGACGGAGCCTTCTCGCTCAGCGATGGCCCTGGGGCGATAAGCTTATACGAGCAACAGGAGTTTCCGGCCGCCACTGAAGAACAGCGCCACGCGGTTGGCGCAGTGCAACAGGCACTGAAGAGCTTGCGTGGGTTTGGCTTCGAGAGTGAAGGCAAGCTGGCCCAGGTCGACCCCGTGGCGGCGATCGTCAGCGAAGCCCAGCGGCTCGATTGTGCGTTGATCCTTATGGGCCATCGCCATTTGAATCGACTGGGGCGCTTGCTGGACCCGTCGATCAGCAACAAGGTCATTGATCAAGTGAACTGCCCGGTGCTGGTGGACTCGCGCAAAGCCTGAAGAAATTCCCCCGCCCCTACAGGCTATCGACAGGATTGTTTCAGCCTGGGTCCTGCTGCGGTTTGACCACCACGGTGCAGGTGGTCCCCGCCGCCAGCAGGAAGCCTTCCGGCACTTCATCGATGTGAATCCGCACCGGCACCCGCTGGGCCAGGCGCACCCAGTTGAAGGTCGGGTTGACGTCAGCGATCAGCTCACGGCTTTCAGGGTTATCGCGGTCGTAGATGCCGCGGGAAATACTCTCCACATGGCCCTTGAGCACTTCACCGCTCATCATTTGCAGCTCAGCCTGGTCGCCCACTTTCACATGGGGCAGCTTGGTCTCTTCGAAGAAGCCGTAGACCCAGAACGAATCCTTGTCGACCACCGCCATTTTCGGCTCACCGGTCCGTGCGTAGTCACCGCGATGCACATTGAGGTTGGTGACGTAGCCATCGACTGTGGCGAGAATCGTGGTGCGTTTAAGATCCAGCTCGGCCGCTGCCAGTTGCGCCTGGGCGTGTTGATAATCGGCCAGCGCCGAGTTGGCAATGTTGCTGGCGTCGTCGCGGTTCTCGCGGGAAATCACCAGGTTGTCCATATCGGCACGCCGATGTGCGTTGACCTTGCGCATCTCCCAGGTGGCCTTGCGGGAGGCGACCAGGGCCTGGGCCTGCTTGACCGCCACTTGATAGTGTTCGGGGTCGATCTGCATCAGCACATCGCCCTTCTTCACCAACTGGTTGTCGCGCACCGGTACGTCAACGACATAGCCCGGCACATCGGCGGCCACATTGATGATATCGGCGCGTACCCGCCCGTCACGTGTCCAGGGCGTGTTCATGTAGTGCACCCACAGCTGGCGGCCGATGGCCACGGCAGCAGCCAACACGAGCAAGGTGGCGATCAGGCTGAAAAACTTTTTCATCAACAGGGGTCTCAACGGTAGAGAGTCAGGGCCATGGAACCGAACAGGCAGATAAATAGGCACAGGCGCAGCAGTGCCGGATGCCAGAAGAAGCGATAGCCGTCGTAGCTGGCGATAAACCGATCCAGGCCCCAGGCAAGCCCGGCGGCAAGCACAAACATCAGGGTCATGGTCGGCATATAGACGCCATGGAAGGCGATTTCACGGGGCATGGTGCAGTCCTTGGGCCGGAGCCATTGCGGCCAGCGGCGACTGGGGGTCGAGCAGCGAAGTACGGATGAAATGCAGGTAGCTCTGCACGCGACGCAAAGCCGAGGTGTCAAAGTGCCGGGCAAAGGGTTCGTCGGTGGCCTGCACGCGGCTGATGGCGTGGTCGACGGCGACCAGCGCCCGCTCGTGATTACTCGCGTTCGGTTGCAGGAACAACCGTGCCAGGGCACGCCCCATCACACGGATTGCCAGGCGCCAGGACTGCGACTCGGCGTAGCAAGGATGCACCGGCAAAATGGCCTGTTCCTTGCGCAGCTCGATGATCGCGTGGCCGACTTCCAGCACCAGGAACATCCAGCCCAACAGGTTGCTTTGCACCTGCGGCTTGCCCACCGCCAGGCCATAGGCCTGGTGCAGCAGGTCACGGGTGCGGCTTTCGAAGGCCGAGCCCAGGCCGCGCAGACGGCCGCTAATGGCAAACAACACTTGACTGCGCAGATCGAGCTCCAGCCGGCTCCACAGCCAACGGCTGTTCGGCGGCAGGATGATCGTCCCGGCAGCGGCGCACACCAACATGCCGATGACCATAGCGATGTAGTCATTGATGAAGTCGTACGGGTTGTACACGGTCAGGTTGTTTGGCACTGAGCCGGTGGCAAAGAAGATCAGCAAGCCCAGGCCGACACCGGCGTAGGCCGGGCGTGAGGCGAGGAAAGCCCCGAGCACGAATACCGGGGCCAGCACCAGGCACAGCAAGGGAAAGCCATCGATCCAGGGAAACACAAAAAAGGTTTCGAAAAAGCCGATAAAGGCGCCGATCAAGGTTCCGCAGGCCATCTGGAACGACATGCGCTTGGGGTTCGGCGAAGCTGCCGACAAGCCCACCGTGGCGGCGGCAATCAAGGTCATGATCGCACCACTGGGCCAGGCCGTGAGAATCCAGAAACTGCCCAGCACCAACAGGATGAAGGACGCACGCAGCCCTGCTGCCAGCGACACCATCCAGTCAGTCTGCGCCACATACGGTTCGTCCCACTGCTCGCGCGCATGGTTGTGCTCGGCCAGCGAGGCATGCGTCAGGGCATAGCTGTGCAGGTCGTCGACAAAGCGGTAGAGCAGCTCGTAGGCGGTGTGGAAGTCGAGCAAGTCGGACTCGCTCGGCCCAGTCTCGACATAGGCGGCACGCATGCTGCGCACGCGCTCCGGCAAGCCTTCCTTGTAGGCCGCCAGTTGCTCGGCAAGGCGCGCAGCATCGGCGTTGGTCAGCGCCCGTCCGGCATAGACATCGAGCAGCTCGGTCAACGCCTGCAGGCCCGGCTCAATAGCCGTGGTGATTTGCAGCGGACCGCGCAGACGCAGGCGCTCGAGCAATTGGTGCAGTGCATTGAAACGCGTGGTAATGGCCATGAACTCGCTATTCATGCGCCCCAACCGACCGTTGCGTCGGCGCATGTGCGGGTCTTCGAAGGCGGTGACATTGCGCAGGCTTTCCAGGCCCACGGCCTCGGCGATAAAGCGCACATTGCTGCTTTCGAAACGATCGCGCTGACTGTCACCGCGCAAACCTTCGACGACAAAGCTGGCGAACACCCCAAAGCGCTGGTACAGGGCGTTGCGCATGGCCGCACTGGCCGACTGCGGCAGAATCGCGGCGCTGACCAGTGTCGACACCAGAATCCCCAAGGAAATTTCCAGCACCCGCCAAACCGCGGCCATGAACGCGCCATCGGGGTGTTGCAGCGCCGGCAGGCCGACCATTGCCGCGGTGTAGCCCGCCAGCACGAAGCCGTAGGCGCGGAAGGTTCGATAACGCATGGCGCCCGCCGAGCACAAGCCAACCCACACCGCCAGGCTTGGCAGGAACAGTTCGGTGTTCTGCGGGAACAGCGCGATCAAGGCGACCATCATCGAGGAGCCGGCCAGGGTCCCGAGCAGGCGCCAGAAGCTTTTGGCAAACACATGCCCACTCTGCGGCTGCATAACGATGAACACGGTGATCATTGCGGTGCGCGGCTGCGGCAGCTCCAGGCGCATGGCCAGCCATAAGGTGAGGAAGGCGGCGCTCAGGACCTTGAAAATATAGACCCAGGTGACCCCGTCAGTGCGCGCCCATTCAAAGAAGCCACGGCGCCATTCAAGGGAGCCCAGCCAGCGAAACGGCAGTGTCAGAACGCTCATTCGGCACGGTCCGGCTTGTCGAACAGCGCCAGGGTCGCCGGGGTTTTCGGCGCCTGTTGTTTATCCTCGCTCGGCACATCATTGCCGGCGCCCAGGCCACCGCCGAGGGCCGTGACCAATTCAGCGTGGGCGGTCAGGCGCGCGGCCTGGACCTGCTGTTGGATCTGCTGCTGGCGAAACAGCAAGGTTTGCGCATTGAGCACATTGAGGTAATCGGTGAGACCCCGTTGAAAGGCAATCATGGCGATGTCGTAGGTTTTCTGCGCCGAGGCCACCGACTCGGCAGCAAAGTGCTGTTGCTCTTTCATCGACTCGCGACGAATCAACTGATCGGAAATGCCCTTGAGGGCCTCGACCACGGTCTGGTTGTAACGCGCCACGGCCATGTCATAGCCGGCCGATGCCACACCCAACTGCGAGCGCAGGCGACCACCGTCGAACACTGGCAGGCTGATGGCCGGGCCGACGTTGTAGTTGAACTTGCGCCCAGTGAGAAACTCCAGCGCACCACCACCTGTGGCCATGAAGCCCAAGCCGCCGACCAGATCGACATTGGGGAAGAAGCCGGCATGGGCGACATCGATACCGCGCGCCTGGGCCGCGACCTGCCAGCGGCTGGCGACCACATCAGGACGCTGGCCGACCAACTCGGCGGGCATGACCGAAGGCAGTTTCAACGCCGCCCCCAAGGCCAGTTGCGGACGCTGCAATTGCGCGCCCTCCCCTGGTCCTTTACCGGCCAGAGCGGCCAACTGGTTACGCGCCAGGGCGATTTCCTCATGCAGGGCATCGAGCTGACGATGGGTTTCCGGCAGCGGCGTCTGCGCCTGACTGACTTCGAAGTGCGTGCCAATACCACCAGCCAGGCGCCGTTGCGCCAGGGCCAGAATCTGCTCCTGCTGCTCAAGTTCAGCTTTGACGATGTCGTACTGGGCAAAATGCAGTGACAGTTGGATGTACACCTTGACGATGTTGTTCTGCAGTTCCAACTGCGCCTGGCGCAACTGGGCGGCACTCATGTGAGCCATGTCCACGGCCTGTTCACTGGCATTACGCTCGCGACCCCACAGGTCCAGGGCGTAACTGAAGCCCAGCGCGGCATTGTTGTCCCAGGTGTTGGCACCGGACAGCGCCCCTGGCCCATAGAACTGGTCTTGCGGCCAATTGTGGCGCTTGAGCGTCGACTCACCGTTCACTTGCAGTTTTTCGGCAGACTCGACCACGCCAGCCATGGCCTTGGCCTCACGCACCCGCGCCGCGGCCATGGCCATGCTCGGGCTGTCGTTTACGGCCAGCGCTATCCAGCGGTCCAGTTGTGGGTCGCCATAGGCGCGCCACCACTGCTGGTCGGGCCAGTGGGCATCGCGGGCGGCCTCGCGGATCGCCTCGTCGGTGGTAAGGGTATTGGCTTGCAGCGTCTTGCTTTGCGGGGCAATGCCCCAAGTTCCGATACAGCCGCTCAAGGTCAAGCTAAGGGCACAGACACTGAGCGCATTGAGCGCTCTGATGATGCGACGCGGCACAGCTGCGAATTCCCGACGTAGAAGGTGGATGACGCTTGGAGACGCAATTCTAGGGGGCGGTTGTGCTGGCGATAAGCGTGTATTACTGCGAATCTTTGTTACGAAAACAGTGATAATCCGGCTTTAGTCTGAAGACCGGCGTGGTTACTTCATGTCACAATTTGTCGTCTACTTTGAGAGCGACCCATGGACACCCTGCAAAACATGCGTGCTTTTAGCTGTGTAGCCCAAGTCGGTAGCTTTACCGCCGCGGCTGTGCAACTGGATACAACCACCGCCAACGTCTCACGGGCGGTTTCCAATCTTGAAGCCCATCTGCAAACCCGCCTGCTCAACCGCACCACCCGCCGCATCGCCTTGACCGAAGCTGGCAAGCGCTACCTGATGCGCTGCGAACAGATCCTTACGTATGTCGAGGAAGCCGAAGCCGAGGCCAGCGATGCCCATGCCCGTCCGGCAGGGCAATTGAAAGTCCATTCGATGACCGGCGTCGGCCAGCATTTTGTCATCGATGCCATTGCTCGCTACCGCGAAACCCATCCGGACGTCACCTTTGACCTGACCATGGCCAACCGCGTGCCAGACTTGCTCGACGAAGGCTATGACGTCTCCATCGTGTTGGCCAGCGAGCTGCCGGACTCGGGCTTCGTGTCTCAGCGCCTGGGCATCACCTACAGCATCGTCTGCGCCTCGCCCGAGTACGTGAAACGCCACGGCGTGGCGCACAAGCCCGGCGACCTGCTCAATCATGCCTGCCTGCGCATGGTCAGCCCGGTGATTCCCCTGGAGAAGTGGCTGTTCGACGGTCCGGAAGGCCAGGAAGTGGTCAACATTACCCAGGCACCGTTCCAGGTGAACTCGGCCGACGCGATGAAAGCCGCCATCCGCAGTGGCATGGGGGTTGGTGTGTTGCCGATCTACTCGGCCATAGACGGGCTGCGTGACGGATCGCTGGTTCGGGTAATGCCCGACTACCGCCTGCAGGAATTGAACCTGTACGCGATCTACCCATCGCGCCAATACCTGGATGCGAAGATCAAGACCTGGGTCGAGTACCTGCGCAATTCGCTGCCGGAAATCCTTGCAGCCCACGAGGCCGACCTCAAGACTCACGAGTTGCTGATCGCCAACTGAAATCTTGCTGCACAGAGGCGGCGGGGAATGATAGCGTGCTACCCATTCTCCACCGCCAGCAGAGATTTCGCCGATGAAAAAGACCGTCCTTGCCTTCAGCCGTATTACCCCGGCGATGGTCGAACGCCTGCAGCAAGACTTCAACGTAATCGTCCCCAATCCCAAGCTCGGCGACATCAGCGCCCAATTCAACGAAGCCTTGCCCGAGGCCCACGGCCTGATCGGCGTCGGTCGCAAACTCGGTGAAGCGCAACTGGCCAATGCCAGCAAACTGGAAGTGGTGTCGAGTGTGTCGGTGGGCTATGACAACTACGATCTGAACTACTTCAATAAGCGCGGCCTTGCCCTGACCAACACCCCCGACGTACTCACCGAAAGCACGGCAGACCTGGGTTTTGCTTTGCTCATGGGCTGCGCCCGTCGTGTTGCCGAACTGGACGCCTGGACCAAGGCCGGACACTGGCAGGCCACGGTTGGGCCGGCGCAGTTCGGTAGCGATGTACACGGTAAAACGTTGGGGATCGTTGGTCTGGGCAACATTGGTGCGGCCATTGCCCGGCGCGGACGTTTTGGCTTCAATATGCCGATCATCTACAGCGGCAACTCGCGCAAGGCGGCATTGGAGCAGGAACTCGGCGCCCAATTTCGCAGCCTTGACGAGCTATTGGCTGAAGCCGATTTTGTCTGCCTGGTGGTGCCGCTCGGCGCCCAGACCAAGCACCTGATCAGCAGCCGTGAATTGCAGCTGATGAAATCCAGCGCGTTTTTGATCAACGTGTCCCGTGGGCCGGTGGTGGATGAAGCGGCGCTGGTCGAAGCCCTGCGCGACGGCACCATTCGCGGCGCCGGACTGGACGTGTACGAGAAAGAACCGCTGACTGAATCAGCGCTGTTCCAACTGCCCAACGCCCTGACCCTGCCGCACGTCGGCTCCGCCACCGCTGAAACCCGTGAAGCCATGGCCAACCGCGCCATCGACAACCTGCGCAGCGCCCTGCTGGGCGAACGTCCACGGGACCTGGTCAATCCGCAGGTGTGGAAATCATCCCCCAGCAACCCCTAAGCGCTAGGCCCGGGCAATACTTTACCTCAAGGCAACCGCAGCAGCGGTTGTCTTGGGCTTGGGTTTTCTGAACACCAACACGTTCCCCAGCATCACCAACACCAGACCAAACAGGGCCGGTGCCGTCCACTGGTACCCTTCGTAGAACGCCGAGACATTCAACGCCACCAACGGAAACAGCACCGTGCAGTACGCTGCCCGCTCCGGTCCCATGCGCCCGACCAAGGTCAGGTAGGCGGTAAAGCCGATAACCGACCCCGGAATCACCAAGTACATCAACGAGCCGATGTAGCGTGTATTCCACTCCATCTCGAAGGGGATTCCCTTGACCAGGCAATACACCGCCAACATCCCAGCCCCGTAGAGCATGCCCCAGGCGTTGGTGGTCATCGGCCGCAAGCCGGCTTTCTGTTGCAGGCTCGAGAGCATATTGCCCGCCGAGAAACACAAGGTCCCCAGCAGCGCCAAGCCCAGACCGATCAGGGTTTCGGGACTAGCGGCATGCCCCGACAGCTCCGGCCAGAACAGCAGACCCAGCCCAGCCAAACCCAAGGCGCCGCCACCGAGTACATTGGCCGCGATCTTCTGGCCAAAGAACACCCGCGCGTTAAGGGCATTCCACAAGGTCGCGGTGGAGAACACCACAGCGATCAAGCCGCTGGGAATCCACTGACTGGCCGTCAAAAAACACATGAAGTTAACGCAGAACAGGCAAAAGCCTTGGGCCAGACATATGCCGTGGCCGCGCCGGCTCATCGGTTGCAAGCGGCGGCTGAGCAGCAAAATGGCAAACAGAATCAGCCCCGCGAGGGCAAACCGATAGACAATCGATACCGGAATCGCGACAACGCCCAATTGAAGTTTCAAGGCGATCCAGGTGGTACCCCAGATCAAAACGGTCAACAGGTACAACGACAGGTTCATGACAGCGCTCCTCGCATCCAGGCCTTCAGTCTCAGGCCTCTCCCCGGAGGTGCGCTTGCAGATTCTTGCGCTTTTACCGCGGGTGCTGCTGTCAGTCATTGCACAGCAGCGTAGGATGATGCCCAGAGGTATCGATCATGAACGCGTTGGATCAGCTGCAAGTCTTCAAAGCCATGCACGAATCACCCCATTCCCGCCTGGAACACAGCGCGGACCTCGGTGATGGCCTGGCTGCAGCCCTATGGAACAACCGTCACGACGCCCGCGACTACGAAGCCCCCAGCCACCACACACTGTCTTGCTATATCGCCGACGGCACCGGCACTTTCCGCCGCGATCAGCCCAGCCACAAAGGCGCGCCCGACAAGCTTTGCATCATGCCTGCAGGTTCGGCTTCACATTGGGTGGTGAATGGCTCTATTCGCCTGGCGCACCTGTATATCAGCCAGGAGCAATTCGCCCTCGGCTGCATCAGCCTACTCGACCGCGAACCCCGCGAACTGCAATTGCAGGAAGCCACGTTCCTGGACGATCCCGAGCAAGCCCAGCGCTTTCGCCAATTGATCGCGATGAACTGGGACGAACCCGGCGAACGCTTGCTGACCAGTACCCTGGCCCATGAAATTCTCGATCATGCTGTGCTCAGCCAGGTTGGCCAGCGCCACGGCCTGCGCCTTAAAGGCGGATTGGCAGCGTATCAACGGCGGCACGTAAGCGAATACATCGAAGGCCACCTGGAGCAGCCGCTGAGCCTTGGCGAACTGGCGTCGCAGTGCAATTTGTCCGAATACCACTTCGCGCGGATGTTCCGTGAGAGCTTTGGCCTTCCCCCCCATCAATACCTGCTGGCCCGACGTCTGGCCATGGCCCGGCACCTGCTGCGCTTTGGCGACTTGGCCTTGAGTGAAGTGGCCTTGCAATGCGGCTTTGCCAGCGCCAGCCATTTCAGCAATCGCTTTCGCCAAGCCGTGGGCGCAACACCTGGGGCGTACCGGGCTGCATTCAGACGCTAGGCTTTTGTCTTGAAAGTACCGGCGCAAACCCACTCGACCTATGCAATTTGCCGCGCCCGCGACTTACATCAAGCCTGCACCTTCCGACTGAACAAGTACCTAGTAAAAATGATAGGTTTTTGCCCGTTTTTCGTTGTTTTCGTAACCGTTCAGCGAAAAAAGCTCTCCTTCGCCAATTAATTTGAACCGTTGGAGAACGCTAGCGCTCAAGTTCATTGAAGCCAGGCCCTTACCGAGTAAGCGCCATCCGCTTCACCTATGAACTTGACTGTTATCTGGAGACTCACATGGGCTTGTTAAGCAAGATTATGGAAAAACTGGGCATCGGCCGCGATGACAATACCCACACCACTGCCCCCACACCCGACGTGCAAACCCCGGTAGGCACCCCGCCGACGCCGGTACCGCCTTCCACTCCCACCTCCACTCCGACTCCCGCCTCCACAACCCCTCAGGGTTCAGCGCAGTCGACCCTTCAGCCTGTCGATGTCGGCGCCAAGCTCGACGCCTTGGCAGCGCAGCACTCAGAAACACTGAATTGGAGAACGTCGATTGTCGATCTGCTCAAGCTGCTCAACATCGACAGCAGCCTGGACAATCGCAAGGAACTGGCCAAAGAGCTCAACTACAGCGGTTCTACCGATGACTCGGCGACCATGAATGTGTGGCTGCACAAAGCGGTAATGACCAAGCTTGCAGAAAATGGCGGCCAGCTTCCCGCCGATCTGCATAACTGAAAATCGATGTGTTCAAGCGCTGCACAGTGAGAGAAAAGGAGTTTCATCATGATCAGAGACGACAATAACAGCACCGCTGTCTACCCCGAGACGCACTTGACCGCAGCTCCGCTGCTTAAACGCATTTCATGGAGTGCGATTCTCGCAGGCGTTGCTTTAGCGATGGTCGCGTCGCTGATTCTGAATCTACTGGGCACCGCCATCGGCTCTGCCTCCATCGACCCGTTGCAGGAAGCCAATCCCCTGGACGGCCTGGGCAAGGGAACGGCCATCTGGGTGGTGGTCAGCGGGATTGTTTCAGTGTTCGTCGGTGCTTGGATTGCCGGGCGCCTGGCGCAACGTGAAGGAGCATTGCACGGGCTGCTGGTGTGGGCGACCACATCATTGGTGTCCCTCTATCTTGTGTCCAGTGCTGTAAGCGGGATCGTCAGCAGCGGCCTTAACCTTGCCGGCAGTGGGCTCTCGGCTGCGGGTAGCACGATTGCCCAGGCCGCCCCGCATATCGGCAACACCGTGCAGGACCAGTTGCGCAAACAAGGCATCGACTTTGACTTGAGCGATATCCAGAACGAACTCGAAACCGCCATGCGTCAAACAGGAAAACCTGAGCTCAATCCGGAGAACGTAAAAAGAGAAGCACAAGCCACGGAGCAGGATGCGCAACAGACCGCAAAAAACAGTGCGCAAAACCCACAGTCAGCCGATCAGCAACTCAGCGGATTGCTTGACCGTATCAAAGCCAAAGGTGAAAAGGCGTGGGATGCCGCCGATCGTGAAGCCATGGTCAACCTGATCAAGGCACGCACCGGGAAAACCGATGCTGAAGCCAACCAGATGGTCGACCAAGCCCAACAGGCCTACCAACAGGCCTACGCCAAGTATCAAGAGCTCAAGGCAGAAGCTGAGCAAAAGGCTCGCGAAGCTGCGGAAGTTGCAGCCAAGCGTATTTCCCAAGGCAGTTGGTTGTTGTTGATCACCCTGATCGTATCCGGCCTGGTAGCTGCGGGCGCCGGCATGATGGGGCGTCGCACCCAACCTGAAACCAAAGTCGTCGCTGCAGTGTAGGCAGGACGCACGACAAAAAAATGCCCCTACTCCGGGGCATTTTTTTGGTTCTTCACGGAATCCCGGGAACTGCGGAACTTGGCTCGATTGTCGATGGGCATATCCGTTTGATGTGGTGGCGCTACTGGCTGGTTTCGCCTTTACGGCGACCCACTTTTGTCGGGGCAAAAGTGGGCAAAACCCCTTGTCCCTGCATCCGGCCCTGCGCTGCGCTCCGGGTTCCCTCATTCCACCCTTGCTCCCGTGGGGACCGCGCCGAAGGGCCGTCCTGGCCCTGCGGCGCTCGCCGGCCATCCATGGCCGTCGCCCCACTACGCAAGGGTTCCATTCGGCCTACTGAAGGGACGGTTTGTGGCGTCTGCACGATTTGTGTAATTGAAAGCACAGCAACAGCAACAGCAAGGCGCTGGTGTTCAGCTTTTGATGTTGATCTGGCTCTTCATACATCGTCAGCCCAGACACCCTGGATCGTTCCTTCAGTAGGCTGAGTGCAGGTATTGCGTAGTCGGGTGCAGGCCATGGATGGCCCTCCGGCGCGGTCCCCGCGGGAGCAATGCCGGAGCGAAGGGATCCGTGCCGACGAAAATCGACCGGGCACCTAGTGAGGAAATATGAGCAGTACCGGCCCAAGCACCAGGCTCAACCCCACCAGCCCCAGCAACAAGCGTGGCTGATAGGGCAACAGAAATACCCACAGGGTCACCCCTGCCATCAACACTGCGAACAACTCCACCAGCCCCATGGCCCAGCCACTGCCCTGCACCGCCAGGTACAGCGCCAGCAGCTGCAGCAACCAGCCAGTGATGCGCAAGGCGCGCAAGCGCGCGGCGCTGGGTGCGCTGCCAAGCAAGTCCTTGTAATGCTTTTCCATGGCCAGGCACAGGCAGGCAAAACCGACAAAACCAAACAGGGTAACGGCCAGCATCAGCTCACCTCGCTTTCAATCAGGTTGGCGCTCGGTGCTTTTGCAGCTTTGGGCGCACGCTTGGCCGCTACTACCGGTGGGCGCCACATTTTGGCTGCCAACCAGGCCAGGAACAGGCCACTGCCCAAGGCCGTCAGGTCGAAACCTGCCATGGCCCAGTCACCCACCGAAACGGAGTGGATCAGGCCCTGGCTGGTGGTGAGCTGATTGAGCAGCGGCAAGCCGGCCCACAGCAACGCCGCCAATCCCAACTGTTCGGCCCAGGCTTTGCGGCCCGGACGCAGCGCCGCATGCAGTACCGACAACGCCCAAAGCAGGAAGAAACTGTTCACTTCCCAGTCGGCCCGGCCTTGCATACTCACCGGCAGCAAGCGGTTGGCCCAGAAGAACGCCGCAACCCCCAGCAGCAAACCGCTCATGCTGGCAATGTTCAGCACTTCCACCAGCCGCAGCTCGAAAGGTTGCGTGCCGCTCTTGGCATGCTTGAGCTGACGCTTGCCCAGCCACAGCACCAGGCCCGTACCAATAACCACCGTGCCAGCCAGGCCGAAGAAGAAGTACAGCCAGCGCATCCAGGGACCGGCGAACATACCCATGTGCAGACCGTACATGCCGGCGGAGATCACCACGGGCGTCGACTCGGCTTTGCTACCGGACTGCAGCGTGCCGTTGACGCCATCAAAGACCCAGCTCTGGCCACGCTGGTAGGCAATACGATCACCACCATGACGGGAGAACCGCACGCGGGCATTCTGATCTCCCGCGTTCTGCACTTCGATCCAGCCCAGACGCGCGTCCGGTTGTTGCTCGCGGAACTTCTCGTAGAGCGCTGGCAACGGCATCAATGGCGCCGCGACACCGGCCACCTTGACCTGCTCGGGGGCCCCGAACAGATCATTGAAAAAGCCCCGGGTGTTGTCGCCATAGCTGGCGATGATGCTCGCCGGCATGACCAGCGACATGAAAATCACCAGGCTGCTGTAGCTGATCATCAAGTGAAATGGCAGCACCAATACGCCAATGGCATTGTGGCCATCAAGCCAGGAACGCTGGCCCTTGCCGGGGCGGAAAGTGAAGAACTCCTTGAAGATCTTCTTGTGCGTAATGATACCGGTCACCAAGCCCAGCAGCATGATGAAGGCGGCAAAGGTCGACAGCCAGCGGCCCCATGGATGAGGCATTTCCAGCTGAAAATGGAATCGGTAGAAAAAGTCGCCACCGCGTGTTTCGCGAGCCTGCACCTCGGTGCCCGTGAGCGGGTCGAGGGTTTTGTCGATAAAGCCGCGCCGCCCGGCGCCTTCTGCACGCCAGCCGACACTCAGGCCCGGCTCGCGCGCTTCAGGCAAGCGAATGAACCAACTGCCCGCATCGGGTGCATGCGTTTGCAGGTAATTCTGCGCCACAGCCAGGTTTGCCAGCGGGTCCAGGGGGCGCGCCTGTACTTCGGGCTGGGCCCAGTGATTGATCTCTTCCTTGAAGTAGGACATGGTCCCGGTGAGGAAAATCGCAAACAACAACCAGCCGAAGATCAGGCCCGTCCAGGTGTGCAACCAGGCCATGGCCTGGCGAAAGCCCTCTTTCATGAGTTTTTCATCCAATAGGCCAATCCGTTGACCGCGCCCAGCACCAGGCTTGGTACCAACACGCCGCACCAGGCATGCCAGGCCGTACGGCAGGCAAAGCACCAGAGAAAGGCCACCAGGTAAAACAGGAACGACAGCATCATGCCGCTGATCACTGCCTCAGCCTTGGGGATTGGTGCCAGCAAGGTGATACAGACGCTGGCCATGGCTGCCAGCAGATATCCGCCAAACACGGCAGCCAGGCAACGTGATGTCACAGCCAGGCGATAATTCAGGGGCAGCCCGGCGGCTTTGCTTTTCATGGCATCCATCCATTGTGAAGAACCACTAATAATAATGATTTATATTCTCACAAGCAAAGCCGCTGGCAGCTTGATCAGAACGACAGGTCGACGCCAACGGTATAGCGACGACCGTCCAGCACGGTCTGATACTCCTGGTAGTCCACTTCCTTGTTGAACACGTTGTACACACCGGCCAGCAATTTCACGTTCTTGGTCACCCGATAAGTGCCACCAAGGTCGACAAAGGTGTAGGACGGAGTGCCATCAGACATGGTGGTGCGCCCCAGGTAGTCCGAGGTTTTGCCGCGATAGTTCATTCGCGCCCACGTGCCCAACTGGTCGGTCGCCTGCCAGTCCAAGGTGGCGTTGAACATGTGCCGAGGCATCTGGTTCAGTGCCTTGCCTTTCTGCGGGCCACTTTTTTGCTCGGAGGCGGTGAAGGTGTAGTTGGTAGCAAGCTTCACGCTCTGGGTGATGTCCCAGTCCAGCGTTGCTTCTACGCCTTGCATCTGCGCTTCGTCGACGTTCACCCGATCACTGATGAACTTGTACGAAGTACCGCCGATCTGGCACTGGCCCGAAGCATTGCCGGTGCTGTCGGTGCAGCGGCGGGTCTCGGTGATCTTGTCTTTGAAGTCGGTGTTGAACACGGTCAGGCCAGTGGAGAAGCCTTCGAGGTTATCCCAGATGAAACCGATTTCCTGGCTCAGGCTTTTCTCCGGCTTGAGGCTAGAGTTGCCTACGATGATTGCCGGATCGCCACCGCCACCGGTGATCTGCCCCCAATCATCCACTGCCGCGCGAATGTCTGGCGAACGATAACCACTGGACACACCCCCTTTGACAGTCCAGTTCTCGGTCAGGTGATACATCCCGTACAACCGTGGCGACCAATGCGTACCGTAGTTTTCGTCACGGTCCATACGAATGCCGCCAGTCAGGGCGAAGGCTTCGGTCAAGCGCCATTCATCCTCAGCGAACAATGCCCACGACCAGCGCGTCAGTTGGTTGACGTCGGAGGCTGCAGCCAACTGGTTGCCTTCGTCACTGAGGTCTTCGTACTTGTACTGGCCACCAAAGGTGGTGATGTGCGAGTCGCTGAAATACGACATCTGCGTATTGAGCACGGTGTTTTCCAACTCCATGCGCCGACCCGGGTTCTCGATTTTCTCGCGTTGCAGGTAACTGTCGGTGGTGATGCTTTCCCAGCGGCCGGAATGGCTGATGGCGAAGTTGGTGCGCTCATAATCGCTGAAACTATCTGTGGAGCGCGCCGAACGCCCTTGGTGGGCATAGCGATCCTGTTCGGATTTGCCCGCCTCGAAGGTAATGTCGTTGTGCTCATCAGGGGTGAACGAAAGCTTGGCGGTACCGCTGTCGGTGCTCTGCTCGTTGAAGCCGTTGACGATGTGGTCTTCGTCGCGACGCGAACGCTGCCCGTAAAGCTGCAAGCCCACGAGGTTCTCGATCAACGGCCCGGAGACAAAAGCGCTGGTGCTGTTGTAGTCGCCCGAATCGGAGCGGTCCTGGAAGGTCGCTTCAGTGCGCACGCCGCCATACCAGGTCGGCGTCACTTTACGGGTGATGATGTTAATCACCCCGCCCATGGCGTCGGAGCCATACAGCGACGACATTGGCCCACGTACCACTTCGATGCGCTCGATGGCCTCGAGCGGAGGCATCCAGCCTTGTTCGATCCCGGCACCGTCGCTGTTGGGACGAGTTGCCCGCGAGTCCTGGCGCTTGCCGTCAACCAGCATCAGCGTGTACTTGGAGGCCATGCCCCGAATACTGATATCGCTGGAACTGGCGCCACCGGTAACCACGACACCCGGCACATCCTTCAGCGCGTCGGTTACGTCACGGTAAGACTTGTTCTCGATCTGCTCGCGAGTGATCACCGAAATGGACGCCGGCGCGTCCTTGATTTGCTGGGAAAAGCCAGACGCGGTAACCACGACGTTTTCCAGTTCCAGGGCGTTCTGATTGGCAGCGCTGGCCTGGGCGGCATAAATCGAGCAGAGGGAAAGAGCAAGGCAGGATCGAGTGAAAAGCGGGGACACGTGGAGCTCTCCCTGAGATATGTAAAGGTTTGGTAAAGCGTCTTAGGGAGCGAATGCTATTTATTCTCAAATGAGAGTAAAGATTATTTACGTTTTTTACACTTTCATGGGCTATTGCGCCGCCAGTCAGCAGCGGATTGCCGACCGACCCAAGAAAACACTACAATGAGAACAATTCTTATTATGTTGCGCATTCTGGCGCCGGAGAGTTCACGGTGCCCAGCGCCTCTTCCACTTCGCTCGAAGGCCTCTATCACGCCCATCACAACTGGTTGACCGGCTGGTTGCGGCGCCGTCTGGGCTGCCCGGACAATGCCGCCGACCTGGCCCAGGACACCTTTATGCGCCTGCTGCAGGCCCGGGAAACACCGGTGCTCAATGAGCCACGGGCGTTCCTCACCACCGTGGCCAAGCGGGTGTTGTGCAACCACTACCGGCGTCAGGATCTGGAGCGCGCCTACTACCAGGCACTGGCGCAGTTACCGGAAGAACTGGCGCCCTCGGAAGAACACCGGGCGATCATTTTCGAAACCCTGCTGGAGCTGGACCGTCTGCTCGATGGCCTGCCTACGCTGGTCAAGCGTGCGTTCCTGCTCGCTCAGATCGACGGCCTTGGCTACGGTGAAATTGCCGCGCAATTGAACATCTCGCTGGCCACGGTAAAGCGCTATTTGAACAAGGCAGCCATGCGCTGTTACTTCGCCCTGTGAACAGCGCATATCAGGAATTTTCGCCGCAGGTCGCCGAACAGGCTGTGCACTGGTTGATCGAGCTACAGGGCGGTGCGCTCGACCCGCGCCAGCAGCAGGCCATGCAGCAATGGCTGCAAGCCCATGAAGAGCATCGCCGTGCCTGGGAGCACATTCAGCGGGTCAACCAGCGCCTGCGCGGGTTGTCGTCACCGCTGGCCCATGCGGCATTGCAGGCACCGCGCTCGGCCAGTCGCCGGCGCGCGCTCAAGACCCTGTTGATTCTGGGCGTGGGGGGGGCTGTCGGCTTGACCGTGCAGCAGCACAATCCCCTACCGACCCTGCTTGCCGACTACCGCAGCCCGGTGGGCGAACGTCGTCGCCAGCGATTGGAAGATGGCAGCCAACTGCACCTGAACACGCGCAGCGCCGTTGATGTGCGCTTCGATGCACAACAGCGCCTGGTGCGCCTGCTCGAAGGTGAAATACAGCTCGCCGTCGCCGCAGATGCTCGCCCATTGAATTTGCTCACCGACTTCGGCCAGCTGCAGCTCGCCGAAGGTCGCTACAACCTGCGCCAGTTCCCGCGCTACAGCCAGCTCAGCGTTCACCAGGGCAGCGCCAGCCTTGCCGGCGATGTGCTCGCAGCCGGTCGTCAGGCGCGTTTCAACGGCCCGCAGTGGCAAGCCCTGCAACTGCTCGACAGCAATGCCGGGGCTTGGGTCGACGGCATGCTGCTGGCGGCGCACATGCGCCTTGGCGATTTTCTCGATGAGCTTGGCCGCTACCGACGCGGCCAACTCAACTGCGCGCCCGAGGTTGCCGAACTGCTGATTTCCGGCAGCTATCCATTGGCTGACAGCGAGCGAATTCTCGACCTGCTGGAGATCGCCCTGCCAGTGCGCGTACGGCGTTTTACCCGCTACTGGGTGACAGTCGAAGCCCGGGTCTGATTTTTTTCACATTACCTGAGCCGATTTTTCATCTCGCGTGACAGAGAAGGCAGAACCCTTTGCTTTGACCTTCTCAAGGACCCCTTGCATGCCCCTTCGCCCGAGTCCACTTGCCCACGTTCTACGCGCTTTGTTATTCGGTACAGGCCTTAGCGTTATTGCTATCCCTGCCTTGGCTGAGCAGCCCGCAGCACGCAGCTACCACATCGCGCCGATGTCGCTGGAAAACGCTCTGAACCAGTTTGGCCGAGAAAGCGGCGTCCTGATCTCGTTTGGCTCGCAGGTCACCAGTGGCGTGCAGAGCCCAGGCCTTGAAGGCCAGTACAGCCCGCAGCAGGCACTCGACATCCTCCTGCAAGGCAGTGGTTTGCAAGCCCGTGCCGAAGGTGACAATGCCTTCAGTCTGCAACCACAAGCAGCGCTCGGCGCGCCGGTGGAGTTGGGCGTTTCCACCGTCGTCGGCGACTGGCTGGGCGCAGCCCAACAAGACAATGTGTTCGAACATCCCGGCGCCCGTGATGTAATCCGCCGCGAAGAATTCGAGCGCCAGGGCGCGATCACTGCCCGCGAAGTGCTCAACCGTATTCCTGGCGTCAACGCCCCGGAAAACAACGGCACCGGCAGCCATGACATGGCGTTGAACTTCGGAATCCGTGGCCTCAACCCACGCCTGGCCTCACGCTCCACGGTGCTGATGGATGGCATTCCGGTGCCCTTCGCGCCCTATGGCCAACCGCAGTTGTCATTCGCCCCGGTCAGCATGGGCAATATGGACGCAGTGGATGTGGTGCGCGGTGGCGGCGCCGTGCGCTACGGCCCGCAGAACGTTGGCGGTATCGTCAACTTCGTGACCCGGGCGATCCCGGACGAGCCCACCGTCAAGGCCGGCTTCCAGACCCAGACCAGCCCCTCGTCGAGCCATGACGGTTTCAAAACCAGCGCCAACCTGCTTGCTGGCGGCACCAATGACAATGGCCTCGGTGGCGCCCTGCTCTACTCCGGCACCCGCGGTGGCGATTGGCGCGAACACAGCGACACGCAGATCGACGACCTGATTCTCAAGGGCAAATTACAGCTCGACGAGGCCAACAGCCTGCACGCCATGGCCCAGTACTACGAAGGTGAAGCACAAATGCCCGGCGGCCTGAGCGTCGCCGACTACGATGCCGACCCGTACCAGTCGACGCGCCTCCAGGACAAATTCTGGGGCCGTCGCAGCATGTTCAACTTCGGCTACGACTACAAGGAAGATGCCCGGCAATTCAGCGTCAACAGCTTCTTCACCAAGACCTTGCGCAGCGGTTATCTGAACCAGGGCAGCTTCGTTTCGCTGTCGCCACGCCAGTACTGGGTGCGCGGTATCGAAACCCGCTTCTCGCAAGGTTTTGCCCTCGGCGAGAGCTGGCATGAAGTGGGCGTCGGCTATCGCTACATCAACGAAGCCGGACACGAGCTGCGTTACCGCGAGCCGCTGGCCGCCAACCAACTGCCGACCACTGCCAGCCGCAACGACCGCGACACCCGCGGCAGTACCGAAGCCCACGCAATTTTTCTCGATGACCGTATCGACATCGGCAAGTGGACCATCACCCCGGGCATTCGCTACGAGATGATCGACTCCGAGCAGTCGAACAAACTCAACGGCCAGCGCTATCAGGGCGACTACAACACCGCGCTACCGGCGCTGAACGTGATGTACCACCTCACCGACAGCTGGAACCTCTACGCCAATACCGAAGGCTCCTTCGGCAGCGTGCAGTACAGCCAGATGCCCAATCGCGTCAGCAGCGGCGAAGTCAAACCGGAAAAAGCCCGTACCTGGGAACTGGGTACGCGCTACGACGATGGCTTGCTGCAAGCGGAAATCGGCGCCTTCCTGATCAACTTCGATAACCAGTACGAAAGCAACCAGACCAACGATTCGGTGATCGCCCGCGGCGAGACCCGTCATCAAGGTATCGAGACCAGCGTGAAGTACGCGTTGGAGGGTTTGAATCCCGCACTGGCCGGTTTCGACGTGTATGCAACCTATGCCTTTGTCGACGCAAAAATCCGCGAAGATGGGCCGAACAAAGGCAATCGTGTGCCCTTCTCCTCACGGCACAAAGGCACCCTCGGGGTGGGCTACACTCAAGGCCAATGGAAGCTGAACCTGGACAGCACCTACCAGAGCGACCAGTTCGCCGACAACGCCAACACCGCGACGGAAAGTGCCGACGGCAGCAACGGACGCATCCCTGGCTACATGCTGTTCAGCAGCCGCGCAGCCTATGATTTTGGCCCGCAATTGTCGAACCTGAACGTTGCCGTTGGGGTGAAGAATATCTTCAATCACCAGTACTACACGCGCTCGTTCGATGACAACAACAAGGGCAAGTATGTCGGTGAACCCCGTACGGTATACCTGCAGACATCTGTCGCGTTTTGACCCAGCGCATGCAAAAGCCCGGCCGGCGCCGGGTTTTTGCAACAAGAAATTTATCTTTCAAAAGGGCTTGAAAAGTTGCGCCAAGTGCCTGACCTTGTAGTCAAGAGGCGATGGTTTCCACAGGCCGAAAAGGCCCCATCGATTCTCTTGCGAGCTAGCTGAATAAGGGATTGAACTATGCAAATCCAAGTCAATAGCGACAACCATATTCAAGGCAACATTCGACTGGAAGAGTGGGTCCGCAGCACCATCGAAAGCATGCTCGAACACTTTGAGGAAGATATCACCCGGGTCGAGGTTCACCTGCGAGACGAGAATGGCGACAAGCCAGGTCCGCACGACAAACGCTGCCAGATGGAGGCACGCCCAAAAGGCCATCAACCGATTTCCGTAAGCCACAAGTCTGCATCGCTCGACCAGGCTGTCGAGGGAGCAGCACTGAAGCTCAACCATGCCCTGGAGCATTTCTACGGCAAGCTACGCAGCAAACGCGCCGTCACTCAACAAACCGCCAATGAGGCCCAGAATGACGGCCTGCTACAGGAAGAATTCCTGGAAAACGAGCAAGCTCGCAGCATCAGCTGAATGACATAACGCAGACGGTAAAAAGGCGAGCCAGGGGGCTCGCCTTTTTTTATCGGCATTGTCTCCGAGATCGACTGCATCCCTTCAGTGCCCCATCGCAGCAACAGCCACCGAGTTACTTACCCTCTTCGATTTCCTTTCCACTGGCATCGATAGCCTTGGTCGACGGGTACTGGTAAGAAGCATAACGCACCACCAGAATCGCGAACGCCAACAGTAGAATCCCACCACACACATACAGCAGACCGACATCCGGCGCCTTGTGATGCGAGACATCGCCGATCAATAGGCGGGTCAGCGCCGTGATCGCCACATACAGCAGGAAGCGAATCGGCATGTGGTTGGTCTTGAAATAAATCCCGACCATCGCCCCCAGCTCGAGGTAGATGAATAACAGAAGAATGTCATCAACACTGACGCCACCCTTGCTGAGCATATCGATGAAGGTCGCGACGGCTGCATAAGCGGTAATCGCACCAATGCCGAACAAGGCCAGGTAGTGAAACGCTTCGACGCAGAGATTGCCCAGCGAGTCGGCCGAGCCATGCAGGCCCTTGCGCAGTTTGTCTGCCCATTTGATGTTCACGATTGCGGTTTCCTTGATACGGCTGGGAGGATGATGCGCCACGCGCATGACGTTTTTTCTGCATGCAGTAAAAAGGCCAGGCAGCCTGTTTGAGAAGGCGACCAAACGTCGCAAGGCACAGCCATTGCTGGCTGTGCCTTGCGATTGCAACCGTAGGTGGGGAAAACCGGGTTATTCGAGCGCCGAGGCCGGGCCGAAGAACTCGTAGCGGCTCTGCGCCTCAGGTACGCCCAGGCCCTTGAGGTGACCCTTGACGGTAGCCATAAAGCCTTTTGGACCGAGGAAGTAGGCGTCTACGTCTCGCTCTTTAGGCAGCCATGCGTTCAACTGTTCGGCAGTCAGCAGGCCGACCGCATCGGCAGGCTCGCTGACGCCATCGTCTTCGGCGTAGCAGTAGAAGCGCTTGACCTGTGGATGACGCGCCGCCAGACCATCGACCCAGTCACGGAACGCATGCACCGCACCGTTGCGCGCGCAGTGGATGAAGTGCACCAGACGACCGCTTTCCAGCGCCGCTTCGAGCATCGGCAGGGTCGGGGTAATGCCCACACCACCGCTGATCAGCACCAAAGGTTTGTCGCTGGCGCTCAAGGTGAACTCGCCCGATGGCGGGAACAGTTTGATGCTGTCGCCCACTGCCATTTGCTCGTGCAGGTAATTGGAGACCTTACCACCGGCTTCGCGCTTGACGCTGATACGGTATTGGCCGGCATCGCTCAAGGCCGACAGCGAATAGTTGCGACGCTGCTCGGTGCCATCGATGATCAGTTGCAGGCCGATGTATTGACCCGGCTCGGCTTTAAGAATCGCGCCGCCATCAACGGGAGCGAAGTAGAAAGAAACGATTTCGCTGCTTTCGTCGACACGCTGCACCAGTTTGAAGTCCCGCGCACCGCGCCAGCCGCCAGGGGCTGCTTCTTTCTGCGCATAAACATCGGCTTCAGCGCCGATGAGGATGTCGGCCAGTTGCTGGTAGGCTGCGCCCCAGGCTGCAATAACCTCAGGGGTGGCGATTTCCTTGCCAAGCACTTCTTCGATGGCGCGCAGCAGGCAGCTACCCACGATCGGGTAATGTTCCGGAAGAATCTGCAAGGCCACATGCTTGTTGATGATCTGGCCGACCAAGCCACCGAGCTGTTCGAGCTGGTCGATGTGACGGGCATACATCAGTACACCATTAGCCAATGCACGTGGCTGGTCGCCGCTGGCCTGGTGGGCCTGGTTGAACAGTGGGCGCACTTCAGGGTATTCGCTGAGCATCAATTTGTAGAAGTGAGTCGTCAGTGCTTCGCCACCGCTTTCGAGCAGGGGAACAGTGGCTTTGACGATCGCACGATCCTGGGCATTAAGCATTAAGTGACTCCTGAGCCTATGGCTTCTGATGAATACGTTCGCTAATTCAGTTTTCGTGCCAACTTTTAAACCCTTTAAAATCAATGAGTTAAAAATAACAGAGTCATAAAGACCACATCTGATATATAGTCATTAAGACCAACAGGAGTCTTTATGACCGCAAAACCCCTGCTAACCGCCCTGCTGCCACTGGTCAGCGATCTGTCCCGCGACTTGCCCGAGCGCGAACGCTATCGACGTCTGCTCGAAGCCATGCGCAGCCTGTTGCCGTGCGATGCTGCCGCGCTTCTGCGCCTGGATGGTGATTGGCTGGTGCCATTGGCAGTCGATGGTTTGAGCACGGACACGCTGGGGCGACGCTTCAAGGTCAACGAACACCCGCGCTTCGAGATCATTCTCAGCCATAACGCCCCTACTCGCTTTGCCAGCGACAGCGAGCTGCCAGACCCCTACGACGGATTGGTCGAAGGCCTGCACCAGCACCTGGAAGTTCATGACTGCATGGGTTGCCCGCTGTTTGTCGACGAACAACCCTGGGGCCTGATCACCCTCGACGCACTCGACCCGGAGCAGTTCCAGCAAGTTGAACTGGACGCCCTGCAAGCCTTTGCCAGCCTGGCCGAAGCCACGGTCAATGTTGCCGAGCGCATCGCGCGCCTGGCGCTGCGCGCCGAGGATGAGCACGAACGCGCCGAGGTGTATCGTCAGGCCAGCGGCCAGCAGTACAAGGAACTGATCGGCCAGAGCAAGCTGCACAAGCGCCTGCTGGAAGAGATCCACTTGGTCGGCAGCAGCGACCTGACCGTGCTGATTACGGGTGAAACCGGGGTCGGCAAGGAACTGGTAGCGCAGGCCATACATCAGGCTTCGGGCCGCGCCAACAAACCGATGATCAGCCTCAACTGCGCGGCGTTACCCGACACCCTGGTAGAGAGCGAACTGTTCGGCCATGTGCGGGGTGCCTTTACCGGCGCGGTCGACGAACGACGCGGCAAATTCGAACTGGCCAACGGCGGTACGCTGTTTCTCGATGAAGTCGGTGAGCTTTCGCTGACGGTGCAAGCCAAGCTTCTGCGTGTGCTGCAGAGCGGGCAATTGCAGCGACTGGGTTCAGACCAGGAACACCGCGTCGACGTGCGCCTGATCGCTGCTACCAATCGCGACCTGGCTGATGAAGTGCGGGCTGGCCGTTATCGTGCCGATTTCTACCACCGCCTGAGCGTTTACCCGCTTCGGGTGCCGCCGTTGCGTGAGCGTGGGCGCGATGTGTTGCTGCTCAGTGGCTACTTTCTCGAACACAATCGCTCACGCATGGGCCTGGGCAGCTTGCGCCTGAGCGCGGAAGCCCAGGCCGCCCTGCTGGCGTATGACTGGCCAGGAAATGTGCGAGAGCTCGAACACCTGATCGGGCGCTCGGCGCTCAAGGCCCTGGGCCAGCACCGTCAGCGTCCGAAAATACTTACCCTCAATGCCACGGACCTGGACCTCAAGCCCATCGAAGCACCGCTCAGCCAGGAACAGGCGCCGCTCACCGCGACGGCTGACTTGCCGGTGGGCGACCTGCGCCAGGCTCTCGACGTTTATCAGCGCCAACTGATCCAAGCCTGCCTTGAGCGTCATCAGGGCAATTGGGCCAGCGCCGCCCGCGAACTGGGCCTGGATCGGGCCAATCTCAGTCGCCTGGCCAAGCGCCTGGGTCTACGCTGATTTACGCAAGCCATTAAAGCCCCGGGCTGTCGGGTCGATAACCCGGCATCTCCCCCGTTCAACCTGACCTGAAGGTACCCATGGCCACGCAAAATGCCCGCGCGGACTCGTTGTCGCTGCTGCTGTTCACCCTGCGCAGCGGCAAGCTGATGGCTATCAACCTGCTCAAGGTCAGTGAAATCATTCCTTGCCCTGCGCTGACCAAACTGCCGGAGTCACATCCCCACGTCAAAGGCGTTGCTACCCTGCGTGGCAACTCGCTGTCGGTGATCGACCTGTCCCGGGCCATTGGCGAGCGGCCGTTGGAAGATCCCCAGGGCGGCTGCCTGATCGTTACCGATATCAGCCGCTCCAAACAGGGCCTGCATGTACAGGCGGTGAGCAAGATCGTTCATTGCCTGACCACCGACATCAAGCCACCGCCTTACGGTTCGGGCAGCAAGTCGTTCATTACTGGCGTGACCCGGGTCGACAATGCCCTGGTCCAAGTGCTGGATATCGAGAAGGTCATTCACGGTATCTCCCCGCCCCCTCACGAGGTCGCGGGCAGCGAATTGAGCGCCGATGATGCAGCGGTGCTGGCCGCCACCAACATTCTGGTCGTCGACGACAGCCTGGTGGCCTTGCAGCAATCGGTGCACACCTTGCGCGGCCTCGGTATCGAATGCCACACCGCGCGCAGCGCCAAGGATGCGATCAACACCCTGCTCGAGCTGCAAGGCACCGAGCAGGAGATCAACGTGGTGGTCTCGGACATCGAGATGTCCGAAATGGATGGCTACGCCTTCACCCGCACCCTGCGCGAAACCCCGGACTTCAAGCACCTGTACGTGCTGCTGCACACCTCGCTGGACAGCGCGATGAACAGCGAAAAAGCCCGGCTCGCCGGGGCCAACGCGGTGCTGACCAAGTTCTCTTCACCGGAGCTGACCGACTGCCTGATCGTTGCGGCGCGCTCAGTAGCCTTCGAAGAGCACTGACATCAATGACAGCGCCGCCAGAACTCGGCAGCCAGGCGGCGCAAGTCTTCGGCAATCGACGCCACATCACTGGCACTGAGATGGCTTTGCTGGCCAACCTGCACGGTTGATTCGCTGGCCTGGCGGATGGTGATGATGTTGCGGTTGATGCTCTCGCTGACCTGGCTTTGCTGCTCCACCGCCGCTGCAATCTGCAAGCTCATCTCACTGATCTGATTGACCCGCAGGCTGATGCCGTCCAACGCGGTGGCGGCGCGCCGGGCCTGATCGACACTGTGCCCGGCGTGCTCGCTGCTTTGCTGCATCACCTGCACAGCGTCGCGCGCGCCATTTTGCAGCACGCTGATCATGCGCTGAATCTCATGGGTCGATTGTGCCGTGCGCTGCGCCAAGCTGCGCACCTCATCGGCGACCACCGCAAAGCCGCGCCCCTGATCACCCGCCCGGGCCGCTTCGATAGCGGCGTTGAGCGCGAGCAGGTTGGTCTGCTCGGCAATCCCACGGATCACCTCCACCACACCGGTGATCTCACTGCTGTGGCTCTGCAGGTTGTGGATAACTTCAGTGGCGGCATCCAGCGAGTTGGCCAATTCCTGAATCGCACTGCGATTGAGGTCGACCAACTGATGCCCGGCACGGGTTTCATCTTCGGCTTGATCGGCCGCCTGCGAGGCTTGCTGGGCGTTGCTGGCGACCTCAGCCACGCTGGCCGCCATCTGATTGATCGCGGTGGCGATCTGATCGGCTTCGCCCTGCTGCTCCAGGCTAGTACTGTGACTGCTTTGCAGCGACTGCGCCAACGAACCACTATGCCCGGCCAGACGCCGCGAGGTGTCGCTGATTCGCCCAACCACCGCGCCGAGCTGGCCCTTGAGCATGCGCAGGGCAAAATCGATCTGGCCGATGCCGTCGCGACGGCCAGTGTACAACTGCTGGCTCAACGGATTGTCGGCAATCGCCTTGGCCTCAGCACACAAACGCTGGAAGGGCTTGAGCACCGCCAGGATCACCAGCGCACTCAGGCCGCTGGCCAACAACACTTGTACTGCCCCTTGCCAGGGTATCACCGGCAACAACAGGTGGCTGAGCACCGAGGCCAGCACCAACCCCAGGGTGACGCCCGCCCACAATTGCCCGCCAAGGCCGAACACCGGCAAGCGTTGCCACCAGGCCTTTCGACCGCTGCGTAAATCGCTGTAGCAGCGCTCGGCAGCTTCAACCTGCTCAGCACTTGGCTTGGTTCGGATCGACTGATACTCCACCGTTTTCCCTTCACTGGCGATGGGTGAAACGAAGGAACTGACCCAGTAGTGATCACCATTTCTACAGCGATTCTTCACCAAGCCCATCCATGACTGACCGTTCTTGAGGGTCTGCCACATCTGTTCGAATGCCTGGGGTGGCATATCGGGGTGACGCACCACATGGTGAGGACTGCCCAGCAGTTCTTCACGACTGAATCCACTGATCTTGACGAAGTCGTCATTGGCGTAGGTGATTACGCTTGAAAGGTCGGTGGTAGAAAGGATATTGGCGTCACCGGGATAATCCACATTGCGACCGGTCACAGGCATATTGCTCTTCATCGGAGGCACTCGTTGTTTTTCGGGAGAATCGGCAGGGCGTACGACTTTAGTGACAAACCGGCTGATTTCCTTGATCCAGCTCACGTATTTGGCAATTTGCCATCACTGGCTTTCAGCTAGCTGTCAGCGCTGTCAGTTAGCGGTCACGCTGCTGACCTGATCGAGCCGCTATAAATTAGGCATTGCCCTGGAATTTCACCTATGCGTATTCAGCCCCGCTCTGTTGTGATCTGCGTCGGCCTGTTGGTTCTGGCCGGGATTGGCTTTTGGTTGTTGGGTCGCTCGGGTGAAGAGAAAGTCGCTCACAGCCCCGCTATCCCGGTGCGCGTCGTTGCCGTCAAACAACAAGACGTGCCACGTTTTGCCAGCGGTATCGGCTCGGTGCTGTCACTGCACAGCGTGGTGATTCGGCCTCAGGTCGAAGGCGTATTGACCCGCCTACTGGTCAAGGAAGGCCAATGGGTCAAGCAAGGTGACTTGCTGGCTACCATCGACGACCGCGCCATTCGCGCTACCCTCGAACAAGCCAAGGCGCAATTGGGGCAAAGCCAGGCACAACTGCAGGTTGCCGGTGTCGATCTCAAGCGCTACAAGCTGCTCAGCACCGACAACGGCGTATCGCGCCAGACCCTCGATCAGCAGCAGGCACTGTTCAATCAACTGCAAGCCACGGTGCTCGGCAACCAGGCCGCTATAGCCGCGGCCCAGGTGCAGTTGTCCTACACCCAGATTCTTTCGCCGGTGACCGGCAGGGTGGGTATTCGTAACGTCGATGAAGGCAATTTTTTGCGCGTGGCCGATACCCAGGGGCTGTTCAGCGTCACCCAGATCGACCCGATCGGGGTGGAGTTTTCCTTGCCGCAAAACATGCTGCCGACCTTGCAGGGGCTGCTCAAGGCGCAACCTGCCGCGGTGGTTCAGGCTTACCTGGAAGGCGATGGTGACAACAGCGGCACCTTGCTTGCCGAGGGTCACCTGACCCTGATCGACAACCAGGTAGCCGCCCACACCGGAACCATTCGGGTCAAGGCCGAGTTCGCCAATCCCGACGCCCGCCTCTGGCCGGGCCAACTGGTCACCCTGAAGCTGCAGACCGCGCTCGAGCAGAATGCATTGGTGGTACCGCCACAGGTGGTGCAACGCGGCATCGACGGCCATTACGTCTACAAACTGGTCGGCGACAAGGTCGAAAGCGTGCCGGTCACCGTGGTCTATCAGGACAGCACCCTGAACATCATTGCCGGGGTCGGCCAGGGTGACAAACTGGTCTCCGATGGTCAGTCGCGGCTCCGGCCTGGCGCCACCGTAGAAGTGGCGGCTGAAGCCGCTGCGCCAGAAGAAGTGGCTAAACGTCGGGAGCAGCCATGAAAGCCCGCGGCTCGATTTCGGCCTGGTGCATCGACCGCCCGATTGCGACCCTGCTGCTGACGTTCGCCCTGGTACTGCTCGGCGTTATCGCCTTCCCGCGCCTGCCGATTGCGCCATTGCCCGAAGCCGACTTCCCGACCATTCAGGTCTCCGCCCAACTGCCCGGCGCCAGCCCGGAAACCATGGCCTCGTCGGTGGCCACACCACTGGAAGTCCAGTTCAGCGCCATCCCCGGCATGACCCAGATGACCTCCAGCAGCGCCCTGGGATCGACCAACCTGATTCTGCAGTTCAGCCTGGAAAAAAGCATCGATACCGCTGCCCAGGAAGTTCAGGCGGCCATCAACACCGCCACCGCCCGCCTGCCCCAGGACATGCCCAGCCCGCCCACCTGGCGCAAGGTCAACCCGGCCGACAGCCCGGTACTGATCCTCACGGTCAGCTCGTCGCAGATGCCCGCCAACGAATTGAGCGACTACGCCGAAACCCTTCTGGCTCGGCAACTGAGCCAGATAAACGGCGTCGGCCTGATCAACATCACCGGGCAACTGCGCCCCGCTATCCGCGTGCAGGCCCAGCCGGAAAAACTTGCAGCGTTGGGGCTGACCCTCGCCGACCTGCGCCAGGCTATCCAACAGACCAGCCTGAACCTGGCCAAAGGTGCGCTGTATGGCGACAGCAGCGTTTCCACCCTGGCCACCAACGATCAGTTGTTTCATCCCGAAGAGTACGCGCAACTGATCGTCTCTTACCGTGACGGCGCCCCGGTGCACCTGAAAGATGTCGCCAAGGTTATCAACGGCGCCGAGAACGCCTACGTCAAGGCCTGGTCCGGCGAGCAGCAGGGCCTGAACCTGGTGGTGTTCCGCCAGCCTGGCGCCAACATCGTCGAGACAGTCGACGGCATCATGGAGGCGTTGCCGCGGCTCGAACAGATGCTGCCGGCAGCGGTCGAGGTCTCGGTGCTCAATGACCGCACGCAGACCATTCGCGCGTCCCTGCATGAAGTAGAAGTAACCTTGCTGATTGCCGTAGCGCTGGTGATCGGGGTGATGGCGCTGTTTCTGCGCCAATGGTCTGCGACCTTGATTGTATCGAGCGTGCTCGCCGTATCGCTGATCGCAAGCTTTGCGCTGATGTACCTGTTCGGTTTCAGCCTCAATAACTTGACCCTGGTCGCCATTGTCATCGCCGTGGGCTTTGTGGTCGATGACGCCATCGTCGTGGTGGAGAACATTCACCGTCATCTGGAAGCCGGCGACAGCAAGCGCGAAGCAGCAATCAAGGGTTCCGGCGAAATCGGCTTTACCGTGGTCTCGATCAGTTTTTCCCTGGTGGCCGCGTTTATTCCGTTGCTGTTCATGGGCGGCGTTGTGGGCCGCTTGTTCAAGGAGTTCGCCCTCACCGCAACCTCGACCATCCTCATTTCGGTGGTGGTCTCGCTGACCCTGGCGCCGACCCTCTGCGCGCTGTTCATGGAACGCCCCGAACACAAGGACCAGCACGGGATCACTTTCGGTGAGCGCTTGCTGGGCTGGTACGAGCGCGTGCTGGTCAAGGCCCTGGCGCACCAACGCTTAATGATGGGTATCTTCGCCGTCACCCTGGCCCTGGCAGTGGCCGGCTACGTCGCCATCCCCAAGGGCTTTTTCCCGGTTCAGGATACAGGTTTCATTCTCGGTACCTCCGAGGGTGCTGCCGACATCTCCTACCCCGACATGATCAAAAAGCACCAGGCGCTGGCCAAGGTCATCGAGACCGACCCGGCGGTACGCGCGTTTTCTCACGCTGTCGGGGTAACCGGCAGCAACCAGACCATCGCCAACGGCCGTTTCTGGATCGCCCTCAAGGACCGTGGTGACCGCGATGTGTCAGCCAGTGAGTTCATCGATCGCTTGCGCCCGAAACTGGCCAAGGTGCCGGGTGTCGTGCTGTATCTGCGCGCCGGCCAGGACATCAACCTGAGTTCCGGGCCCACCCGTAGCCAGTACCAGTACGTGCTCAAGAGCAACGACGGAGCGGCGTTGAACGAATGGACGCAACGCCTCACCGAGCGTCTGAAGGCCAACCCGGCATTTCGTGACCTGTCCAACGACTTGCAACTGGGCGCCAGCGTAACCCGCATCGAAATCGACCGCCGCGCCGCTGCTCGTTTCGGCCTGACCACCACCGACATTGACCAGGCACTGTATGACGCCTTCGGCCAGCGTCAGATCAGCGAGTTCCAGACCGAGACCAACCAGTACAAGGTCATCCTCGAACTCGACGCCCGTCAACGCGGCAAGGCCGAAAGCCTCAACTACTTCTACCTGCGCTCGCCACTGACCAATGAAATGGTACCGCTGTCAGTGCTGGCTAAAGTCGCGCCACCGAGCACCGGGCCATTGTCGATCAGCCACGATGGCCTATTCCCGGCCGCCAACCTGTCATTCAACCTGGCGCCCGGAGTAGCCCTGGGCGACGCCGTGCAGATACTTGAACGCACCCAGCGTGAACTAGGCATGCCCGATTCGATCATTGGAAACTTCCAGGGCGCGGCCCAGGCCTTCCAGAGTTCGCTGTCGAGCCAGCCCTGGCTGATCCTCGCGGCGCTGGTGGCGGTGTACATCATTCTCGGCGTGCTCTACGAGAGTTTCGTGCACCCATTAACGATTATCTCCACCCTGCCCTCGGCCGGCCTTGGTGCACTGGCGCTGTTGTGGCTGTCGGGGCAGGACTTCAGCATCATGGGCCTGATCGGCATCGTGCTGTTGATCGGTATCGTCAAGAAAAACGGCATCCTGCTCATCGACTTCGCCCTGGACGCCCAGCGCACCCTGGGTCTAAGTCCTGAGGAGGCGATCCACCAGGCCTGCCTGACGCGCTTTCGGCCGATCATGATGACCACCCTCGCGGCCCTGCTCGGTGCCGTGCCTCTGATGTTCGGCATGGGTGCCGGTGCCGAGCTGCGCCAGCCCTTGGGGATAGCCGTGGTCGGCGGCTTGCTGGTCAGCCAGGCGCTGACATTGTTCACTACGCCGATCATATACTTGGCCCTGGAGCGTCTGTTCCATCGGCGCAAGACGCCGCAAAGCGTGGCGCAGCCCACTGGCAGTTGAGAACCGATCATGCGTGTGCTGATTATTGAAGATGAAGAAAAAACCGCTGACTACCTGCACCGCGGCTTGAGCGAACAGGGCTTTACCGTGGACCTGGCCCGCGACGGTATCGATGGCCTGCACATGGCCCTGGAAGGCGACTACGCCGTGATCGTGCTCGATGTGATGCTGCCCGGCCTGGACGGTTACGGCGTACTGCGCGCCCTGCGCGTGCGCAAGCAAACCCCGGTGATCATGCTCACCGCCCGCGAGCGCGTCGAAGACCGAATTCATGGCCTGCGCGAAGGCGCCGACGATTACCTCGGCAAGCCGTTTTCGTTCCTGGAACTGGTCGCCCGCCTGCAAGCCTTGACTCGCCGCAGCAGCAGCCAGGAGCCGGTGCAGATTCAGGTCGCGGACCTGTGGGTCGATTTGCTCAGCCGCAAGGCCAGTCGTGCCGGGCAACGCCTGGACCTGACCGCCAAGGAGTTTTCCCTGCTCAGCGTACTGGCCCGGCGGCACGGCGAAATTCTCTCCAAGACAGCCATCGCCGAGTTGGTCTGGGACATCAATTTCGACAGTGATGCCAACGTCGTCGAAGTAGCGATCAAGCGCCTGCGCGCCAAGCTTGACGGGCCATTCGAAACCAAACTGCTGCACACTATCCGAGGCATGGGCTATGTTCTGGAAAACCGTGCCGACTAACTCCATCGCCCTGCGCTTGAGCGCATTGTTCACCCTGGTGGCGCTCGGCGTGTTCCTGTTGATTGGCAGCGCCCTGTACAAGCAGGTCGATCGCAGCCTGGATTTGCTGCCGGCTGCGGAACTGGAGGCGCGCTTGAGTGTGCTGGAGTCATCGCTGACGCGTTACGACACCACCGAGCACTGGGCCAAGATCACCAACAAACTCAACCTGCTCAGCGAAGAAGATCGGCGGATTCGCTTCTGGGTGGTGAGCGGCCACAGCACGTTTGAATACGGTCACCCCGATGACAACCTCCGCGCCTTCGCCCTCGGGCCGCTGGGCATGCGCGACCTGCGCCTGGCCAACAACCCTTACCCGTACAAGGTACTGGTCAGCGAGCTGCCAGCCATGGGCGCGCGGCCGTCCATGCGCTTTTTAATCGCCATCGATACCGAAGCCTTCTGGCAGACTCAACACACCTTGCTGGTGGCCATCGTCAGCCTGTCGGTGTTCGGCGTACTGCTGGCCTCGGTGCTTGGCTACTGGGTCGCGAGGGTCGGGCTGAAGCCGCTGCGCACACTATCTGCCGAAGCGCAGAAACTTGCGCCACCGCGCCTCAGCGGACGCTTGCAGCTATCGGACCTGCCACCGGAAGTGGCGCAATTCGCCAGCGCCTTCAACTCCACCCTGGAACGGGTGGACCAATCCTATACCCGCCTTGAAGCGTTCAACGCCGACGTCGCCCATGAACTGCGTTCGCCGTTGACCAACCTGATCGGCCAGACCCAGGTGGCCCTGACCCGCGGGCGCAGTGCCGAGCACTACTTTGAAGTGCTGCAGTCCAACCTGGAAGAACTTGAACGCCTGCGCACTATCATCAACGACATGCTGTTCCTGGCCAGCGCCGATCAGGGCAGCAAGGCCACGGCCCTGACCTGCTCCTCGCTGGCCGAAGAAGTGGCCGCGACCCTCGACTACCTGGACTACATCCTTGAAGACGCACAAGTGCGTGTCGAGGTCAGTGGCGATGCCCAGGCGCACATCGAAAAGGCCCAACTGCGGCGGGCGCTGATCAACCTGTTGAACAACGCCGTACAGCACACCGCCGCCCGTCAAGTCATCCAGGTGCATATCAAGCAGCAGGACGGCCAGATCAGCATTGCCGTGAGCAACCCGGGGCCGGCGATTGACCAGGAACACCTGCCGATGCTGTTCGAACGTTTCTACCGGGTGGATGCTGCGCGCAGCAGTGGTGGTGGCAACCATGGCCTGGGCCTGGCCATCGTCAAGGCCATTGCCCTGATGCATGGCGGTAGCGTGTTTGTACGCAGCCAGGCCGGCGCCAATACCTTCGGGATTGTGCTGCCGGCTTGATCCAACTGCCACCCATTGGGTGGGCGCGGATTCATCCACGAAGGACTACGACGCAATCCTATCGCCGCGTTGACTATTGCTTTTAACGCAACAGTACTTCTCGAAAAAGTCACTGTTTCTTGCCTGTGTTTCCGACTAATTTAGTCGGACCTACTTAACACTTGCACCGCAAGAAGGCTGTTTCAAAATGTCCAACAGTATGGGTGTTGCCAGCGTATTCGTCCTGTCTTCCCTGTTATTGTCCCCTCTGGCCATGGCCGAGGAATCCCAGGCGTTCGTCGCTCGCAATGCACAACTTGCCGCCGTCCACGAGCAGGCTCGCGAGGCCTTCGCCGCCGAGCGTGACCAGTCGTCACAGCCCGCAGAACAGACCGCTTCCAAGGTTTCTTCGAGTGACGCAGCAGAGAGCTGATAGACCCCTCGTTTGTCTCTTTGACTCCCTTGGTAACCGCACAGGTGACTTGAGCGCCTGTGCGGTTGTCTTTCAAAGCCGCTAATGATCAGCGGCTTTTTTTTCGCGTGTCGAAAAGTGCCAGTCCGCGGGTGCGTTTGTTCATAACAAGATCACGATTCGCACAATAAAAAATTGCCTTACCGTCACCTCAAGGAGTCCACCCGGTGAACACTGCTTTACGCTTCACGCCCCTCTTCGTTGCACTGGCTGCAACGATCCCTTTCAACGCCCAGGCCGATGAGGAAAAAGCCGAAGGTTTTGTCGAAGGGTCCAGCCTTAACGTGCATTCACGCAATTACTACCTGAACCGCAACCAACTGAACCGCGGCGTGCGTGACAACCGGGAATGGGGACAAGGCTTTATCGGCAAGTTCGAGTCGGGTTACACCCAGGGCACGGTCGGCTTCGGCCTTGATGCCCATGCCATGCTCGGCCTGAAACTCGACGGCGGCGCCGGCACCTCCGGCAGCAGCATTCTACCGATCAATACCCAGGGCGATAACGAGCCGGGAAAAGCCCCTGATGCGTTTTCGACCGCTGGGGCAGCGCTAAAACTCAAGGCGTTCGATACCGAGCTCAAAGCCGGCGACTTATTCTTGACCAACCCGGTAATTGCCGGTGGCGAGTCGCGCATGCTGCCGCAGACCTTCCGTGGTGTAAGCCTGACCAACAACAGCTTCAAAGGGCTGATGCTCGAAGCCGGCCAGGCCAGTTTCACCAAGCCGTACAACCAGAGTGGCCACCGGCGCATCGACACCTTCTACGGGGCCTTGCCGGATGATCGCGAAAGCCGTCACCTGAACTGGGCCGGGATGGCCTGGAGCGGTGTACCGAACCTGACATCGAGCCTGTACGCCTCCGAGCTCAAGGATATCTGGAACCAGTACTACTTCGACCTCGACTACACCTATGAAGTGAATGACCTGCTGAGCCTCAACCCTGGCCTGCACTTCTATCACACCCAGGACACCGGCCAGGCGCTGCTTGGCAACATCGACAACAACACCTACAGCCTGCACTTCACCGTGAACATCGGCTACAACAGCCTTACTGCGGTGTACCAACGGGTCAACGGCAACACCCCGTTCGACTACATCAACCAGGGCGACAGCGTGTTCCTCGACAACTCGCAAATGTACTCGGACTTCAACGGCCCCAACGAGCGCTCGTGGAAGCTCAAGTATGCCTATGACTTCGCCGGCCAGGGCATTCCCGGGCTGACTTCGGCCGTCTCCTATTCACGCGGTGAGTTGGACCTGACCAAGGCTGACCCGAACAGCGTCGGCTATGGCGAACACTGGTACAACGCCGAAGGTCAAAACGCCCAGCACTGGGAGCGGGACTTCGACTTGCAGTACGTTTTCCAGCAAGGCAACCTCAAGGACCTTTCGGTGCTGCTGCGCTGGGCCAGCCATCGTGGCAGCCAGGGCTATTCGCAGATTGACAATGACGTCGACGAATACCGGGTAATCATCGACTACCCGCTGAACGTATTCTGATACGTTGCCCGCGCTAGAGCTGGCTCTGGCCAGCTCTAGCGCGGGCTGCCGAGCAAAGCGCTTGTCCGACAATCCTCAGCGCCCTAGAATATTGCCGCCGCGTAATCACGCCGCGACACTTTTGAAGGTCTTCGGCTGCTGCATCAATGACTTTGCCCTCTCGATCCAAGCGATCTGTTCTGTACAAGTCTCATCCGGAGCTGATCCTGAATCTGGGCAGTTGCCTGGCGGTGCTCGCCATTGTGAGTATTGTCAGCTACCTGGTGATGCGTGAGCGCAGCAACATCGAACAAAGCGCGGCCCGCTCGGCAAGCAACATTGTCGAACTGATCGAAAGCGACATCGTGCGCAATGTCGAACTCTACGACCTGTCGCTGCGCAGCTTGATATGGGCGGTGAAGCAGCCGCAGCTACGCGCCTTGTCGGCCGACATGCGCCAACAGCTGTACTTCAATCAGGCCTTTACCAACTCGGCACGGGGCGACATTCTCTGGCTCGACGCCCAGGGTAATGTGACGGCCGATTCCGCCAGCGTGATACCACGCCAAGCCAATTTCGCTGACAGCAAAGTGTTCCAGGCCCATCGTCAGAATGCAGACCTGGGACTGATTATCAGCCCACCGTTCAAGGCACGCCTGGGCAATCCGGACTGGTGCATCAGCTTCAGCCGTCGCATTGACGGCGCCAACGGGGAGTTTGCCGGCATTGCCGCCGGAGCCTTGCGCCTGTCGTACTTCACCGAGCTGTTCCGGCGCCTGGACATCGGCAATGAAAGCAGCATCAGCTTGATGAACACCGACGGCGTGCTGCTGGCCCGCCAATCAAAAGTCGCCGAAGACACGCTTGTTGGCATCAACTTCTCCGACCGCCCGAATTTTCAGCGCCTGCGCGCCGACGGCAGCGGCAGCTTTACCAGCTTCTCCGCACGCACCGGCCAATCCAGGCTCTACACCTTTGCACGGGTGGCCGACCTGCCACTGATCGTGGTGGTGGCGCGTTCCAGCAATGAGGTTTTCGAGTCGTGGCGACGCACGGTGATACTGGTCGGTGTTGCCACCGGGGTGCTGTGCATCGGCATTCTTTGGCTGACCTTGCTGCTGGGCCGCGAATTGCGTCGACGTCAAAGTGCCGAGCAGGACCTGGCGGAGTTGGCAGCAACCGACAGTCTCACCGGCCTTGCCAACCGGCGTCAGCTCGATCAGGTATTGCGCCGCGAATGGGCGCGCGCCCAGCGCAACCACCGGCCATTGGCGGTGTTGATGGTCGATGTGGACCACTTCAAGGCATTCAACGAACGTCATGGTCACCAAGGCGGGGATGAAGCCCTGCGCAAGGTTGCCGATGCGATTGCCCGCAGCATTCGCCGTCCGGCAGATCTGGCAGCCCGCTACGGTGGTGAGGAATTTCTGGTGGTGTTACCGGAAACCGAGCGCCAAGGCGCGCAGGTACTCGCAGAGCGCATACGCCGCAGCGTCGAGGCATTGCCGATGTTTGCCGAAGACACCCAACCGGTGACGGTGAGCATCGGTATTGGCTGCTACACGCCAGGCGCCCAGCAAGATCTGGCGACCTTACTGGGCAGTGCGGACGATGCGCTTTATTGTGCTAAACGCAACGGTCGCAATCGCGTTGAAACCGCAGATTAAGACTGCGCCCGAGCTCGGTCGCGCAGCGCCTTCACCTGATCATGGTTACGCTGCACACCGTGATACTGGCGCTCGACTATCGCATAGACTTCATTGCCAGGCACCATGTGCAACTTGCCAAGTTTTTCCAGCGCATCCTTGTAGGCTTTGAGGGCATGGTCCTCGCCGCGCTCGACTTCGTTGAGCACTGCTTCTTCGTCCTTGCCAGTTAGCGCCGACTTGATATTTACCCAGGTACGGTGCAGGTCACCACTCACGCTGGTAGAGGTTTCCGGATCGCCGCCCAAGGCTCGCACCTGATGCTGCAACTCCGAAGCGGCACTAGCGCATTCCCCTGCGCGCTGCAGGAAATAAGTTTTGAGCTCAGGATTCTTCACATCCTCAGCGGAGGTTTTGAAGCCTTTCTCACCATCTTTGCTGTACTCGATCAGTTCGTTGAGCACCGAGATAACATCTTTATCGGTATCGGTCATGACACTGCTCCTTTGCATGAGGGAAGATGCATAGAGATAGAGCAGTGTTCGTGCCAGTCTTGATAACAAAAATAAATCTATGTTTATCAAAGACTTATGATTAATTGAACTATCAGAACCCAAGCGTTCTGCATGAACTGGGCTTTGGCCTTCATGCAGATTGCATGTATGTTCGGGCCATCCCTTTGCAGAACTCCATGGCATGAATCCTGAAACGCTCAAACTGCTGGTTACCCGCGAAATGCCGTTCGGCAAATACAAAGGCCGGCTGATCGCCGACCTCCCCGGCCATTACCTGGCCTGGTTCGCTCGCCAGGGCTTTCCCAATGGCGAACTTGGCGGGCTGCTGGCGCTGATGCACGAGATCGACCACAACGGCCTGGGCGATCTGCTGGTGCCCCTGCGCCGCGCCCAGCGAACCTAGACCTTGACCGGTTGCACGGCCAATTCCACCCCTTCGCTGCGCTTGAGCACGGCATAGACCACCGCCGTGAGCAGGCTACCCGCCACAATTGCCAGCAAGTACAGCAAGGCATGGTTGATGGCATTGGGAATGAGCATGACGAACAACCCGCCATGCGGCGCCATCAGCTTGCAGCCGAAATACATTGACAACGCGCCAGTCAGTGCGCCCCCGGCGATGCTGGCTGGAATCACCCGCAGCGGATCTTTGGCGGCAAAGGGAATCGCCCCTTCCGAGATGAAGCACAAGCCCAACACAAAAGCCGCCTTGCCCGCTTCGCGTTCGCTCTGGGCGAACTTGCGCCGGGCAATGAAACTGGCAATGCCCAGGCCGATTGGCGGCACCATGCCGGCGGCCATGGTTGCCGCCATCGGTGCATAGCTCTGCGAGGCCAGCAGGCCGACCGAAAATGCATAGGCTGCCTTATTGATCGGGCCACCCAGATCGACACACATCATCCCGCCCAACAGCACGCCGAGCAGGATGGCATTAGTGGTGCCCATGCTGTCGAGAAAGTGCGTAAGGCCTTCGAGCATTCCCGCCACCGGTTTGCCAACCACATAGATCATCACAAGACCGGTGAACAAACTGGCCAGCAAGGGAATGATCAAAATCGGTTTGAGCGCATCCAGGCTGGTGGGTAAACGCACCCAGCGGCTGATGGCCTTAGCGCTGTAACCAGCCAGAAAGCCTGCGACGATGCCGCCGATAAAGCCGGCGCCGAGGGTGCTCGCCAGCAATCCACCGATCATGCCCGGCGCCAGCCCCGGACGGTCGGCAATCGAGTAGGCGATGTAGCCTGCCAGCAACGGCACCATGAGTTTGAAGGCCGCCTCACCGCCGATCTGCATCAACGCAGCGGGCAAGGTGCCGGGCTCTTTAAAGGCCTCGATGCCGAACACGAAGGACAAGGCGATCAACAAACCGCCCGCCACCACCATCGGCAGCATGAACGAAACCCCGGTGAGCAAATGCTTGTACACCCCGTTTTTTTCGCTGCGCCCAGCCGCACTATTGGCGCCTTGCGCCGCCGACTCCTCGCGGCCTTCGGCCAGGGCTTTGTTCAGCGTAGCCTGGGCCTGCTTCAAGGCCACGCCGGTGCCACAGCGATAAATACGCTTACCGGCAAAACGTTCGGTAGGTACCTCGATGTCTGCGGCCAACAACACCACATCTGCCTCGGCAATGGCAGCAGGCGGCAATGGGTTGCGCGCACCGACCGAGCCCTGAGTTTCCACCGTCAGTTGGTAACCCAGTTGCTGCGCCGCCTGTTGCAAGGCTTCAGCCGCCATGAAGGTGTGGGCCACGCCGGTTGGGCAGGCCGTGATGGCGACAATTTTTTTGTTGCGCTCGGCCGCCTCAGGCGGTGCATCGGCAAGCGGCTGGTAGGCCTCTGCCTGCTCCGCCGCCTGGCGAAGAAAGTGCTGAACATCGCTGAGCGCCTGAGCCGGGGTGCTTTGGAACAAGCGCTTTCCGGCAAAGCGTTGCAAATCCAACGGGCCACTGTTGACCACCAGCACCCAGTCTGCAGCAGCAATCACCGCTGCAGACAATTGCTGCTGCGGATTCTGTGGGTCATGCACTTCAACACTGGTGCTCCAGCCCAAACGCTGGGCAGCAGCTTCCAGTAGACGCGCACTGAGCACACTGGAAACCTGGCCGTTTGGGCAAGCGGTGACAATGGCAATGTTCATCTGCAACCCTCTTGTTGTGGCTGGCCCAAGCGCACGTCGCGCTCCAACTGCGCCAACTGGGTGCGGTCATTAATACCAAATCCGATCTGGGTCACCGCCTGGGCGGCAATCGCAGTGGCCAGGCGCAAGGTGTGTTCGGCAGTTGTGCTGCTGAGCAAGCCATGAACCATGCCCGCCAACAATGAATCACCGGCACCGACTGTGCTGGCCACCTTGACCGTTGGCGGCACCGCGGTAAGCGCCCCGCCTGCCTGGAACCAGTTGACCCCGTGTTCGCCCTGGGAAACCACAACATGCTCCACACCCTGGGCAAGCAGTTGACCGGCGGCTGCGTGTTGCTCGGCAAAAGAGTGCACGCTGCTGCCCAGCACTTCACCCAACTCATCGGTATTGGGCTTGACCAGCCAGGGCGCACTTTTCAGCCCTTCTCGCAAGGCTTCGCCGCTGCTGTCCAACGCCACCTTCAGGCCCATGGCCTTGAGCTGCGCGAGCAGGTGCTGCAGCCACTGCGGGCTGAGCCCACGCGGCAGGCTGCCTGCGACCACCACCGCGTCGTGACCGGGAGCAATGTGGTTGAGCTTGCTCAGCAATTGCTCACAGGCGTGGGCATCCACCTGCGGTCCCGGCCCGTTGATATCGGTGACACGACCGTCGGCTTCGACCAGCTTGATGTTGCACCGGGTTTCCCCCGGTACGCGAACAAAGCAGTCGGCAAAGCCACGCCGGGCGATCAGGCTTTCAAAAGGCTGAAGATTATCGGCCCCCAGAAAGCCGCCGACGGTAACGCTGTGGCCAAGGTCGGCCAGCACCTGCGCAACATTCAGGCCCTTGCCCGCCGCATGGCTGTGCTGGGCCTGGCTGCGGTTTACCACACCACTGTGCAGTGTCTCCAGGCTAACCGTGAGATCCAGCGCCGGGTTGAGGGTAAGGGTGAGTATCTTGGCCATTCAGTTTTTCTCCACCAACGCGCGTACGGCGCTGGCACTGCCCTGCAGCAGCGCTTGCTGGGCAAGCTGCCGGGCGTGTTCATAATTCAGTTCACGGACCTGGGCCTTGACCTCGGCAATGCTGCGCGCAGCAATGCTCAGTTCATCGACACCCAACCCCAACAACACTGCAACCGCCTGCGGGTCCGCCGCCAGCTCACCGCACACGCCCACCCACTTGCCATGGGCATGGGCGGCACGCACGGTGATGTCGATCAGTTGCAACACCGCCGGGTGCAAGCCATCGGCCTGGGCCGAAAGGCTGGGGTGACCACGGTCGATGGCCAGGGTGTATTGGGTCAGGTCGTTGGTACCAATGCTGAAGAAGTCCACCTCGCGGGCCAGCACTGGCGCCAGCAGCGCCGCCGATGGCACCTCGATCATGATGCCGACCTGCAAATCAGTGACGCTGATTTCTTCGCGCAGGCGATCGACCATCGCCTTGGCCTGTTGCCACTCTTCAAGCTGACCGACCATGGGAAACATGATACGTAGCGGACGATCATCAGCGGCGCGCAACAACGCCCGCAACTGGCTTTCCATCACCTGTGGGCGTTGCAGAGTAAGGCGAATACCGCGCACACCGAGAAACGGGTTCTCTTCCTTGGCAATCGGCCAATACGGCAACGGTTTGTCGCCGCCCACATCCAGGGTGCGCACCACCAGTGGCCGTCCCTTCAGCCCATCGAGCACCCGGCGGTACTCGGCCTCTTGCACCGCTTCATCCGGGGCTTGCTGGTGGGCCATGAAAATCAGTTCGGTGCGCAGCAGGCCGACGCCTTCGGCGCCGTGATCAACCACGGCATCAATACCTTTGCTATCGCCTATGTTGGCGAACACTTCGATGGCATGCCCATCGCGGGTGACTGCCGGCTCCAGGCGATGCTCTCGAGCCAGTTGCAAGCGCTGCTCGCGGCGTTCGCGTTCAGCCAGGGCGCGCTGCAACTCATCGGCGGGCGGCGCCACCTGCAGGCGCCCGCGCTGACCATCGAGCAACAACGTGGTGCCCGGAGCAATCAGCAACACCGCATCGCCAGCCCCGACCACCGCCGGAATGCCGAGCGCACGGGCGACAATCGCGCTATGGGCGGTGGCCCCACCACGCGCGGTAAGAATCGCGGCGACGCGGGTTGGGTCGAGACGGGCAACATCCGACGGTCCCACCTCCTCCATCACCAACACATAAGCTTGCTCTGGCACTGGCGCATCCGCTTCACCACAGAGCTGGGCCAACACCCGCCGACCAATGTCGCGCAGGTCGGCAGCCCGCTCGGCCAGCAAGGCATCGTGCAGGGCTTCCTGCTGACGCGCCGCCGCGTCGATCACGGCCATCCAGGCCGCTGGCGCACTCTCGCCTTGGCGCAGACGCTGATCGACTTCGTCGCTGAGTTCGGGGTCGGCAAGCATTTCCTGGTGGGTGATGAAAATTTCGCCAATGGCCTTGGCCTGGCTGCGCTGAATCAGCGCTTCGATCTCTGCATTGACCGTCGCCAGCGCCTGCTGCAAACGCTGGCGTTCAATTGGCAGCGACTCACCGCGCAGGGGATAGTCGAATTCACGCACGACCTGAATATGCGCCGGGCCACTGGCGATGCCGGGCGCAGCAGCCACGCCCTGAATCACCGCACCCGCCACAGGGGCGAGCAGTTCAGGTTCGGCCAGTGGCGCCGGCGCGGCTTCAACCACCGTCGCCAGCGCCTCGACCTCCTCACCCAAGCCTTCCTCAATAGCCGCCTGCAAAGCTGGCAGAGCATCGGCGGCGACACTGGGCTCGGCAATAATCTCCAGCACCTGACCACGTCGGGCGCCGAGGCTGAGCAACTTGCTCAGGCTCTTGGCCGACACGGCTGCCTGGCCGCTGTCGAGCACACGCAGGCGAATCTCGCCCTCAAAGGCTTTGGCCAATTGCGCCAGCACCTTGGCCGGACGCGCGTGCAAGCCATGGGCGTTGGCAAGGCCAATGCGTACGCTCGGCCAGTCGCCTGGCAACTCGCCCCCCAACACTTCCAGCACTGCACGGCTGCTGGTGGCACGGCCCAGTTCCTGACCGCGGCCTTCTATCAACAGCGAGCATAAACGCTCAAGCAACGCCTGATGCGCAGCGCCCAGGCTGGCCAGGCAAAACAGCCCCAGCAGCGGCTGGTCGCGATAACGCAGTGGTTGTTGTGGCGTAACAAACGCCAGCCCTGGCTGACGCACAGCCTGCTCGCTATGCAGCCACCACAAGCCCTCGCCCAGCGGCAGCGGCTCGACCTTGTGCAACACCCCGGCAAAGCTGCCGTTCACACATTCAGCGCGGTGCAACAAACGCGCAGCCCGCCAGACCAGTTCGTCAAAGTCTTCAGCGGGCACGCCCAGGCCAATCATTTGTGCATCCAGGGCCAGTTCCTGCGGGGCGCCTTGCAGCAACTTCAGCAGGGCCTCGGCGGAACTCGCCCGGCGCAACGCCTCGGCCAGATCGGTTTCACCCAGGGCACGGGTGAGCAGTTGCAGCAAACGCAGGTGTTCATCGGAGCGGGCGGCGATACCGATCGCCAGGTACACCCGATGACCATCACCCCAGTCCACGCCGTCGGGAAACTGCAACAGGCGCACACCCGTGGTAAAAACCTGGTCGCGGGTTTGCGGGGTGCCGTGGGGAATCGCAATACCTTGGCCAAGAAAGGTCGAGCCCTGCGCCTCGCGGGCTTGCAGGCCCGCCAGGTAGCCCTCGGCAACCAGGCCGTCACGGACCAGGTGCTCGGCCAGAAGCTGCAGCGCCGCCGACTTATCCACAGCCGTCTGGCCCATGGATATCTGCTCCACAGTGAGCTCGAGCATGACCTTCTCCTTTACAGCACCAAGTGGGTGCTGAGGTATTGTTGTGAATTTTTCAGCATAGGGCCAGTTGCTCGCGGCCCACGGCAGGCGGTGGTTCGGCAGAAAAATCGCCTGCTGAAACGTTTAATCTGTAATTGTGAGCACGTTACTCGATAATCTTCGATCAATGAAGCCCCATCTTGTCGGACAATTGCGACAATGGTCGTCTGCGCCGTGAACACAGGATCGGCGACAATTCCCGGTCAGGCTGTGCAAGCAGCCCCGGTATAACAAGGAATTTGCGGTGAAACTCAGCGATATAGCCCGTCTGGCCGGTGTGTCCGTAACCACTGCCAGCTATGTCATCAATGGCAAGGCCGAACAGCAACGTATCAGCAACAGTACGGTAGAGCGCGTGCGCGCGGTGGTTGAGGCCCATGGCTTCACGCCTAACCCGCAGGCGGCAGGCTTGCGTAGCCGTCACACCAAGACCCTGGGGTTCATCCTCCCGGACCTGGAAAACCCCAGCTACGCACGCATTGCCAAGCAACTGGAACAAGGTGCGCGGGCCAAGGGTTATCAACTGCTGATTGCCAGCAGCGACGACCAGCCAGACAGCGAGCGCCAGTTGCAGCAGCTGTTTCGCGCCCGTCGCTGCGATGCACTGTTCGTTGCCAGCTGCCTGCCGGCTGGCGACGACAGCTATCGCCAGTTGCAGGCCAAGGGCCTGCCGATTATCGCCATCGACCGTGGCCTGGACCCGGAGCACTTCTGCTCGGTGGTCAGCGATGACCGCAACGCCAGCCTGCAACTGACCCGCAGCCTGCTCGCCAGCAAGCCGGCGCACATTGCCCTGATTGGCGCCCGCCCGGAACTGAGCGTCAGCCAGGCACGCGCAGGCGGCTTCGATGAAGCCTTGCAAGGCTTCAACGGCAACGTCAGCCATTACCAAGGCGAAGCCTTCAGCCGCGAATGCGGCCAACGCCTGATGAACCAATTGCTCAGCGAGCTGGGCGGCTTGCCCGATGCCCTGATCACCACCTCCTACGTGCTGCTGCAAGGCGTGTTCGACGTACTGCAAACGCGTCCGGCCGACTCGCGCAGCCTGCAACTGGGCACCTTTGGTGACAACCAGTTGCTCGACTTCCTGCCGCTGCCGGTCAACGCCATGGCCCAACAGCATGGGGTAATGGCTGAAACTGCACTGAAACTGGCCCTGGCCGCCGTGGAAGAAAAACAATACGAACCCGGCGTGCATGCCGTAAGTCGAACCTTCAAACAACGAATCATCAAGGCCTGACCATGCGCCTGATCGACACCCACACTCATCTGGATTTTCCAGACTTCGACCCTGACCGTACGGCGCTGTTGGCCAAGGCCAGGGCCGTGGGTGTCGAACGCATGGTGGTGCTGGGCGTGTACCAGGACAACTGGCAGCGGGTGTGGGAACTGGTCAGCAGCGACCCCAACCTGTTCGCCGCTTTCGGCCTGCACCCGGTGTACCTCGAGCAGCATCGCCCGCAACACTTGCAGGAGCTGGGCGACTGGTTGAACCGGCTGCGTGGCGAGCGCCAACTGTGCGCCGTGGGCGAATTTGGCCTGGACTACTACCTGCCCGAGCTTGATCGCGAGCGCCAGCAACATTGGTTTGAAGCGCAACTGCAACTGGCCGTCGACTTCAACCTGCCCGCCCTGCTTCACGTGCGGCGCAGTCATGCTGCGGTGATTGCCACCCTCAAACGCTACAAACTCCAGCGCGGCGGCATCATCCATGCGTTTGCCGGCAGCGTAGAAGAGGCCCGCGAATACCACAAGCTTGGCTTCAAACTGGGCCTGGGCGGCGCCGCAACCTGGCCGCAAGCCTTGCGCCTGCACAAAGTACTGCCGCAACTGGCGCTGGAAAGCCTGGTACTGGAGACCGACGCCCCGGACATGGCCCCGGCAATGTTCGCCGGCCTACGCAACAGCCCGGAGCATTTGCCACACATCGCCGAGGCACTGGCGCAAATAATCGGCATTACGCCGGAGCGCTTGGCCGAGGTGAGCACGCGCAATGCGTGTGAGTTGTTTGGTTGGACGCAAGTCGTCTGACGCAAGGCTCTCACTTAGGCGCTGGCTTTTCGTGACGCTGGCCGGGCACCGCGCTTCTTGATAATCACCTGCTCTTGCGCGCCTTGGATCGGGGCACTGATGATTGCGCCTAAGGTCATCCTCATGCCGAAGATGCGCAAAATGCCATTGAGCGTATTGATCGTGGGATTACCCCTGTCAGTTTCCAACTGATAAAGCGCTTTCGTCGACATTTTGCACATAGTGGCAAAAGTCGCCTGATCGAGCCCGGTCACCTCGACGCGCAAGCGACGAATCGAAATCCCCAGGGTTTCCCGGCCGGTTATATTCTGCTGCGTGATGTCCTCAATCAGCCTCTGGCGTTCTTCGATCGAGATGGTTTTCATCGCAGCCCCCATTCACCTAAACGGACATCCAAATTGTTCAAAGGAATTGACTGCGCGGTACGTACACTCTCCGGCATCTCGCTGAGCAGACCAGGAAGCGCACGGAAATCCTCAGCTGCACGCCTTAATCGGCTCATCAGGTAATTCGAGTCGAGCAGGCCATCAAATGAGGCGCACACAGAGTGCCAATCAGGGGCGCCAGCGCGCTCACTCTGCCACTTTGTTACTCGAGTAACGCCTTCAGGATCAAGCACCATCGGTGCCAGGTCATAGATAGGTGCCAGTTGCAGCCGACCCTTGTGATGAAAGATCGATGTATTGCGGCCATGGTTGTCAGAGTTGCCCAAAATTCGGTTGAGCAGATCGCGACGTACGTATTCGAAAACAAGGTCTTCGATCTCATCAGCTTGCTGATTGGCTTTCCACAACTGGCACAGGCGCTTTATCACGTTTTCATGCCTCATAGCAGAGCCAGGCACGGTATTTGCGCACACTGAATAGATCGACTCCATTGCGATGCGCTCTACCTTGCCGTCCTCTACACATCTATCGAAGCGCGGCATCCAAAGACTCGGTTTCTCGGCTTCCTCCAGCGCCAACCCATTGGTTGAGACGGTATCAAGGCCCAGTGCCGCAATCGCCCGATAATAATGGAACTCGGCACGCAGGATGTCTCTGTCGCGCTCGGTGACTTTGTTGCGAGCGAACTTCACCAGCCAGTGACGATAAGCCTGGTTGTCTGCGAGCACTGCATCAGCGTGAAAACCGCCATCCACATCCTCGGTCATGAGCAACTTCGGCGCCTCTCCCTGAGCACCCGTTGCACCGCCCATTGCCGCACCTAGTTCATACGCGTATTCGAGAAAATCGTTGGATCGCTCTACGACGTTTTGCCGAGCAAAGGCTATGTCTCTGGCAGAGTCGATCAGTTCGGCCGACTCTTTGATCCGTAAATGGCCAATGGGCGCCGGCGTGCACCGTTTGAACAGGAACAACTCCATGTCCATTCCCTCAGGCTTCTCGTGCCCGAAACGCGCTTCGAGGGATCTGCGCGCCGCACCGGCGGGGACGATGTCATAGACAAATGCCGGATAGCCGACGGTGTCCGTGTTCGTCCAGCTCAACGGTAGATTCACACTTACCGCGGGCTCGAAAATGGACTCAATGCTTTCGATGAACGCCAGCAAATAGCCTTGGTCATAGGCAGCGGAGAAGCGCCCTTCAGCCACATGCGTACCATTTTGAGCGGTAAGAATCAAAGCGTCATGCCATCGTCCCTCTACGTAGGTTTGTAGAGTAAGTTGCTCTGCCATGACGCCCTCGAAAGTCGGTACTTTAGTACTGCTTAATATAGTGCACCGGCCGTTAGTCGGCAATAAAGTTCTTATTACCTCTATTTTCAATACATAATAGGTAATTTAGTGCTGATTACTAGGATTAACGTGCTCTGCTATCTGGCGTGAAGCGGCAGCAACGCCTGGCTTTACGTTGAGCCAGCAACATTGCCGCGAGGCACGCCCACCACTGCCGGTGCAACGTGGTTTCGTACGATCGTATGAGCACCCGGTACTAATTCCTAAAAGCGTCTAATTGTCGCACCGCATGCCCCCGTTGACACTGGCCCCCATTCCACTAGCCAGGGGCTCACAATGAAACTAACGCTTACCCCTCCGCTGAAACCCAGCCACTGGATGTCAGCCACCGATCTGCTCGCCAACAGTACAGTCCCCCTCACCGGCAACCATGACGCGGATGTGGTGATTATCGGCGGTGGTTTTGTCGGGCTGTGGACGGCCATGACCATCAAAGAGCTTGAACCGGACGCCCGCGTCATGGTGCTCGAGCAACATGTGTGCGGCGGTGGCGCTTCCGGGCGCAATGGTGGTTTCGTCATGTCATGGTGGCCGAAGATCGGCACCTTGCGCGGCTTCTGCAACGAAGAGCAAGCTTTGTTCCTCGGCAACAAAGCTGAGCAAGCGATCACAGAGCTGGGTGAGTTCTGCAAACGCCACGGCATCAACGCCCATTTTCAGCAAAGCGGTTGGTTATGGACGGCAACTACTTCGCAGCATATCGACACCTGGAACGGCACCCTCGCAGCCTGCGAACGCTTGGGCGTGCAGCCTTTCGAGCGGCTTGATGCCAAGGAAGTAGCGCAACGCACCGGGTCAGCGGTACACCTGGCCGGTGTATTCGAGCGCAGCAATGCCACGGTACAGCCCGCGCTGCTGGTCGAAGGCATGCGCCGCGTAGCGTTGACCATGGGGGTCGAGATTCACGAAGGCACGGGCGTGAGTGACATTGAACCTGGCCAACCCGCCTTGGTGAAAACCGCCCAGGCTAACCTGCGGGCCCGCTCTGTGGTGCTGGCCGTCAACGCCTGGGCGGCAACGATCCCGGCACTGGCGAAGCTGATTGTGCCGGTCAACAGCTCCATCGTGACCACCGACGCGATGCCACAGCGTTTGGCCGACATCGGCTGGACCGGTGGCGAGGCCATCACCGACTCACAACTGATGGTGGATTACTACCGCACCACCCGCGACGGCCGTATCGCCTTCGGCAAAGGCACCGGCGCTCTGAGTTTCGGTTCAAAAATTGGCGAAGTGTTCAGCGAAGATGCCGCCAGCCTGGCGCTGACCGAGGCCGACCTGCGCCGCACCTACCCCATGCTCGGTAAAGCATCGATTGCCGCGCAATGGTCCGGCCCGATCGACAGAACATACGACAGCTTGCCGGTGTTCGGGCGCTTGAACGCCCACCACAACATTCATTACGGCATTGGCTGGAGCGGTAACGGTGTCGGCCCCAGTCGCCTGGGTGGGCGCATTCTGGCAAGCCTGGCCCTCGGCCGTGCAGACGCGTGGAGCAATTGCCCGCTGGTTGAGCGCAACTGCCGCACCTTTCCGCCCGAGCCTATCCGCTACTGGGGCGGCTCGTTGGTGCGCAACGCCGTCATCCGCAAAGAACGTTCGGAACTGGCCGGCGCTGCGCCTGCCGCCCTGGACCGCTTTCTGGCCAGCCTTGCGCCGGCCGGACTCGAAGACAAAGCCTGAGGATTTCAATCATGTCGATCGTTCGTATTGCCACTCATGCCCCGCTGACCTTTGGCGACGCAACCGCCCTCGGCGACCCGCTGCACTCACCCGTTGCCCAGGCCCGTACCGCAGCGCACCAGCAACTGCCCGACGGGCGCGGCACCACGGGGGTTTGGGAATGCAGCCCGGGCAGCTTCCGCCGCCAGGTAGCACAGGCCGAATACAGCTACATCGTTAGCGGCAGTGGCCGCTTCGCACCCGATCAAGGCGAGCCGGTGGCCTTTAGCGCCGGAGACGCCTTGTACTTCCCTGCCAATACCCAAGGCACCTGGACCATTGAGCAAACTGTTCGCAAAACCTACGTGATTCTTGAGTGAGCTGTTGACCGGCCACGCTTCCCACATACAAAACGAGGTAACAATAAGTGGGTGTACAACAACCTATCGAAGCGCCTTCGGGACTGAAGGCCCACGCCCTTGGGCGAATGGAAACCATCGGCATCATCATCGGCACGAACATCGGCGCCGGCGTGCTGAGCATGGCCTTCGCCGCGCGCAAGGTCGGCTACATACCCTTGCTGGCGTGCCTGGCCATCACCTGCCTGTTTTGCATTATCACCATGCTCTACGTGGCCGAAACCTGCCTGCGCACCCGTGAAAACAAACAACTGAGCGGCCTGTCGCGCAAATACCTCGGGCCGTTCGGCGGCTGGCTGATTTTTATTGCCGTGGCCGCCAATAGCTATGGCGCGCTGATCGCCTACATGACCGGCAGCGGCAATATCCTTACCGACTTCTTCGGCCAGTTCGGCCTGAGTCGGCAGATGGGCAGCCTGATCTTCTTTGTGCCCTCAGCCCTGGTGCTGTACCTGGGCCTCAAAGCCCTGGGGGTGGCGGAAAAGCTGATCAGCGCCGGCATGGTGATGATCGTCTGCCTGCTGATTGGCGCGACGGTAATGCATGAAGACACGCAACTCATGCACCTGTGGCAAAGCCAGTGGCAGTACGTGGTACCGGTGTTCAACCTGGCGGTCTTTGTATTCGGTGCGCAGTTCCTGGTACCCGAACTTGTGCGCGGTAACCTCGACACCCCCAAGCGCCTGCCACGCCTGATTATCGGCGGCATGCTGCTGACCTTCGTGCTGGTGGCCGCTATCCCGGCGTCGGTCATTGCCCTGGTGGGCACTGAAAACCTCAGCGAGGTTGCCACCCTCAGTTGGGGCCGTTCGTTGGGCCAGTGGGCCTACTACGTTGCCAACACCTTCGCCCTGTTGGCCATGCTCACCTCGTATTGGGGCCTGGGCGGATGCCTGTTCACCAACATCTTCGATCACTTCCGTCTAGGTGACGAAAGCCATCGCGGCAAACGCCTGATGGTGCTGGCGGTGGTGGCGATTCCACCCTTCATCCTTGCCTATTCGGGTGTCAGCGGCTTCGTCAATGCGTTGTACTTCGCCGGTACCTTCGGCGGCGTGTTGATGGGCATCATTCCGGTACTGCTGCTCAATGCCGCACGCAAGCATGGCGATAAAGAACCTGCGTTCAAATGTGGCTGGTATGCTCATCCAATCATTCAGGCCGGCATCATCGTAATCTTCGCCTTTAGCGGCGTGTATGCGGTGCTGTCCGCCATCGGAATGCTACCTTCCAGCTGGTGATGACGCGACACACGGGCCGGATGATCCCGGCCCCCTGCGTTACTCACTGGAGCGACCTGAGCATGTCACTTCACATCCGTGACTTGATTGCCCTCCCCGAGCTCCGCTCTCACCTTTTGAGCGGAGCCGATGGCCTTGAGCGCGAAGTGCGCTGGGCTCACGTTTGCGAGTTGCCCGACCCCAGCGAATGGCTGGGAGAAGGCGATGTGCTGATGACCACCGGCCTTGGCGTTCCCGCTGAGCCCCAGGCGCAACGCGAGTATGTGCAACGGCTTGCCGACGCGGGCATCGCCGGCATGATGATTGGCGAGCACATGCAGGCGCCCGACAACCTCGATGCCCTTGCCGACTGCGCCCAGCAATTGGGTTTTCCGGTAATGCTGACCGAGTACGGCGTACCGTTCGCGGCCGTGACCCGAGCAATCATCGATGCCAACCAGAAAGAGGAATACCAGCGCCGCAGCGCGCTGGCCCGGGTGTATGAAAGCGCCAGACTGAGCATCACCGGCCTGAGCCTGGCGGCATTGGTTGAGCGTTTGGAAGCCGACATTCAATGTCGCCTGTATGTGCTTGTGCTCGAAACACTCCTGCCCTGGGACGAACAACTCGCCCCCTTGCCCGATACCCAGCGCACCGCGCTGCTTGCCAGCCGCCCCCGGCATGGCGAGCAACAACCGATGCTGCGCCGCCACACCTTGCCGCAAGGCGAAGCGTTGAGCATTGAGCTGTCGACCGATCAGAGTTGCTTACTGGTGGTGACCGGCGATCGCTTGCCCGACTATGGCCTGTTGCATCACCTAACCGCGGTGCTTGGCCTGGAAGTACAACGCCGCCAAGCCGAGCGTGAACGCCGTTTGCGACTTGGCTCGGAACTGATAGACGACCTGCTGCACCAGCGCCTCGGCCACGAGCAGGCCAGCCAGCGACTGCACGAACAGTTACCCGGCCTGACCTTGAATCAGGCCGTTTTCAGCGTAGCCCGAGCGCCGGGCCTGCACGGCAAAACTGAAACGCTGCTCAGGCTGCTGAACGAGCGCTTGCTGGTACGTATTCAGGGTGAAGAACTCATCCTGCTGCACGCCGATGGATTGCAGCCGTTGCTGAGCGAGCAACTTGACCTGAACCTGGGTTCAAGCGCCCCGCTGCAGAGTTTGCAGCGCAGTGCAGAAGCGCTGCGTGAAGCCCTGCTGGCCTGCGCCCATACCCACGCCCAGCGCCGGGTGTGCTGCTTTGCAGAACTGGAAACCGACACCCCCTGGCTACCCCGCACCCCGGACGAAGCCATGCGTGCTTTCCGCTCGGTACTGGGCGCGCTGCATGCCTATGACCAAGCACAAGGCACTGCCCTGCTTCAGACACTGCAGGTGTTTCTCGAAGAAAACCGCTCGTGGCTGCACGCCGCCAAACGCCTGCATGTGCACAAGCAGACGCTGGTTTATCGCATCCGCCGGATTGAAACGATCAGCGGCCGATCCATGGACAGTACCGCCGACGTGGCGACACTGTGGTTTGCCCTGCAAAGCCGCTGGGTAGTGGCCGATCTGCCGAACACCCCGTAACTAACGGCCCACACTGCCACCGCCATGGACAGCATCAAAACCAGCCGCGATCATCCTCAAGCTCCGCCCGGCACTGCTTGAGCTGTGCACCATAAACCTTGGCCTGCTGCTCCACCTTGCGCGCGACCTGCATCAGCCAGGGCTTGGCGCGGTAGCTGCCGCGACTGAAACCACCACGGCCCTCGTGGTAGGCCAGGTACTGGTTGTAGGTGTCCCATTTGGAAATCCCCAACTGACGCTGGGTACCTGCGGTGTACCAGCCAATGAACATGACCGCATCATCGAAGTTGTCCCGCGAGCCGCCATTGCCCGTGCCAGCCTTGTACTCACCCCACACCTGGTCCTGAGCCTGTGCATAACCATAGGCCGAGCTGACACGCCCCCACGGAATCACCCACAGCAGGTAGTCCCGCGGTGGCAGCGCATCGTGGATGTAGCTGCTTTCCTGCTTCATGATCGCCATCGCCACATGTTGCGGCGTACCCCACTGCTTCTGCATCTCTAGCGAGTCTTCGTACCAGTCAGGGTATTGGCGATAGATACTGCAGAGGTTGCCCTGATCCCTTGGCGGCGCGGTAGCGCAGCCCGCCAGAATCACCAACATCAGCATGAATACCCAAAACCGCCCTTGTTTCATCAACCGCCCCAGCAAGAAATGAGGGCTTGGTTGCCCTTCGTATATAGCGCAGAACATGAACTGAGCACGCTCCGCTGACCTCCTATGATGACCCATGCCTGGGGAGGGTCACCTGATCGACGACATTGTTTTGTAACGCCAACTCGAGCAAGAACCAGTACTGACGCACACCTGCGCTGATAACCATCATCAGCACAGGTTGCCCAAGCGTTTAGAAATCCCAACGTGTGGTAAACATCACATTACGCGGGTCACCGTAGTAAGCCGTGTTATAGAAGCCGATGTTGGTGTAGTAGTACTTGTCGAACAGGTTGTTGACGTTGACCGATGCAGACAGGTGGTCGGTAACCTGATACTTGGCCATTACGTCCACCAACCAATAGGCCTCTTGGGAAAATTCCTCGTACTGGTTTTTGGGCCGGTTGTAGATGTCTTGCCAGGCTTTGCCCTGCCAGCGCGCACCACCGCCGATGGTCAGGCGTTCAAGTGGGCCTTTGAATTTGTACGAGGTGTAAAAGCTGAGCTGGTCTTGCGGCTCCCAGGTGGAAACCTTGTCGCCATGTTCATCGCGAATGATCTTGTGGGTGTAGCCGGCCTGCGCCTGCCAGCCGGGTGCCAGTTCCCCAGACAACTCGGCTTCAAAGCCTTTGGTTTTCGCATCGATTCCGGTGTAGGCGTAACCGACAGAGGGGTTGGTGGGACTGGAGTTGTACTCGGCGTCTGCCTCAGCACGGTTGCTTTCGTGCACTTCGAAATAGGCCAGGCTGGTATTGAGCCGGCCGTCGAAAAATTCACCCTTGATACCCACTTCGTAGTTTTTGCCTTCGTCCGGTTCCAGCAACTTGTTGTTGCGGTCGCGGTTATAGGTTTGCGGCATGAAGATGTCGGTGTAACTCGCGTACGCCGTGAAGTGTTCATTCAGGTCGTAAGTGACACCGGCATAAGGCACCAGTTTGCCGGTCTCGGTAGAGTCGTAGTCACCGGTCAATTTGTAGTTGGCGACACGGCTGCCAAGCAGGATGTTCAAGTCGTCGGTGATGTTGAAGCGGGCAGTTATATAACCCGCGGTTTGCCGGGTAGTCTGCTCGTTTACTTGGGTTGGCTCGCCCCAGTCCGGCTCGGGGAAGTTGCCGTTGAAGTTCCAGAAGTCGACGACCCGATTACCGTTCACGTAGATCGGTGCGCCGTAGTCCCTGCCTTTCCAGTGCGAGTTGGAGGCCGATGAGCCGACGACCAATTCATGCTCACGACCCATCAGGCTGAATGGGCCGCTAAGGTAGAAATCGGCAGAGTCGGCGCGGGTGGTGCCAGTGAATTTGTTGGCGTAAAGCGTGGACAAGCCGGTGCTGGGAAACGGCCCCAACTGGATAGCCCCCAGCGGTGCGTGGTAACTGTTTTCCTGATGAGTGAACTGCCCCTTGGCCACCCAACCATTGGCGAAGCTGTGCTCCAGGGTCGAGAACACGCTCTGGGTGGTCTGCTCCCAACTGCTCCACTTGGCGCCGTTGTTGTAGGAGCGCGAAGCGTCGATGCGGTCGCCGTTGCGGTCATACAGCGGGCGACTGCCGGACCAGCCCGAACTGGTCGGGTCGTTGTTCTGATAATCGAAGCCCACGGTCAGCAGCGTGTCTTCGCTCAGGTCCGCTTCCAGGGTGCCAAAGTAGACGCTGGTTTTGCGCTGGTAGCGATCCATGAACGCGTGCTTGTCTTGATACGCCATCACCGCACGACCGCGCACATTACCGCTGTCGGTCAGCGGGCCGCTGACGTCGATCTGGGACCGATAGTTGTCCCAACTGCCCGCACCCAGATCGATACTCGCCTTGAAATCGCGCGTAGGTTTTTTGCGCACCAAATTGATGGTTGCCCCGGGCGCTCCGGCGCCAGTCACTAACCCTGTTGCGCCCTTGAGAATTTCAACACGGTCGTAGATGGCCATGTCACTGAGCGTTTGCCCAGACGAATAGGCCGAGTTGCGCAGGGTCGGGATACCGTCGTACTGGAAATTCTCGACCGAAAAACCGCGCGCGTAGTAGTTGGTGCGCTCACTGTCGTAGGTCGATACGGTAATGCCCGGGGTGTGGCGCATAACGTCGTCGATGGAGTTGAGCGCGAAGTCGTCCATGTGCTGGCGGGTGATCACCGTAATGGACTGCGGCGTTTCCCGCGGCGTCAGCACCAGGCGCGTGGCGGTGGCAATGGTGCCCGGCGTGTACGAGCCGGTGCCTTCGGTAATAGTGCCCAACTGGTTGGAGATAACCTCGGTGGCACCCAGCTCCAACGCATCGCCGTTGGCCTTGGTGATAATCACATAACCGCCATTGCTCTGCCTTTGCGCCTGCAAGCCGCTGTTGACCAGCAAGCGTTCAAGCCCTTCCTCGACGCTGTACGTACCGTCCAACCCGCGGGTGGTGAGGTGTCGCGCCTGCTCGGTATCGAACGACAGCGTTACCCCCGCCTGCACACCAAATTGGGTCAGGGCGTTGCCCAGCGGGCCGGCCGCAACGTGATAGGCGGTTTGGCTTTGCGCCATCGCCTGGACCGGCATCAATGCCAGAACCGGTACGCCGGTGAGAGATGCACCGAGCACCGCCATGCGCACGGCGCGCGTTAATCGGGTGGTGGCGTTTGGGGGTGGAAGGGACATGCGGTGATCCTTCTGAGTCATGACAGAAACGCGCTGTAATCGCGGCTTATGTCATTGACGGATGAGAATCAAAATCAGCCAGAACACGGCAAATTAATTTCAGCCGTGGCTTAGGCGGGCTCGATGCTGGCCCAATAACGCGTCAAATAGCGCACTTTCACCGGCAGGGTTTTGCTCAGGTTTTCCAGCACGGTATCGGTGTCATCGATACGGAACACCCCGGAAATACTCAAGCCCTCGACCGCCACGGCGCAGCGCAACACACCGGGGCGATAACGCCCCAGCTCTTCGACAAAATCACCCAGGCGCCAGTCGTTGACACTCAGTAGACCGTTGCGCCAGGCGCTGGAATTGGCCGGCAACGCTGTAGCCGCTTGTACGTGTTCGGTATCAAAGGTGAGCTGCTGCCCGGCCACCAACCGCACCGCGTGCTCGGGGTGATGCAACGAGCGCACCTCAACCGCCGACGCCTGCACGCAGACACGGGTTTGCCCAGCGAGTTGACGCACACTGAATTCCGTTCCCAAGGCGCGCACACTGCCATCGCCGGTATGCACAATAAACGGCCGTTGGGCGGGGTCTTTGGCAGTCTGGATGAGAATTTCGCCACGGTAGAGTGTGATCAGTCGCTGCTGAGCATCGAAGCTTATATCCACCGCTGAATCGACGTTCAGGGTGAGCTGCGAACCGTCGTCCAGACGCAAGCTGCGACGCTCCCCGGCCTTGGTCAGTTGCTGGGCAAACAGTGCGCGATAAGGCACCTGCTCACTGACCAACCAAGTGCCGCCAACAGCCAAGAGCACACCGAGAATTTTCAGCACATCCCGGCGCTGCGCCTGCGCCGCCGTCAGCCCGGACAGCGCCGCGCGTGGCGACACCTGCTGCCATTGTTGCTGCAGTGCTTCCACCCTCGCCCACGCTGCAGCGTGCTGGGGGCTGGCTTGCAGCCACTCACGCCAGGCCTGGGTGCGCGCCTCGCAGGGGTTGCCGTCATTGAGCTGCACATACCAGGTGGCAGCAGCCTCGAGGGTTTGCACGTCCAGCGGCGCGCTCATGGGTTTTCGGCCAGCAACAGGCAGCGGGTCATAGCGCGGATAAGATGGTTTTTCACCGTAGTGACCGACACATCGAATCGTTCAGCGGCGGCGATATAGGTGAGCCCTTCCAACTGCACCGCGAGGAATATGTCGCGGGTTCGACTGCCCAACTCATCGAGCATGGTGTCGATGGACACAAGCATTTCGATGATGCTCAGGCGGATTTCCGGAGAAACGTCCACAGGCTCGGGCTGCAGCGCCAAGGCTTGCAGATAGGCTTGCTCGATGGTGCGCCGGCGGGATTTGTCGATCAGCAGCGAACGCGCGATCGCGCTCAGGTAGCCACGCGGCTCACGGATGGGCTCAGCGTTGCGTGCGGTCATTACACGTATGAAGGTGTCTTGTGCCAGGTCGGCCGCATCGGCGGCATTGCCCAGGCGAACCCGCAACCAGCCTTTTAGCCAACTGTTGTGCTCGCTGTACAGCCGCTGGAGCGCGGTGTGATCAAGTGCCGACATGAGAATGACCGCAAGGTGTTAATGGTAATCGCTCGCATTATCTTGGCCGCTGCCTTGGTATGCAAGGATGATTTCCACCAAGGCGGAGAGTTAGCTGTAGGAAACGGTCGAGCCTTGTCGGTTAATGACGTAGTTTCGTTCATGGTTCGGAGCTGAATCTTCAGAATTTCCCGATTCCATGTAGTCCATTTCCGAATCATACTTTTGCCGCACTTGTGGCATTGCGATGGCCTTATGAGGGCTCTAGTCTCGGCGGGTCGTTGGTGTTCAACGACCGGTTTTGACAGACCGCACTCACCGAAGACATGTGCAAGCTTTATGGCGATTGTACGTGGGGCACCTTCGTGTGCGCCGAGTTCTCCGGTGTTCGGTCTGTCAACCCGCGTACAATTGCCACCCATTTGTTTGACAGCAGATTCGTGGCGACTCCACTCACCGGGAGGCACCATGTTGAAAATCGTTCCTGATCCACCCAATGTCAACAACCAGTCTCTTGAAGACGTCCTCATCCAAATCTCCGAATACATGGTCTGCGCTCTGACCATCGCGCAACAGACAGTCCTGCTGCATTCCAGCGCCCCTGGCCAGGTGCTTACCCTGGCCACCATGCACGAAATCGAAAACGCCCAAAACCTGATCGAAGTGGCCTTGAGCAAGGTGCAGTTGAAGCATTGAATTATGCACAGGCGAGCACCGGCTTTGTTTTGGCAAGGCTGGTTGCTTTCGAATTTGCCTAGAGAACACCAAGCGTAAAGCATCTGATGTGCCTCAGCTCTTCTCGCAGAGCTATGCACCAATATCGTCCAGAAAACCAATGCCCTTCGCAGAGTCGGCGGTTTTGATTGAGCGCCTTTACCTAGACTCAACGATTTTGTGCTCGCTTGAAACTTGAAACATACTTACCAGATACAGAAATTACCGAAGGAGCATACCGAAAAAACGCAAAACAACCTCATCAGAAAATATGATCTGCTAGGACAAAGCGGTCTACTCTTTCCCCATGAGAATGCTGCACAATCAGCAACTCTGAGAAGGAGAGCCCATGGAGCAAAACACCTTAAAGCTGATCGTGCAAGTCGCGGGGGTTGGCGGCTTGGGCCTAAGCGTTCTTCTTATAATATATAGAGAAATAATAAGAAAGAATATATTCCCGACACTCGGAAAGAGTCACGCCTACAAAATAATAATGACGATAATTGGTTGCACGTTCATAGTTTCCCTAGCAGGTCTTTCTTCATGGGTTTGGATACAAACTCACCCCCGTAACGAGGAGCGTGAAGCTAACCCATGGGACCGACTTGATGGAGAGTACAAACTTATGCTGCTCGACCTTGCTAAGCAGGGATGCTATTTCTTCAAGTGGAATAATGCGGACATACTGCAAACACCTGATTTCGTGTATGCGGCTCAAGCACAGTATGTTAATGAGAAAATTGCGGCCGTTGCTGAACAAGATCGTCTAATCATGGTGGGCTTTGCTGAGTCGGGTGGACCCGATGCATACGCACAAAAGCTCAGTGAGAGATATGCAGATAATGCCAAGAGATACATAGTTAACACCTTCAACATCCCGGATAATGAGATAGCAACCGTGGGAGTCGGTCACGCAGGTAATTCACCCCGAGTTGACGATTATTTTTGTGGTGCCAAGCTAATACATGAATCCGAACTTAATGAAATTATCAAAAAATAATTTCCAAGATGGTCGCTGAAGCGATGCGTCTAAACATGGTGCTCCTCAAAGCGCCCGCTACAACCGAGGCCAAGGGCGACTCAAAGGCAAATAGTGCAAATTTCGCAGACGGCCCATGAGGCATGGCGCGTTTAAAAGTTGGAGCGGGTAGCTCCAACTTTTATTTAGGTAAAATTATATATCAATAAGCCGATTTACCATGCAACGAACCAGCCATGCTTGATCGGAATTGAGTCCCCCAATGACCATCAACATTGGTAATAATATAAAAAGAGTCAAAAGTATGACCTGGAATAGGTTTGCCAGCCTTGTCCAGGCGTGTAAATGAAAGCGCTACATGATACTTGTTTGCATTCCCCTTTCCGTCACTACCAGACTGAACAACATACCGGTAGTCCCAACGGGTATTTTCCCATCCAATTTGCTTTGCAAGCTGCTGCAAATTTTGGTCTTTTGCATAGGCTTCAGGTGTTTGCCAAACAGTGACTTGGTTACCAGACATGCGCACATGTGGGTAGTTGAGCGTCTTGGCCCAGGTTAATTCATCTTTGGCATTGAATGTTGTCAGAAAGTTATCCAACGCTTTGCATGGAACATCAAACTCCTGACTATAATTGCCCTTCGCATCCTTTGCGCAACTGTCTGGCAGGTCAGCGTGAGCGGTTGCTGCAAAGGCTTGGGAGGCGGCAATCCCTGCAACCAAAAACAACGGCGCTTTAAATACAGATTTCATAATCACTCCTTATTATTTTACATCTACAGTCTGGCACCCTGCGACAAAACAGGATTTATTTAATATCGCTTGAAAGATCAAGCCCTTCAAGTGCGAGAAATCTTACGATGACTCACACATTCTCATTGCAGACCAAACAGCGTCTCTGAGGTGATTCTGCGGATTGAACCATCCGTGAGTAATTTTGACTGCTCCGGATCATGGCCATAGAGGATAAAAGCCCCTTTAGACTTCAACTGCTTAAACAAGTTAAAGTTATTAAGCATTCCTTGAGCATCATTCACTACCATTGCATCGGGAAGCGTCATCTTTTCAAGCGAAGCCTTTAAGTAGCAAGCATCCGCGGTAATGACGACTTCTTTACCATCTACCTTGACTTTAAGTGACTGATGCCCGGGCGTGTGCCCAAAGCTAGGAATTAGCACAACCGACCCATCACCGAAAAGATCATGCTCTCCATCGACCTCAAGACGGTCGTGACCTAAATCATAATGTCGAGGTGAATATATTTCTTTTTCGATATTCTCTTCATTTTTAGCGGCTTCCCACTCACGCTTTTGAATAACCAATTGTGCGTTAGGGATACAAGCATTCCCACCACAGTGATCGAAATGCAGATGAGAGTTAATGATGAAGTTTATCTTTAGTGGGTCGACACCAAACGCTTCCAAACGCTTAGCTACATCCTCACCAGGCACAAAGTTAACCGAAGTTAAATCAGCAAAAACGCCGAGTGAGTTTTTTACCACATCCGGATCTTTGGACTGCAAGGGCAATTCAAGCCCTGTATCAAACAGGACTGTACCCTTGGGATGCTCGATCAAATAGCACGGCACTGGAATTGCCAGATCACCAGTTTCACCAGCCATAAAAAAACCATAAGGCATAGTGATCCAGCCACAAGTCATTGCATATAATTTAACTTCTTCCATCGCTATAGCCCTTTGAATAATAATGGTTAGGCTTTAATATTTCAGGCAATCAATAATTTCAGTTAGATTAATTCTAGCAGATCACACTTCTGCCCATAACAGCCAAGCCTGAAAACTTGACCATTAAAACAGAAATACAGCAAATTTATTATGAAAACAAAACCAACTTCCCCTTACCAGGCAGCCCGATAGATCGCCTCGATATCTGCAGCTGTGAACTTTCGAGGATTGTTGCGCATCAACCTGTCAATATTGCTGGCCTCCTCGGCCATTGATGCCAAAGCGTCCTCTGGAATATTGAAAGCGCGAAGGCCGTTAGGGATGTCTACCGCAGCACACAGTTCAGCCATTGCATCGACACTCGCGTCTGCAGCCTGGCTATCGCTTAAACCGACGATATTCACGCCCATTGCCTGAGCGACGTCGCGAAGACGCTCCGTACAGGCAAGTTTGTTCCAGCGCATTACATAGGGCAGCAGCAAAGCGTTGCTAACGCCGTGTGCGATTTTGAAGCGTCCGCCCAGCGGGTAAGCCAGCGCATGTACTGCTCCCACGCCTGCGTTTCCAAAAGCCATACCAGCCATAAGACTCGCCGTAGCCATGTCTTCCCGAGCCACAAGATCATCGGGGTTGGCATACGCTTTAGGCAAAGCGCGAGCAATCAACTTGATGGCTCCAAGAGCAATTGCATCGGTGATCGGTGATCGATTGATCGAAAGGTACGCTTCGATCGCATGCACAAGCGCATCGACACCGCTGGCAGCGGTTACGTTACGTGGGCACGTGCGCGTCATGACTGGGCTCACGAGAGCCACGTCAGGCAGCAGGTAGTTGCTCACAATGCCTTTCTTGAGCTGCGCATTTTTGTCGGAGAAGATCGCCACGTTAGTGACTTCCGAGCCCGTGCCTGCCGTAGTAGGAATCGCGATCAGTACAGGCCCCTTGCGGCTTACTTGATCGACGCCGAACAGCTCGTCCAGCGTGCCATCGTGTCCTGCGAAAGCCGAGACACCTTTCGCGATGTCGATAGCGCTACCGCCCCCCAGCCCAATGAGCCCATCATGACCACCCTCGCGAAATGCACGGGTACAATCTTCGACCAAACTGATCTCAGGCTCTGGTTGAACTTGGTCATAGATGCCATAGCGGCGGCCCCCTATGTGGGCCAAGGCGAGGTCAACTGTACCCGACTTGAGCAGGATCGCATCGGTCACGATTAATGGATTATTGACCTTCAGCCGGGTCAGCTCAGCGTCCAGCTGTTCAACCGCGCTGGAACCGGTCAGGAGTTTATTGGCGATCAGAAAGGTAGAAACACTCATCGGCTCATCCTCATTTTTTTTATTGAGATGAACCAGGAGAGAACAAAACATGTGCCAATTTCTTGAAAAGCCCGGGCTAGAAGGGTTTACCTCGTTCTTGCTAACCGCTGACACGACTACGTGATCACAATTTCAATCACAAAAGCGACTACCGATTAGAAACCTAATCAGATCTTTCCCAGCGCTTCATCTTCTGGACGATGGTTGCTTGGCTCACACCCAGCGCTTTGGCTGCCAGGCGCGTGGTCTTGTGGACGCGCATTGCTGAAAGGATCGCGCTCCGCTCTGCGTTTTCTAGAACCTTGCGCAGCGGCAGGCGATTTTGATTTAAGCGATCATCGTGCAGGTTAAGGATCTCCTCAGGGAGGTCCAACGCCTCAATCGTTTCACTTTCGCAAACAACTACCAAACGTTCGACCAGGTTGATCAATTCGCGAATATTCCCAGGCCATGCATAATCACAGAGCAGGTCTAGGGTCTCTAGCCCCCAAGACATGTTGCGCTCATAGCGCTCGTTGAACTGCCTTAGGTAATGCTCCAACAGCGTGGAGATCTCTCCGGCGCGCTCGCGAAGCGCGGGAATGCGGATAGGCACCACGTTCAGTCGATAGTACAAGTCAGCGCGGAACAACCCCTGCTCTACTCTCTGTCGCAAGTCATGGTGGGTGGCGCTTATGATTCGGATATCTACTTCGCGCAGTTCAAGCCCACCCACGGGTATGAACCGCTTCTCCTCGATGACCTTCAGAAGCTTGACCTGTAGCGACAAAGGAAGATCGCCAATTTCGTCAAGAAACAACGTTCCGTGATTCGCCAGTTCCAGGAGCCCTCGCTTACCTTTGGCCGCTGCGCCAGTAAACGCCCCAGGCGCGTAGCCAAACAACTCCGCCTCGATCAGGTTTTCCGGCATTGCTCCACAGTTGAGCGGAATGAAAGGTTCCTTGGCCCGAGCGCTAGAATTGTGAATGTACTGAGCGACGAGACTTTTGCCGACCCCCGTCTCCCCTAACAGCAGCACCTTCACGTCACTGCCTGCTACGCGTCGTGCCTGTGCGAAAAGTGGGCCTGATTGCGCCTGGTCAAAGACCAGCGAAGACTGAGCCAGTTTTCTGTATTCACCCGCATGCAACTGCGCTGTGCTCTGACGCAGCTTCTTGAGCCCAGCGAGCTCATCGCGCTCATGCTTCATACGCAGAAGCTCGGTCATGTCACGTACGGCGCTGACCACGTAGCTGATGCGGCGATTCTCGAAAATAGGGGTGGCACTCACCAGCAGCTTCTTACCGTTACTAAGGCTCTGCATGACAGAAACCGGAGCGCCTTGCTGAAGTACGCGCAAAGATGCGGATTGCGAAACGACACCGTCGCGCACCAGGTCGTGCATGCTGCGTCCAATGAGCTGTTCGCTCTGCAGTCCAGTCAGACGCTCATACGCGCTGTTTACCTTAACTGTAATCCCTACCCCATCCGTGATGTACACGCCGTCGTGCAGGGCGTTCAGAATCGTATCGAATGTCTGGCCGGTAAAGTTCAAGGCAACGCTCCGAGATAGTAGAGTCGTAAGTGTAACGTTTGCTAGCTCATTGTGAGCCGTCTCTGGTTTCTCAGACATTTCCTTGGATAGGATTCATGCCAGTGTCTTAGGTGCACTCACCCTCATGCATGGATGGCTTTCCGGAAGGCGGAGAGCTTGCTGTAGGAAATGGTCGAGCCTTGTCGGTTATTGGCGTGGTTTCGCTCATGGTTTGGCGCTGAATCTTCAGAATTTCCCGATTCCATGTAGTCCATTTCCGAATCATACTTTTGCCGCACTTGTGGCATTGCGATGGCCTTATGAGGGCTCTAGTCTCGGCGGGTCGTTGGTGTTCAACGACCGGTTTTGACAGGCCGTAATTGACCTCTAGAGCACGTGCCCGCGTTATGGCGGCTGTACGTGGGGCACCTTGTGTGCGCCGAGTTCTAGAGTCCTCGGTCTGTCAACCCGCGTATAGCTGCCACCCACTTGTTTGACAGCAGGTCTGTAGCAGCCCCACTAGGCTCTAGAGGTTCGCATGTTGAAGATCGTTCCAGATCCACCCGGCGCTACTAAACAGTCTCTCGAAGACGTCCTCATCCAAATCTCCGAATACATGGTCTGCGCTCTGACCATCGCACAACAGACAGTCCTGCTGCACTCCAGCGCCCCTGGCCAGGTGCTTACCCTGGCCACCATGCACGAAATCGAAAACGCCCAAAACCTGATCGAAGTGGCCTTGAGCAAGGTGCAGTTGAAGCATTGAGTTATGCACAGGCGAGCACCGGCTTTGTTTCGGCAAGGCTGGTTGCTTTGGGGCTGGGTGTTTGGTGAGGGGGTAAACGGGACCGCGGGATGCCTACGAAATGCGGACCACCTGTTAATCAAACGAAGAGGGACGCAGGCAACCGATAGCCATGGCGACAATACTGTCGAGCAATGCTGAAGACTCCAGTTGGGCTGGCATATCTTCCAGCACCGAACGGATCACACTGCGCAAGCCTTGTCCGAGCAGATAAGCCGCCAGGGCCGGGTGCTCGGTGGTGACCTCGTGCTCGTACATCTGCAAAAGCGGTAACCAGGTCGCTTCGATGAATTCACCCGTAGTTTGGTAAGGGCCGCGCCACATACCGAGGTGAAGCGCTGAGTGGTAACGCAAATGAAAGACCTTGTTCAATTTGAACAGTCGCGTTTCAACCCGAATGATATTGGCCAGAATGTCGCGCAGCGCCGACTTCAATGGCACGCCCACCAACCTTTCGCGCACCTTCAACAGCTCCTCGGACTCCTGGTCGAGAATGCGCTCGTACAACAAGGCTACGATTGCGTCTTTGTTGGGGAAGTATTGGTATATCGAGCCGACTGCAACCCCTGATATTTCCGCAATACGGGCGACGGTCAGTGACCCCTCGCCTGATTCATCCAGAATCCGCAGGCACGCCTGCTCCACGGCATCCACCAGCGCGCGCGAGCGTGACTGGCTCGGGCGCTTGCGTAATGCGGGAAGCTGCCCCGCCGAAGCTATTCGGTCCATCGTGGTTTAACCGCCCTTGTTGTTATTAGAAATCCGAGCGCTGCATTTTGAGCTGCACCAAGTAATTAATAAATATTAAATAAATCAATTAGTTACCTAGTTAATTAAGCACTTTCGGAATGCGAATATCTCGACCTTGGGCAGATGAGTATGATCGTTTTCGTCGATCAGACAACGTCCAAATGCGCAGTGATGCGCTCTACAAGATCGCAAGCTGTAACCCAACCGGGAGATTGCCATGCCGTCATCTTTCACCGTTCGGCCCTTAGGTTCGAACATAGGCGCCGAAGTGCTTGATCTAGATCCCGCTTCAGTATTTTTGCCGCAAACGCTGGCGGCACTTGAGGCAGCACTGGTTAAACATGAAGCCCTTGTACTGCACGTCCCACAGTTGCGACCAGAGCAACACTTGGCGATTGCCAAGCATTTTGGTGAACCTGAAGTTCATACCTTCTATCCCAACCTGGGCGAAGGATTTGAACAGATCACTGTGATCGACTCCAAGCTGGGTGATCGTGCGGATATGTGGCATCACGACGAGAGTTTTCTTCCCAGCCCGCCAATCGTCACCATGACCCATGCGCAAATCTTGCCGCCGGTGGGCGGCGACACCTGCTGGATCAGCATGACCACTGCCTACGACGCTTTGTCTGAGCGCATGAAGCAGTACCTCGACGGCCTTAGTGCGTGGCATGACATGAACGGACCGATGACCACAGCGCTGCGCCAGAACGTCGTCACTCACGACCGTTACCTTGAAGTGATCAACATGAACCGTCGGCACTTGCATCCACTGGTGATCAAGCATCCGATGTCAGGTCGCAAGGCGTTGTACTTGAGCCCGACGTACACCACCCATATCGATGGCCTGACCATCCTTGAAAGCGATGCGGTTCTGGCCTACCTGCACGCCCAGTGCCAACAGGTTCAATTTGGCTTTCGTCACCGCTGGACTGTCGGCGACATGGTGATCTGGGATAACCGCAGCGTGCTCCACAATGCCATCCTGGATTACCAACCGCACCAGCGCCGTATGCAGCGCGCCTCGGTATTCGCTCGCAACACCGCCAACGCGTGACTCATCAATGGTTGATCACCCTGATGTGTGGGTGGCTCAAGGGGAATACCTATGTTGCAAGACAAGCTGAACCAAGACCTGTTGGCTCGATACACACCCAAGCCGGGGCGTTATGCGCTGCTGCCTGAACTCACCCCACAACAAACACTGGCGCTGCTGTGCCGGGTGTTGTTTCGCGAGGGCTATAACGACCACATCGCCGGTCACATCACTGTTCGCCAGGACGACGGCACCTACTTGGCCAACCCATGGGAGCTTACCTGGGGAGAAGTGAGCGCCTCGGACATCGTGCGCCTCGATCACCAGGGCACGGTAATCGGAGGTGAATGGAACATCACCCCGGCCATCAACTTGCATATGGACTTGCACGCCGCACGACCGGATGTGCACGTGGTTATCCACAACCATCCGCAGTGGGGTTCGGTGTGGTCGGCGGCCGGGCGCATCCCCTCTGTCTACGACCAGACATCCGCCTTGGTTGACACCGACCCGGTGCTCTATGACGAGTATCGCGGCACGGTGGAAGACACCGAATTGGGCCGCGCCGTGGTAGGCGCACTCGGTACAAACAAATGGGCGCTGCTCGCCAACCACGGCGTACTGGTTGTGGCCAACGGCATTCGCCAGGCACATTTACGAGCGATCACATTGGAGTGGCGTAGTCGTTTGGCTTGGCATGTTGAGGCGCTGGGTGGGGGCGCGCCGTTACCTGGCCATGTGGTGGATGCTACCGGCAGGCGAACCGATACGAATGGGTTTCCGTTTTTGTGGGAGGCCATGGCGCGGGAGGAAATCCGGCGTGATCGGGGTGTTCTTGAATAAGTGTTTCTAGACCTGGAAACGGCGGCATCTACCGATGTAGATGTCGCCGGCACTCGGTACTTTCCTTGGATCGGATTCATGCCGCTGTGTTAGGTGCCCTCCCCCTCGTGCATGGATGACTTCCCGGAAGGTGGAGTGGTTGCTGTAGGAAATGGTCGAGACTTATCGGTTAGTGGCGTGGTTTCGCTCATGGTTTGGCGCTGAATCTTCAGAATTTCCCGATTCCATGTAGTCCATTTCCGAATCATACTTTTGCCGCACTTGTGGCATTGCGATGGCCTTATGAGGGCTCTAGTCTCGGCGGGTCGTTGGTGTTCAACGACCGGTTTTGACAGACCGTTTACTGAGTTCGGATCACATGTGCATCGCTTGACGGCGGCTGTGCGTGGGGCACATTCGTGTGCGCCGAGTTCCGATATCCTCGGTCTGTCAACCCGCGTACAGCTGCCACCTATTTGTTTGACAGCAGAGACTTGGTAGCTCCACCGATGTCGGAGTTAGTCATGTTGAAAGTAGTCCCTGATCCACCAAGCGCCATCAATCAGTCTCTCGAAGACGTCCTCATCCAAATCTCCGAATACATGGTCTGCGCTCTGACCATCGCGCAACAGACAGTCCTGCTGCACTCCAGCGCCCCTGGCCAGGTGCTTACCCTGGCCACCATGCACGAAATCGAAAACGCCCAAAACCTGATCGAAGTGGCCTTGAGCAAGGTGCAGTTGAAGCACTGAGCCACGAACAGGCGAGCACCGGCTTTGTTTCGGCAAGGCTGGTTGCTTTGGGGGTGGTTTTTTTGAGGAGTGGGATGGATGAGCGAGAAGTCAGTTGGCAACCGCGGTTCAGGGTTTAGAACGATAGGTGTCGGGGTGTTTGGTGAGGGGGTAAGCGGTACTGCGGATGATCGACTGTTCCGGGTTGAGCCTGGGCATGATGCTGGGTTTGTTCTGGAACAGGCTGCGCTGCTGATGGGGTGTGTGGGGAAGCTGACTCAGCATGTGATGTTCGAGCAGGATGAAGCGATGCTCTGCGCTGCGCATTATTTGAGTGGAATGGCGAAGGCGCTGGTTGAAGATTTGGCGCATGGGATGGTGTAAGGATTACTCCTATCGGAGAATTCTGCACTTACCCTGGCGCAAGTTTTCGAAGCGCCTGGAATTACATTCAATAATGGAGAGTGCAATGTTCTCGTCCGAGCGACTGAAAGGTATCGATGTCTTTGTCGCGGTCGCTGATTTTGGCAGCTTCACCGCTGCCGCCGAACGACTGAACCTCACAAGCTCGGCGGTAAGCAAAAGCGTGGCACGTTTGGAGAGTCGACTAGGGACTCGTCTTTTCAACCGCACGACGAGAAGTCTGGCTCTTACCGAGGCCGGTGTCGTTTTCTACAGAACGTGCGCATCCGTTTTGACGGATCTCGAAGAAGCCGAGCATGCAATTATCGCCGAGAACAATGAGCCTCATGGCAGAGTACGGATCGATCTTCCGGCCTCCTTTGGGCGGCTACACGTTCTTCCCTTGATCATGGACTTTGTGCGCCTTCACCCCATGCTTCAACCCCACATCTCTTTCACTGATCGCTTCATCGATCCTGTATACGAAGGCATTGATATCGTCGTGCGCATTGGTGGCGCTGATGTTTGGCCGGCGAATCTTGGCCATCAGTATTTCGGCGCTCAGCGCTTGATGTTCTGCGCATCCCCTGAGTACCTCGAACAACATGGCACCCCGCAATGTGAGCGTGATCTCGATAACCACCATTGCGTTGGATATGGGCAAAGCGACGGATTGGTCAGCCCATGGTTCTTTAGAGGGCGTCAGCCGGGAGAAATGGAGCGCCGAACTGTCCACACGCGCATTGCGGTGGGCGATGGCGAGGGAGAAGTAGCGGCGGTGCTTGCCGGCTTCGGCATAGGCCAATTACCGACGTGGCTCACTCAGCGCCACATTGAGCAGGAAACGCTTGTAGAGGTGCTACCAGATTTATCCACAGATGGCCTGCCGATGAATCTGGTCTGGTTGAAAAGTCGAGAGGGGCAACCCAAGGTTCGAGCGCTACTGGACTATCTACTTCCCAGGTTAACGCCGCACGGCGCACATCCTACTGTACTGCCTTTGGGCTGAATGCATAACGGAGCAGTAATCGCGCACGACAATGCGCCAGCCTGACTCACAGACGGCGCAGCGAACCAACATGCTCCACTTGCTAAGGGGCAAGCTTGCGAACGATCGGAATCAGCGCCAAAGCGATCACCGCTACTGCGGATGCCACGTAGCCTAGATATTCAACCCCAAGGCTTGGAATTGTCATACCCCCAACAATGGCACCGATACCAATGCCTGCGTTAGCTGCCGATACGTTGGTGGTGCCCGCCAGTGCCTGAGAGTGGGAAACCGAACTCATGACTCGCACCTGGCTTACCGGATAAAGAGCAGTATTGGCGATTCCCCAAAGGCCAAGAGCAGCGCAGAAGATCAGCCCTGCATGTGCAAGTGGCGCAATGGCGGCCATACCAATGCTGAGCACTATCAGAAAGAGCGCAGTGGCCTTGATTGGGGACTTGTCGACGGCCTTGCCACCGATCCAGTTACCGACCAGGCCAATTGCGCCAAATGCCATCAGCCACCATCCGACATGCTCCGGCGCCACACCTGCCATTCGCTCAAGGACATCGGCCAGGTAGGTGTAAGCGGTGAACATGGCTGTAAAAACCACCACCGAAAGGAACACATTGGCAAGGAAATAGGGCTCTTTGAAGATGCGTGCTTGCTTTAAAAAATCCACCTTCGCAGTGCGAGCGACAGTGGGCATGTACACCGACATCGCAATCGCCATGATCAGCGACAAACCTGCCAGCAACCAAAACGCACCTCGCCAGCCAATCGCATTCGACACAACTGTGCCCACTGGAATACCGAACAGCATTGCCGCCGAGATGCCCAGGTACACTTTCGAGATAGCTTGGCCAGATCGCTGTGGGCCCGCCAGCTGTCCAGCCGTTTCACTGGCCGTTCCCCAGAAAACCGGTAGCGCTAAAGCAGGCACCACACGGGCGACAGCGAGGAGCCAAAAGCTGTCGGACACGGCCGCTAAGGCGTTTGCTGCGGCGAAGATCAGCAGGATCGAGATAAATAGTTTTTTCCGATCGAGGTGAGAAAGCGCAGCCGTCAGGGGTGGGCCAAAGATCATTACTGTGAAGGCAAATAGGGTAACCAACTGCCCTGCCACAGAGATTGAAATACCAAGATCTCTGGCAAGGGCAGGCAGCAAACCCACGATCAGAAACTCGGTCGTTACGATGAGAAAGGCCGCAGAGGCCAAGATGGCAATGCTCAGCCCAACCCCCTTCGTGGAAGAAGCGGCTTGGGTAAGGGATTCATAGGCAGACATATGCGGGTGCTCAGGTTGGTATGCCTGTCAGTCTATTGGTAATTAATTTTCCTATTTTTGGCGGATTTTCATTGCACTAGTGAGGGTTTTTCATTAATTGCGCGTTTGGTGTCATTTGAGCGGAGCAATTGGCGGATCGTGTTCGAAGTGGCTTTTAGATGGGTGCTTCTGCCCAATAACCCTTACCTAAGACAGCGATCGGACCATTGCTGCACTTCGCCAATGGCTGCTTCCGACTCAAAAAGCTGGCCACCGGTTGAGTCCATGCAGCCAACAGTGGCCAGTCAGCTATGGTCGCGTTCTCCAGCTTCGCTACCCTCGCTGAGGAAAAGCACGCTGCAAAGCGGCCTCAGCTTTCTTTCACGAAATCCTGCTTCGTCCTCCCGCGAACACTCTGCTCAGGGTGTTTCATTGATTGCGCTGATGATTACTATCGTACGGCTTGCCTGTTTGGTGGCTTCAGGTAAGCAACCGGTGCAATAAGCACTACGGAAATGTCGTACCTTACATAGCCACGTCTCATTGTTTTATAGATATTACAGCGCATTTTCCCCTCTCCCCGAGGAGGAATTACTTTAATAACTTCATATCCTCTGTCCCGCCCCCTGGTTGCATCTAAGCTCGACGGCGCAGAAACCAGCTCTCCCGTCTCAATCCTGGATATCACAAGATCCTTCGGTGTAGTTAAGCGCGACCTTAGCCTTGCTTCATAATACAAACCCTTGAGTCCCCGGGCACTCAGAGTCACACACATATCATCCCACTGCGTCTTGAGCGTTTTGCCATCCTTCTTGGGGGGCCACCGCACAAAGCCACCCTCAATAGACCAGACTTCTTTTTTCAGCAAATTTTCACCTTCTGGTCGAAGTCCAGGGGTGTCCGCAGCGAAAAAATAGTTAGCCATCGGTGGAAAAGCTGCGGATAATAAACGCGGGTTGATGTTGGCGAGGCTCTGTTTTACATACGCCTCTGTATACCATCGAGCCTCGACAAATACTCTGTCTTTGTTGTTCTCCGCGTAGGCTCCATTGAGGACGGCCAAGGAAAAAACGGTTGTAGCAATCACACCGAAGTTCATGTGAGATCCTTTCTCGCTTTGATCTGAGCCGGCCGATATGTAGACAACCGTACGCCAGCAGCAGTTGAGTGAAATTTCCGCAGATTACAGACGCAGTTCCAGGTTCGTCTCGACCGATTTTTGTCTGTCATAACAGGCCGCTCTGGGGCGTTTTCTGCCTTGGGTTACGGGCAGAAAACGGCCCATAGCTGACGCTCAGAAATCCACAATCCGTCTCTCTAAAGTGTCTTGGTGAAAGGCTAAAAGATCTTCTCGCGTCGATAGGGACAATGTTTCGTTAGCTTGGTAACGAAGAGTAGATGAACACACACCAAACTGGATAACGATAACGTCTCGTTCCTGCTCACTACGATTAGGTGAACCGCCGTGCAGAGTGCCTGAGTGCAGTGCCAGGCAAGCGCCGGGCACTACTTCAGGGCAAAACGCGGCGTCTATAGGGGTGTCGATTTGAATGTGGGAACCAGGAACTACTGCTGTGCCGCCATTGCGAGCAGACATGAACTGAAGCGGGATCAGTAACCGCAAAGTGCGTCCATCATGGCTGGCGAAGTATTTATTTTCAGCGTCCCGATGCCACCCAATGGCGGGACCTATCTCGCTGGGTTTGCGTGTGAGATTGCAGAAGTGAAAGCGCAGATCGCTGGGTGCACACTCGAGTAGTTCGGCGACGCAGGTCCAGATGGACTGCTGGGAGAGTAGTCGCGCAAAACGGGAGTCCAGAGCGAGGAGGTCGCCGATGATGAAGGGCTCGAGCTTCCATCGATCTGGTTCAATGTCTGGATTGCGCTGTGGATGTTGCCGGCTAACGTCGCTAATGGCGACTCCAACAGACAATGCTGTCGGCTCACTGCCCCGATAGCGATCAACCAGGTCGGTGACCAGCTCTTGTGTAAACGCCAGTTCTTGTTCACAAATGAGTCTGGGTATTACTGAATATCCATGGGAGGCAAATTTCACAGTCCTTGTGTTCAAAGCAGGCTCCGGTTGCAAGATAGCCGATGTCTCAGGTAGCGCGAGCCTACGGATGTGAAGATGAGTCGTCCATCTCTGTCTGCTTTTGGCTGTGGATTCAACCGGTCGATGCAACACAACTAAATTCTCCTGAAGCGATCAGTACGGATTGCAAAGATCCGGGCTTTTCTTATAATCGCGATTAATTCACATTCACATCTAGAGCAGGAAGCACTCGGTGTCCTACGCGCACCCTCCCACCACCTTCCATCGCGAAGCAGTTCATGACCTCTACCGGGATCATGCACAGTGGTTACACAGCTGGATCCGCAGACGCCTTGGCGACAATGATCGGGCCGCTGATATTACGCAGGACACGTTCGTACGCTTGATCAGCAGTGCAATCAGGCAGGCACCACGTGAACCACGTAGCTACCTCGCTACTGTGGCCAGGCGTGTGATGATCGACCAACTGCGTAGGCGAAACCTGGAGCAGGCTTACCTGGATTTCCTGGCTCGCCAACCGGCACTGGAGGAATGTTCCCCCGAAGAACGCCTGCTCATGCTGGAAACACTCATGCAACTGGATGCCATGCTCGACGGGCTCGGCAACAAGGCGCGCCAGGCTTTTTTATACGTGCAACTCGATGGTTTGACCTATTCGCAGGTGGCCGAGCAACTCGGCATCTCGGTGAGCTCCGTCACGAAGTACATGGCAAAGGCCACCGAGCATTGCCTGCTGTTCGCTTTTGACGCGCAGTTGTGAACCCAGCCAGTCAACGCCAGGCCTTGAAAGAGGCAGCCCAATGGCACGCGAGGCTTTGCGGCAACCCACGTTGCGCAGTTACCCAGGCACAATGGCAAGCATGGTGTGACGCGGATACCGTGAATGGCTGGGCCTGGATACAGCTGGAGCAGCTCCAGACAAGCTTTCATGGTGTATCCGGCCCCTTGGCACGGCATGCGCTTGCAGCAGGTGCGATCGAACCTGCGCGGCGCACCGTGCTCAAGGGGCTTATGCTCGCGCTCGGCGCCTCCGGGGTTGCCTGGACAGGCTGTCGCAATGCTCCCATATGGCTCGCCGATACGCGGACCGAAACGGGCGAGCGCCGTCGGATCACCTTGGACGATGGCACGCGCTTGTCACTCAATACACGCTCTGCGGTAGACATCCAGTACAACACCGAGCAGCGCCTGATTACGCTGCGGGAGGGGGAGATATTTGTCGAGACGGCAGCCGATCCACGTCCAATGTGGGTCCGCAGCCCCCATGGTGCCATGCGTCCGCTGGGTACCCGCTTCGATGTACGACTGTTTCCAGACCACACCAAGTTGGTGGTAGTCGAGCACGCCGTCGAAGTGCGCAACGCTGCGACCCGCCAAGCGGTCAAGGTGAATGCGGGGATGAGCCTGGCCTTCGATAACGGTGTCCTGCCCGAGCCCAGCATCGCCGACCTGGGAATGACCGAGTGGAATGTAGGCCGTCTGGTTTTCGATGGTTGGCGCCTCGACCGAGCACTCGCCGAGCTTCAACGCTATCGCCCCGGCTTTCTGCGGTGCAGCAACGATATTGCAGGCTTGCGCCTTTCCGGGGTTTATCCGCTGGACGATAGCGATAGCGTCCTGGCCGCCATCGCACAGGCATTGAAGCTGAAAATCGAGACCCGCACGCGCTACTGGGTAACGCTCACATCGCTCGGATAAAAAATCTGCCGACCATTGTCGGTTTGGCTTCTCTCGTACGAGCTCTTTTACATAACGCCCTTCCCGGCATTGAAAGGAGCCGTCATGCCGCGCATCGTACACCGCCCCAAAGCACGTCGCACACTCATTACTCCCCTGCTGCTGGGCGGGGCAATGTCAATCCATGCGGGGTTGCTGTACCCCTTGTTCTCACCTGCTGCATCGGCCCATGCCGAACAGGCTGTGCGCGACTACAATATTCCCTCCGGGCCGCTCGGGCCGGCACTCAACAGGTTCGCCAAGGAATCCGGCGTGTTGCTGTCGTTCAACGCGACACTGACGCAAGGGCTCGAAACAGATGGGTTGAGAGGGCGGCTCAGCGTCGAGCAAGGGTTTGCGCGACTCTTGGCTGACCATTCGCTACACGTACTGCACATTGAAAACCGTTATGTGCTGACCACCCATGTCGAGTCCGATTCAGCGATGCAGCTGGACGCGACCAGCATTAACGGACAAGGCTTGGGCACGACCACTGAAGGCACCGGTTCCTACACAACTGGCCTCACCAGTACCGCAACCCGGTTGGGACTCTCGCCGCGAGAAACGCCCCAGTCCGTCAGTGTCGTCACGCGCCAGCAGATGGACGACCAGAACATGCAGTCGCTGGAAGACGTTGCCAAGGCCGCGACGGGCATCAGCACGGTCAAAGGGTTCGGCACAGAGCGCCCGCTGTACTACTCACGCGGGTTTCAGGTCGACGACCTGCAGTTCGATGGCCTGCCGAGCAGTGTCACCGAAAGTTTCTCAATGGACGTCATGTCCGTGAACAACATGGCCATCTACGACCGGGTGGAAATCGTCCGGGGCGCAAACGGCCTGATGCAAGGGGCAGGTAACCCGTCTGCGGCGATCAACATGGTGCGCAAGCGACCGACGCGTGATTACCAGCTCAAGGCGGAAATCGGCGCAGGCTCGTGGGACAACTACCGCACCCAGCTCGATGTCGGCGGCCCGCTGAACGCTGAGGGCACTCTGCGTGGCCGCACGGTGCTGATGTACAACACGAAAAACAGCTACCAGGACTACGCTGGCAAGGACAACCAGCTGTTCTACGCCATCGGCGAAGCAGACCTGAGCGACGCGACCACGGTCGCGGTGGGTGCATCCTTCCAGCAGGACAACAACAATGGCTACGACTGGGGTGGTTTGCCCACCCACCTGGACGGTAGCTCGTACAACTTCTCGCGCGCGAAGTCGTTCGCCGGCAATTGGGCCTACCTGGACAAGACCAACCGCAACGTCTTCGCCGATATCAAGCACCGCTTCAACGAAGACTGGAACCTCACCGTCGCTACCAACCTGATCTGGTCCAACGCCGACTTTCTCGCACAGGTTGGCTATCACACCAACGAGACGGATTCGACGATGCGGTATTGGCCGAACAGCGCCCGTTACGATGACGAGCAGGTCAACCTCGACGCGGCGCTCAACGGCGCATTCACCCTGCTGGGGCGCAAGCATGAAGTGGTGATAGGGACCAACATGCGCCGCGACAGGCTGCAGTACGTCACTGGCTCAGCCAGTGTGAATCCTACAGTCGACATCTTGGACTTCGACACCTCGAAGTTCCCCAAGCCGCAGATAGTGGGCAACCTGACGCACAGCCGACATGTGCGTAAGGACAAGGGGGTCTACGTCGCCACGCGCCTCAATCCGATGGACGATCTGCACGTCATCCTCGGCAGCCGCTTGAGCTGGGTCGACTATGACACCCAAGGTCCGTGGGAAACCGATCGGTTCAAGGAAAATCGCAAGGTCATTCCCTACGGCGGTATCGTCTACGACCTCACGGACAACACCTCGGTCTACGCCAGCTATACCGAGATCTACAAGATGCAAAGCAACTACAGTGTCGACAACAAATTGCTGGAGCCGACGACCGGCAGCAACTACGAGGTCGGCGTGAAGAGCGAGCTGCTCGATGGTCGTTTGAATACCGCCCTCGCGCTGTTCCAGGTGGATCAGACCGGCCTACCACAGGTGGTGCCCGAGGCAGGGCGCGTGTGCGGGCCCTCGCGCGATGCGCGGTGCTACACCAAGGGTGCCAAGGTGCGAAACCGCGGGTTCGATGCAGAGGTTTCAGGTGAATTGATGCCCGGTTGGAATGCGTCGATGGGCTACACCTACAGTCATCCGCAATACGTCGCCGGTAGCAACAAGGGCGACACCTATGGCACTGAGAACTCGCCACAGCGACTGTTCAAGGCCGCCACCACCTATCAACTGCCCGGCGGGTTCGATCAATGGCGAGTGGGTGCCAACCTTTACCATCAGAGCAAGCTGTACCTGAATGATATTTCCCAGAGCGCCTACAACCTGGTGGACTTGAACGCCAACTTCCGGATTGACCATAACCTGAGCGTTCAACTGAACCTCAACAACATTTTCGACGAGAAGTACTACACCGCGATTTTCAGTCAGAACACTGGCAACTATTACGGTGAACCCCGCAACTTTGCCGTTACGCTGCGCTATGAGAACTAATCTCTAGTCGGACATTTCAGAGCGCTCTGAATCGCCCCCCTTGGCAGATACCGTCCAAGGGGCGGCTCTTGGCTTTTAGCCGATCTAAACCAACGGCCGCTTTGGTCCAGGCTGTGTGAAAAGACCTGCGATTGCCTAACCTTCTGATCGTCGGGATCGTAGCGGATCTATGGCTATCTCAATCGGATTCAGTCCTGCCACCGGCTTGAGCGCGAGACACAGCGCAAGGTCGAGCTGATGTGGCTAACGGGTCGGTTGGCTCCCGACTTCAAGTAGCAAATTCAAAGCCGTGAATAACCGCGACCGCAACTTCACACAAGGCAAGATCAAGGCGCGCATGCAGCAGATCGAGCAGAGCATTTACCGCTATCTTGCGGCGATGGATTCGGCGGATCGGGCAGTGCCGGAAGTGGCCGGACCGGAGCCAAGACTGAGCGGTTGAAAGACAAAATCGAAAAGCTGAAACAGCAGATGACGAAGCTCAAGGACATTGAAGCGCAACTTCACGCCAGCCCAGATCAGCAAATCTCTCTTACCGATCCTGATACACGCTCAATGGCCACGAGTGGCCGAGGTACTGGCACGGTTGGCTACAACGTACAGACAGCAGTCGATGACAAACACCATCTGATCCTTACCCATGAAGCCACCAATATTGGCAATGACCGAACGCAGCTGAGCAATATGGCGAACCAGGCACGCGAAGAAATTCATGCTGAGTCGCTGACAGTGGTAGCCGATCGAGGCTTTTTCAAAGGTTCGGAAATTCTTGCTTGCGAGCAGGCCGGGATCCTCACTTTTGTACCGAAGCCGCTGACATCAAGCAGCAAAGCGCAAGGCCGATTCGGCAAGCAGGACTTTATCTACATCGCTGCATCGGATGAATACCGATGCCCTGCGGATCAGCTACTGAGCCGCAGGCATTCTTCGGTGGAAGACGGCATGTTGCTGCACTCCTACTGGTTCTCTGGCTGCCAAACTGCTCCATGCAGAAGCAGTGTACGACGGGTAAGGAACGCTACCCCTATATCGGCTGGCAGCTGTCGGATTCCGATGCAACGCCATAACGAAAAAAACCGCCAAAAGGCGGGTTTTACGGGGGTTCCAGAGATTTTTGTAGCCTTCGCTGGAACCTGAACTGGTGCCGGAGACAGGAATCGAACCTGCGACCTTCGCGTTACGAGTGCGCTGCTCTACCGACTGAGCTACACCGGCGTGGCACCAACGCTACCACTGCCGGGTCGCTTGCGCAATTCACTGTTTAATAACAGGTATTGATCACTTCTGCGCGGCGCTTTCTGCTGGTTTGCAGCCAGCCGGGGCGAGGTCTTCTTCCAGGGTGCTGGTGCAGGCCCAGCCTGTGGCCGAGCGGGTCAGGCTGAGGGTTTTGCCGGCGGCGGTGGCCGGGGCGTCGACCAGGGTGCAGACGATGCTGCCCACGCCTGTGGCTGCGGTGCCGGTGGCGGTGATGGCGCAGTTGCTGGTAGTGGCCTGGCCGCCCAGGGCGGTTACGTCGGTGATGTCTTTGCCTTGGTTGATGCGTACATCGAACGGGGTTTTCAAGGCGGAGATTTCCACCAGGGCAGCGGTGGCTTTGGTGCGTACCTGGTGGTTGGTGTACATGGGTAAGGCGATGGTCGCCAGGATGCCGATGATTGCTACGACGATCATCAGTTCGATCAAGGTAATGCCGCGTTGCCCTTTCATGGACGTTGTTCCTCGCAATTTCAGTTCCGGTCGGTGGCGTTCAGGGCCGGCCGCCAACAGACGCGCCAGTAGGCCCGAATAGACACCTTTTGTCACCCTGCGCCGGTTATTCGTTGATGCCGGCTCGACTACTCTAGTGAGCAGCGGGCAGCTCTGCTCGCTGCACCGGCCTCGAAGCTGTTTCGGGGTTTGTGCGGGCCACGCAGCAAGGATGTCGCGATGACCGAAAAAACCTATAGCTACCACTGGCAAGGCACCACGGCACAAGGGGCGCGGATAAGCGGTGAATGCCGCGAGCGCAGCCCTGCCCTGCTGCGCGCAGGGTTACGTAAACGCGGTATTCGGCCGGTAAGGGTCGAGCGGGTGCATGCCAGGCTTTGGCGCAGGCGTAGCACATTGGGTACTGGTGAGTTGTGTCAGTTCAGTCGCCAGCTTGCCAGTTTGATTTGTTCGGGTGTGGCGCTGTTGCAGGCGCTTGAGGTGATCGCGCAAAGCAGCAGTAACGCGGCGCTGATCACTCTGATAGCAGCGCTTAAAACGGATATTGGCGCCGGCGCCAATCTGGCGGATGCCTTGCGCAAACATCCTCGTTACTTCGATGCGCTGTACTGCAATCTGGTGGCCACCGGGGAGCAGTCCGGCAGCCTGGAGAGCGTGCTCGAACACGTTGCCCGCTTGCAGGAGCAGCGGCAGGCTATGGCTGCTCGGTTGAAAAAGGCCATGACCTATCCGCTGATTGTGCTGCTGACGGGGTTGGGGGTTTCCAGCTTGTTGTTGCTGGAGGTTGTGCCGCAGTTTCAGGCGATGTTCAGTGGTTTTGGTGCAGAGCTACCGGCGTTTACGCGGGGTGTAATCGCCTTGTCTGACTGGTTGGGGCGTTACCTGGGTTGGTTGTTGCTGTGTGCGGTCGCCGGGCTATGGGCGTTGCGTCAGGCGTATCGGCGGCAACCGGGGTTTCGTCTTGGCTGTTTGCGCTTGGCGCTGAAGCTGCCGGTGCTGGGGGCGTTGTTGAGCAACGCGGCATTAGCGCGTTTTGCTCGCACGCTGTCGACGTCGTTTGCCGCCGGGGTGCCATTGGTGGAGGCGTTGGGGCCGGTGGCCGGTGCCTGTGGCAATCCGTTGTATGAGCAAGCGGTGCTGCGCCTGCGCAAGCATCTGGCCGGTGGGCAGTCGTTGAGTGGGGCGATGGCGGGCAGTGAGGTGTTTCCGCGCTTGATGCAACAGATGTGCGCCATTGGCGAGACAGGCGGCACGCTGGACGATATGCTCGCCAGAGTCGCCAGCCATTATGAAAGCGCGGTCGAACGCTCGCTCGACAACCTGGCCAGCCTGCTCGAACCTATGATCGTGTTGATTCTCGGGGTGCTGGTGGGCAGCCTGGTGATCGCCATGTACCTGCCAATCTTTCAGTTGGGTAGTGTGATCTGAACATGGACTTGATGGATACGCTGGCCAGCCAGCCGCTGTTTTATCTGTGCCTTGCCCTGGTTCTGGGGCTGATTGTCGGCAGCTTTCTCAATGTGCTGGTGCATCGCTTGCCGATCATGCTGCAACAGCAATGGCAGGCGGAAGCACGCGAGGTGCTGGATTTGCCCAGCGAAGAACCGGCCGAGCGCTACGATCTGATTCTGCCCGCCTCTCACTGTCCGCACTGCGGGCATCGCATTCGCGCTTGGGAAAATATTCCGTTGCTGAGTTATTTGCTGCTGCGCGGACGCTGCAGCAGTTGCCAAAGCGCCATCAGTGTTCGCTATCCGCTGGTGGAGGTGCTGTGTGCGGGTTTGACGGTGTTCGCCGCCTGGCACCTGGGCGCGAGCATTGCCGCACTGGCATTGATGGTGTTCAGTTGGGGGCTGTTGTCGATGAGCCTTATCGACATGCAGCACCGACTGTTGCCCGATGCCCTAGTGCTGCCGCTGCTATGGCTTGGACTGATCGTTAATGCGTTCGAGCTTTTCGTGCCGCTTGAAGATGCCTTGTGGGGTGCGGTCGGGGGCTACTTGAGCCTGTGGTCGGTGTTCTGGCTGTTCAAGATCATCACCGGCAAGGAAGGCATGGGCTATGGCGATTTCAAGTTGCTGGCACTGATCGGCGCCTGGGGCGGCTGGCAGATTTTGCCGCTTACGCTGCTGTTGTCGTCGGTGCTGGGCGCGGTAATCGGGCTGATTATGCTGCGTTTCAAGGGCGAGAAGGCCAGCACGCCGATCCCCTTTGGTCCTTATCTGGCCATCGCGGGCTGGATCGCACTGCTCTGGGGTGGTCAAATAACCACTTCTTATCTGAAACTCTCTGGAATGTGATGACCACCGCTGCTTTCACTCCGTGGATTCTTGGCCTCACTGGCGGCATCGGCAGCGGCAAGAGCGCTGCCGCCCAGCGCTTTGTCGAACTGGGCGTGCATCTGGTGGATGCCGATCAGGCTGCGCGCTGGGTGGTGGAGCCGGGACGTCCGGCATTGGCCAGTATTGTCGAGCGCTTCGGCCCGGGTGTGTTGCTGGAAGATGGGCAACTCGATCGCGCGGCGCTGCGCCAACTGATCTTCAGCGATCCGGAGCAACGGCGCTGGCTGGAAGCCCTGCTGCATCCGTTGATCGGTCAGGAGATTTTCAGTTACCTGGCCAAGGCTGAGTCGCCTTATGCGGTGTTCGTTTCGCCGCTGATGGTGGAGTCGGGTCAGTTTCAACGCACCCAACGTTTGTTGGTGATCGATGCGCCGCAAGAGCTGCAAATTCAGCGCACGCTGTTGCGCGATCAAACCAGCCCCGAGCAGGTGCAGGCCATTCTCAAGGCCCAGGCCAGCCGCGAAGAGCGCCTGCGCCACGCCCACGATGTGCTGGTCAATGACCGCGACCTGACCTGGCTGCATTCGCAGGTCGACCGCCTGCACAACTTTTACCTGACTTTGCGAGGAGGCCAAGCATGAGCCAACCGATGACCGTAGAATGCCCGACCTGTGGCGCCCCTGTTGAATGGAACGCCGCCAGCACCTTCCGGCCCTTCTGTTCCGATCGCTGCAAGCTGATCGATCTCGGTGCCTGGGCGGCTGAAGAGCATAAAATCCCGGTGGCCCCCGAGGCAGAAGATGAGCTGTTTTCCGGCGAGCTAGATCCCCGCGCCCACCACTGATTCAACGCCCGGCGTCGTCGTCCTTCCAGGGTGCTTGCAGGTAGCGGGTGCGGTTGAAGGTTTCCAGCCACTCCGGGCAAAACACCACCAGGGCGCTGACCACCATGCCATTGATAAAGGCTTCGGGAAAAATGATCAGCCACAGATAGCCGATAAAGTCTTCGATCCACTCCGGCATCACAAAGCGCCCGTCGATCCATAGCAAGCCCAGCCCGATCAGCAGGCACAGCAGTGCCGCCAGGGCTGCGGCGAAAAATCCCGAACAGAATATGTACACGAAGAGGTTTTTCGGCTGCGCGCGCTCGACCAGAATGGCGCACACCTCGGTCACCAGCACCGGCAGGCCGATAAACAGCAGGCCGTTGACACCCATGGCGGCAAGGTCCTGACGGCCCATCAAAATGAGCCCGACCTGGGCCAGCAGTCCGGCCACAATCGCCAGCGGCCAATCCAGCAGCAAGGTGACGGCGGTCAAGCCGATGAAGTGATACGACACGCCGTTGTCGAAATCGCGGCGCACCAGCCACAGCGCGAACAACGCGAACACCGCGCCGAACAGCAAGTGCTGGCGCCGGCTGTCGGTGAACAGCTCCACCCAGCCCGTACGCGCCACCGCCCACAGCAGCAATACAACATAGCCGCCCCAACCCAGGGTCAGGCTGAGGTCAGACAGCACTTGTGCATCGATCACGGTAATGAAGCCTTCAGCAACGTCTTTGCTGGGAGTCTACACCGCTACGCAGCAGCCTGTGCCGCTTGCGCGGACGGGTTCGTCATCGCACTGGCGGGCAGCCGTGCGTGGATAGCCTCAAGCGCAACGCGTGATTTCATGTATACAAAAACAAATAATTCTGCTTACATTATTCGACGCCTACGACATCGGTAATCGCCGGTGCGTATTGCGACGGTTAATGCCATGCAACACCCACAGCAGCTCGAGCTTATCGAGCATCACCCCCAAATGCCGCACGCCACTGACTGCGATACTTGCTCCAGTAATCGCCTCAGCAATGAGTTCGCCATTATCTCGTTCGCCAAGAACGCCGCCCAACGCCTTTTCGACCCCTTGGTTGATGCCCCCATCGAGGGCAATACCCAGGCGGGCGATTATTTGCTGATGCGCCAGGCAATTCACTGATTCGACACCGCACCGGATGCCGCGAGCGTTGCTCATGTCGCAGATCGGGTGCCGATTAAAAATCCAGCTGAAAACCAGACTCCCCACAGGAGAGGAATCCCCATGCCCAAGACTTTACTGGTCAAGAACGCCGAACTTCTGGTGACCATGGATGGCCAGCGCCGCGAAATCAAACGCGGCGGTATGTTCATCGAAGACAACGTAATCAAACAGGTCGGCCCAAGCGACGAGCTGCCGCAGCACGCCGATGTGATTTTGGACATGACCGGCAAAGTGGTCATTCCAGGCCTGGTCAACACCCACCACCACATGTACCAGAGCCTCACTCGCGTGGTGCCGTCTGCCCAGGACGGCGAGCTGTTCAATTGGCTGAACAACCTCTATCCGATCTGGGCACGACTGACGCCGGAGATGATTTCGGTGTCGACGCAAACAGCGATGGCCGAGTTGATTCTCTCGGGTTGCACCACCTCCAGCGACCACCTGTATATCTACCCCAACGGCTGCAAGCTCGACGACAGCATCCATGCCGCCGAGGAAATCGGCATGCGCTTCCACGCCGCGCGCGGCAGCATGAGCGTTGGCCGTAGCCAGGGCGGCCTGCCGCCGGATTCGGTAGTAGAGAAGGAAAGCGATATTCTCAAGGAGTCGCAGCGCCTGATCGAGGACTACCACGACGCCAGCCATGGTTCGATGCTGCGCGTAGTGGTGGCGCCCTGCTCGCCGTTTTCGGTAAGCCGTGACTTGATGCGCGAAGCCGCGGTGCTGGCGCGTAACTACGGGGTGTCGATGCACACCCACCTTGCGGAAAACGTCAACGACATCGCCTACAGCCGCGAGAAATTCGGCATGACCCCTGCCGAGTACGCCGAGGACCTGGGTTGGGTCGGCCATGACGTATGGCACGCCCACTGTGTGCAGCTCGACCAGCACGGTATCGAGTTGTTCGCTCGCACCGGCACCGGTGTAGCTCACTGCCCATGCTCGAACATGCGCCTGGCCTCGGGTATCGCGCCGATTCGCAAGATGCGCGACCACGGCGTACCGGTTGGCCTCGGCGTCGACGGTTCAGCCTCCAACGATGGCGCCAGCATGATCGGTGAAGTACGCCAGGCCCTGCTGCTGCAACGCGTTGGCTTTGGGCCCGACGCCATGACCGCACGCGAAGCGCTGGAGATCGCCACCCTGGGCGGCGCCAAGGTCCTCAACCGTAATGATATCGGTGCGCTGAGCCCTGGCATGGTAGCCGACTTCGTCGCTTTCGACCTGGGCCACCTGGCCTATGCCGGCGCGCTTCACGATCCGCTGGCGGCGTTGGTGTTCTGCACCCCCACGCACGTTGATACCAGCGTGATCAACGGCCGTGTGGTGGTCAAGGACGGACGCATCACCACCGTCGACCTGCCGCTGGTGCTGGAGCGTCACAATCAGCTGGCCCGTCAGTTGGTCAGCGGCGAGTAATCCCCTCAAGCCGTTGCGCTGCGTATGGAGTGCTACGGCTCGGCCACTGTAATTGATTCACCCTGCAAACCATCGACTGCGACTGAAACCGTGCTGTTAGACGCATCAAAATAACAAAAGCGAGCTACTCACCATGACTTCTACTGCTTCAACTCGTCCCGAAGACGAGAACCTCGGCGTGGGCGCCAACCTGGCCTACGGCCTTCAGCATGTGCTGACGATGTATGGAGGAATCATTGCGGTACCCTTGATTATTGGTCAGGCGGCGGGCCTTTCCTCTGCCGAGGTTGGCCTGCTGATCGCCGCTTCGCTGTTCGCTGGCGGCTTGGCTACGTTGCTGCAAACCCTCGGTATTCCTTTCTTCGGCTGTCGCCTTCCGCTGGTTCAGGGCGTGTCGTTCGCCGGCGTGGCGACCATGGTCACGATTATTGGCGGTGACGGCACGGGCGGTTTGTCGGTGGTGTTCGGGGCGGTGATCGTATCGTCGTTGATCGGCCTGCTGATTACGCCGCTGTTTTCGCGCATCATCAAATTCTTTCCGCCGCTGGTGACGGGCATTGTTATCACCACCATCGGCCTGACGCTGATGCCGGTCACGGCGCGCTGGGCCATGGGCGGCAACAGCCAGGCCGCAGACTTTGGCAGCACGGCGAACATTTCCCTGGCGGCATTCACGCTGGTCACCGTACTGTTGTTGAGCAAGCTGGGCAGCGCCAGCATCTCGCGCCTGTCGATCCTGCTTGCGATTGTCATCGGCACGCTGGCCGCGATGACCCTGGGCATGGCCGACTTTTCCCAGGCGCTTCAAGGCCCGTGGGTAGCAATGCCCGAGGTTCTGCACTTTGGCGCGCCGCAATTTCAAATCGCCGCCATCTTGTCGATGCTGATCGTGATTATCGTGACCATGGTCGAGACCTCGGCAGACATTCTCGCCGTGGGCGAAATCATCGACACCAAGGTCGACTCCAAACGCCTGGGTAACGGCCTGCGGGCAGACATGATTTCCAGCGCACTGGCGCCGCTGGTAGGTTCTTTCACCCAGAGTGCCTTTGCCCAGAACGTTGGCCTGGTGGCCGTGACCGGTGTGAAAAGCCGTTACGTGGTGGCGTCAGCCGGGATGATTCTGGTGACCCTCGGTTTACTGCCCGTGATGGGGCGACTGGTTGCCGCCGTTCCCACTGCTGTACTCGGTGGTGCCGGTCTGGTGTTGTTCGGTACGGTTGCAGCCAGTGGTATCCGTACGTTGGCGCAGGTGGACTATCGCAACAACATGAACCTGATCATCGTCGCCACCTCGATTGGCTTCGGCATGATTCCCATCGCCGCGCCTAGCTTCTATCAGCACTTCCCGGTGTGGTTCGAGACCATTTTCCACTCGGGCATCAGCTCGGCCGCGATCATGGCCATTCTGCTCAACCTGTTGTTCAACCATGTGCGTGCCGGCAACTCTGACCAGCAGTCGGTGTTCGTCGCCGCCAGCGAGCGCACCTTGCGCTATCGCGATATTGCCGGTCTCAACGAGGGTGATTTTTTCCGCGAGGGCAAGTTGTACGACTGCGAAGGTAAAGAGGTGCCGATTGTGGACACCGATGAGGAGCACGTCGCTGGCTCCGCGCTTGGTAAAAAACGTGTCGAGCCAGTGCACTGACCAGCACTGAAACCAGCTAGCGACGTTTCGACGTCGCTTTCGGCCTTATAGTGAATGGTTGCCAAGGGAGTCGATTACGCCAGACTTTATTCATGAAGACACAATAGAACGCTAAGCTTGTCCTCATGGATGACTCAGATTACCTGCGCCTGCTAACCATTCAGGCCGAACAAGCCAATGCGTTCTTATCCAATGCCCGTAAGTGGGAACGTGAGCGTTGGGTATGCCAACGCCTGCTGCAAGGGTTGAATATTCCTTACCGTAGCGAAGACTTCAGCCCTGCTGGGCAAGAGCCGCCCGACGTGCTGTTTCGCGATGCAGCGTTTGAAGTTTTTTTCGTGCTCGATGAAGGTCGAAGGCTCAATGATGAGTGGCGCGAGGAGCTGCAACGGCGACGCAGTGCTTTTTCCTTGAGCCAGTTGGTGCGCCGCGAAGCGCGGCCACGGCGCATCAGTGCCCAGGAGCTACTGCAGCGTTTGGCGCCGACTTTGCGCAAAAAGGCGCATAACTATCAGGAGCGTGGGCTGGATCTGAGCGAACTGGACATCATTGCTTTCGCCAGCCTCAAGCGCGAAGTGCTCGATCTGAACAGCCACTTTCCGCCGCCGACCGAATACCTTCGCCAGGGCTGGCGTTCACTCTCGCTGGTGGGACCGACCTTTGCCCGGGTGTTGTTCGCTCATCCCGATGCGCCCGATTTCTTGCGTGGCAACCTTGGCCGCAGCATTGTTTTCGACGTAGGTATCAGCCTTTGAGATGGCCCCCTGCCAACGCGCAATGGCATAAATTGCGCGGCGGTGATACAAAGCGCAATCATTCGTCATAAAGCTGCTGCGTGACTGCGCCCTGGGTCCTGTGCAAACAACTACAGTGAACCTGTAGCTTCCAATCAGTCACCAGCGTCTACCTGACGAGGCCCTCATGACCAGCCGCCTGAATCCCGAAGACCAACGTCGTGTCGATCAATACCTGCAAGCACCCCAGCATCAAGTCGAGCGCAAGCCTTTCAGGCCCTGGCTGCTCCTTTGTATGGTGGTGCTGGTGACGATTGGCCTGGGTCTGTTGAGCCGCCTTTTGAGTACCCTGGTGCTATGAGCTGCCTTGCGCTCGCCCACTACGCCCGCCCTGCGCGGCCTATCACTCAATACCCGAATTCCGTAAACCTTATGAGATATCTCCATGACTCACCGTATCGTGATTGTCGGCGGCGGCGCCGGCGGCCTGGAACTGGCGACCCGCCTGGGTAAAACCCTGGGCAAGAAGGGCAGCGCCAGCATTACCCTGGTCGACGCCAACCTGACTCACATCTGGAAGCCGTTGCTGCACGAAGTAGCCGCCGGCTCGCTGAACTCCTCGGAAGACGAACTGAACTACGTGGCCCAGGCCAAGTGGAATCATTTCCAGTTCCAGCTCGGGCGCATGAGTGGCCTGGACCGCGAGAGCAAGCAAATCCAGCTCGCCGCAACCCTCGACGAAGAGGGCCGCGAGCTGCTGCCTGCGCGCACCTTGGGTTATGACACGCTGGTGATCGCCGTCGGCAGTAACACCAACGACTTCGGCACCCTCGGGGCCGCCCAGAACTGCCTGTTTCTGGATACTCGTAAACAGGCCGAACGTTTTCATCAGCAGTTGCTCAACCATTACCTGCGCGCTCATGCCGGGGATCAGGCGAATGAAACCATCAGCGTGGCAATTGTTGGCGCTGGCGCCACGGGTGTCGAGCTGGCCGCCGAGTTGCACCATGCCGCGCACGAGCTGGCCGCCTATGGCCTGGACCGTATCCAGCCCAAGGACATGCACATCACCTTGATCGAAGCAGGCCCGCGGGTTCTGCCGGCGTTGCCGGAACGTATCAGTGTGCCGGTACACCAGACGCTGGAAAAACTCGGCGTTACCGTCATGACCAATGCGTCGGTCAGCGAAGTAACCGAGACCGAGCTTAAAACCAGCAATGGCGATGTAATTCCGGCCAGCCTCAAAGTTTGGGCGGCGGGAATTCGGGCGCCGGGCTTCCTCAAGGATATCGATGGCCTGGAGACTAACCGGATCAATCAGCTGGTTGTTCGCCCTACCCTGCAAACAACCCTGGATGACGATATCTTTGCCTTCGGTGACTGCGCGGCATGCCCGCAGCCGGGTAGCGATCGCAACGTACCGCCACGGGCCCAGGCGGCTCACCAGCAGGCATCGATGCTGGCCAAGTCGTTGAAGGCGCGCCTGGAGGGCAAGCCCTTGCCGACCTACGCCTACCGTGATTATGGCTCGCTGGTATCGCTGTCGCGCTTCTCGGCGGTGGGTAACTTGATGGGCAATTTGACCGGCAGCGTAATGCTTGAAGGGTGGTTGGCGCGGATGTTCTATGTGTCGCTGTATCGCATGCACCAGATGGCGCTGTATGGCACCTTCCGCACCTTGATGCTGATGTTGGGGAGCCGCATTGGCCGTGGCACCGAGCCACGCCTGAAACTGCACTGATACCTGCCTGTGGGCGCCGGTCTTGCTGGCGATGGGGCTGCTGCGTGCAGCCCTATTTGATGACTCGATAGGTGCTCTGCACAAAGCCGTTCTCGAAGGTGGTGCTGCGCATGTGCTGCAGCGCCACATCTTTGCTCAGTGCTCCAAACAGCGGAATGCCGCTGCCAAGCAATACGGGGATGCGGGTGATGGTCAGTTCATCTACCCGCCCCTCACGCAAAAAGCTCTGCACAACCTGGCCACCATCGAGGTACAGGCTTTTCGCGCCAGTGTCGCGCAGGTGATCTATCAGGTCGGCAATCGGTCCTGGATGAACTTCAATCCCTTGCGCCGCCCCCAGGGTGCTGCTCAGCACCACGACTCGCTTGTGCGGATACGGCCATTCGCCAAAGGTGAGGACTTTCTCGTAGGTATTACGGCCCATCACCAGGGTATCGACCGATGCCATATAAGCGGCATAGCCATGGTCGTCGCTGGAGGTGGTGGCGACCATTAGCCAGTCCAGTTCACCGCTCTCGCGGGCAATGAAGCCATCGAGGCTGGTGGCAATGTAAACGGATGCCTTGAGGGTCATGGCGCAGCTCCCTGCAAAAGCGAAATAGTAGCAGGCAATTATTCAGGGCTGCAGAAACGAAAAAAGGGCACCTTTTTCAAGGTGCCCTTTTCTCTGAATATGGTCGGGGTAAGGGGATTCGAACTCCTGACATCCTGCTCCCAAAGCAGGCGCGCTACCGGACTGCGCTATACCCC